>NZ_JAQFJI010000010.1:0-97117 GCF_030440055.1 Streptococcus sp. SO4
CTCTTATTCAAGTGGGCTTTTATCTGTTTTATCATAGGAAGTACCTCCTTAACTATCAGTTTAGCACATAAAAAAAGAAACCCAAATACAGAATTGTATTTGAATTTCTTAACTTAATGACATTGGCAAATCTGCTTCCTTTTCTTTTGTTAGAGGGGACTCATAGGAATCCTTTTTTATTTTAAAAGATAAACAAAAAGCCCTATACAAGGGCTTAGTGTATTTAGGAGACTACACTTCGAATTCATAGAGTGCTGTAGATAGGTAACGTTCTCCGTTATCTGGTGCAAGCGCAAGGACTTTTTTACCTGCTCCAAGTTTTTTAGCGACTTCAATTGCTGCATAGATAGCTGCTGCAGAAGAAATACCGACTAAGAATCCTTCTTTTCCACCGATTTCACGGCCAAGTGCAAGAGCATTATCTGATGTTACACGAACGACACCATCGTAAGCTTTTGTATCAAGTGTATCTGGAATGAATCCAGCAGAGATACCTTGAATTTTGTGAGGACCTGGCTTTTCACCAGACAAGATAGCTGACTCGTCTGCCTCAACAGCAAAAACTTGAATGTTTAAGTTAGCAGTTTTAAGAGCATGAGAAACACCAGAAATAGTTCCTCCAGTACCAACACCAGCAACAAAGGCGTCTAAACCATCAGCTCCGAAATCAGCTAGAATTTCAGCTCCTGTTGTTCTTTCGTGAACCTCTGGGTTAGCTTGGTTATTAAACTGTAATGGTAGGAAACCATCACGCTCAGCAGCAATTTCCTGCGCTTTTGCAATCGCACCTTTCATTCCTTCGCTACCAGGAGTGAGGACTAGTTCAGCTCCATAAGCTTGGATAATTTTACGACGTTCCACGCTCATTGTTTCAGGCATAACGATAACAACTTTATAGCCTTTAGCAGCACCAACCCATGAAAGTCCGATACCAGTATTTCCACTTGTTGCTTCCACAATGGTAGAACCTGGTTTCAATTTACCTTCTTGTTCTGCTTTTTCAATCATGCTTAGGGCGATACGGTCCTTAACTGACGATCCTGGGTTAAAAGCTTCAAGTTTTACATAAACATCTGCTGCACCTTCTGGTACAATGTTATTCAATTTAACAATCGGTGTTCTACCGATGAGTTCTGTGATATTGTTATAAATTGCCATATTAGCACCTCTTTATATAAGATGCTACTAGTATAACGCTAACTTTAACTTTTGTAAAATATAGAAATCCTATCGGAGTGATAGGATTTTTTTATATCAGTGATTCAAACCATTAATATTCAAACGATTATGATAAGCTAAGTCAAATAGATAGGTGTAAAGAGGTACAATATCAGTTTTCTTTGGAAATTCAAATTTGTGAGAATTAAAATGCTCATTGTGAGATTTTAAAAAGGCATTTTCTAAATAAGTAATCGTAATCTCACTATCATCAATACCAAGTCCAGCAGTTTCCATTTCAACATTGACAATGTTCATGAGGAAAATTGATTTGATAGACATCTTCCGTCCGGTTGCCCTTGTTTATCTGTAAAGATGATTCGGATATTTGTAAAGATAATTGAGTCACGAATGAGTTTATATCCGCTTTGAATTTCTTCATTTTCTAATAAATATTGTCCAAACTCCTTGGTAAGAGCTTCTTTACTTTGCTCACTGAAGTTTCCAGCGAGTCCATGAATTAATCTTCCAAAAGCCATATGATATTTCCTTTCTTTACGATAGGTTTACAGGTACTTCAACGTCCCGTAAACCTTTATCAGTTAGAGTAACTTTTCCATTGAAAAATTCAATGAGATCAGCCTTGATATCGTCTTTCCTTTCTTTGTCAACGAAAATCATTGTGTCAACTTTATCTGTAAAGTTTGTCTCTAATTCTATAAGATTATGCTCTTTAAGAAAATTACCGTATTCTTGATATTGGGCATAGGTCATATGAATTTGGATCCCTGCCTGTTCTTTAATTTCAATAATACCAATTTCCTTAACTGCTAGGGCAACACTACCAGCATAAGCGCGAATCAAACCACCAGCTCCTAGTTTGATACCACCAAAATAGCGAGTAACTACCACACAGACATTAGTAAGGTTGTGATTCTCCAGAACTCCTAGCATAGGAAGGCCAGCAGTCCCACTAGGTTCTCCGTCATCACTGGTTCGCTTGATTTCACTACGCTCACCGACAATAAAAGCAGAGCAGTTGTGGGTAGCCTTATAGTGTTCTTTTTTGATAGCCGTTATAAAGTCACGAGCCTCTTCCTCACTATAGACACGTTTGGCATGACAGATAAAGCGTGATTTTTTGATTTCTTCTTGGACTTGTCCGTCCTCTTTTATAGTTCTGTATTCCATATTTTTATTGTACTAAAAAATAGCGTAAAGTTCTACATTTTACGAATAAAGAAATATGAAAGTAAATCCAAATTACCTCGGTCGCCTTTTTACCGAGCAAGAATTAAGTCATGAGGAGAGACAACAAGCAAAACAAATTCCATCCATGAAAAAAGAAAAGGGTCAACAATATTGTCAGCGTTGTGGTAATCAGATAGAAGAAGAATGGCATTTGCCTATTGGTGCTTTTTATTGTCGAGAATGCTTGATTATGAAGCGAATAAGAAGTGATCAAAATCTCTATTACTTTCCGCAAGAATGTTTTCCAAAACAAGATGTACTCAAATGGTCAGGTCAACTGACTCCATTTCAAGAGCGGGTATCACAAGGACTCCTTCAGACGGTAGATAAGAGGGAGGCTACCTTGGTACATGCAGTGACAGGAGCTGGTAAGACTGAGATGATCTATCAAGTTGTTGCTAAGGTGATTGATCAAGGTGGAGCTGTTTGTTTGGCCAGTCCACGAATTGATGTTTGCCTAGAGCTCCATAAACGATTACAAAATGATTTTGCATGTGATATTGCGCTACTACATGGGGAGTCGGATCCCTATTTTCGTACACCTTTAGTTGTAGCAACCACTCACCAACTATTAAAATTTTATCAAGCTTTTGATTTATTGATTGTGGATGAAGTGGACGCCTTTCCTTATGTTGATAACCCAGTACTTTACCATGCTGTCAATAATTGTGTAAAGGAGACCGGATTGAGAATATTTTTAACAGCAACGTCAACTGATGAGTTAGATAGAAAAGTTAAACAAGGGGAGTTAAAGCGTCTTAGTTTACCTCGTCGTTTTCATGGAAATCCTCTCATTGTTCCCAAGCCAATCTGGTTATCGCATTTTAATAGATATTTAGAAAAAAATGACTTACCTCCAAAATTAAAACTTTACATTGAGAAACAGAGAAAGACGGCCTATCCCTTACTAATCTTTGCCTCTGAGATTAAAAAGGGAGAAAAGCTAAAAGAAATTTTGCAGGCGAAGTTTCCGAATGAGAAAATAGGATTTGTATCTTCAATCACAGAAGACCGATTAGAGCAGGTACAGGCCTTTCGAGATGGAGAGTTGACGATATTAATAAGCACAACTATATTAGAGCGTGGAGTTACCTTCCCTCGTGTAGATGTTTTTGTGGTGGAAGCCAATCATCAACTCTTTACCAAGTCAAGTTTAGTACAAATTGGTGGACGAGTTGGAAGAAGCATGGATCGTCCTACTGGAGAACTTATATTTTTCCATGACGGACCCAATCTGTCCATTAAGAAAGCCATAAAGGAGATTAAACAAATGAATCAGGAGGCAGGAGTATGAAGTGTTTATTGTGTGGTAAAAACTTGCAAAAAGAGATAACCTTTACTAACCTGCTCTGTTTTAAAAAGGAGGAGGAACTAGTCTGTGAATCCTGTATTTCGTCTTTCGAGAGCATTGGTGGTGATCATTGTCCGAGTTGTTTTAAAAAAGGTTTGTCAACTATTTGTCAAGATTGTCAATTTTGGTGTAAAAGAGGTGTAAAGGTTGATCATAGAGCTCTTTATTCCTATAATCAGGCTATGAAAGAGTATTTTAGTCGCTATAAATTTGATGGTGATTATCTTCTTAGAAAGGTATTTTCTGAGATATTGCAAAAAGAGTTAAAGAAGTATAAGAACTATCAGATTGTGATTGTTCCTCTGAGTGACCAGCGTTTAAAAAGCAGAGGCTTTAATCAAGTTGAAGGTTTGATAAAGGATACTGGGTTAGCATATCTTGATATTTTGGTTAAAAAAGAAGTGGAGGCTAGTTCTTCAAAAAATCGATCTGATCGTTTACTTACAGAGTTTCCATTTTTATTGAAAGATGGAGTGAAGCCCCCAGAAAATATCTTACTCTTTGATGATATTTATACAACTGGAACTACCTTGAATCGTCTTAAAAGTATGCTTTTAGAGGCTGGTTGTCAGAATATTAAAACTTTTTCCCTCGCAAGATGAGGAAAAAGTTTGCAAAAATTTTATGAAAGCGTTATAATATAATTAGAAAAACAAATATGTTTAGAAAGAAGGTACTTATATGATTAAATATAGTATCCGTGGTGAAAACCTAGAAGTAACAGAAGCAATTCGTGATTATGTAGTTTCTAAACTCGAAAAGATCGAAAAATACTTCCAAGCAGACCAAGAATTGGATGCGCGTGTTAACTTGAAAGTTTACCGTGAAAAGACTGCTAAAGTAGAAGTAACCATTCCGCTTGGATCTATTACTCTTCGTGCAGAAGATATTTCTCAAGATATGTACGGTTCTATTGATTTGGTGACAGATAAGATTGAGCGTCAGATTCGTAAAAACAAAACTAAAATTGAACGTAAGAACAGAAATAAAGTATCTACAAGTCAACTCTTTACAGATGCTTTAGTTGAGGACTTAGATGTAGCACAACCAAAAGTTGTTCGTTCAAAACAGATTGATTTGAAACCAATGGATTTGGAAGAAGCTATCTTACAGATGGATTTATTGGGGCATGACTTCTTTATCTATGTAGATGTTGAAGATGAAACAACAAATGTTATTTATCGTCGTGAAGATGGAGACATTGGTCTTCTAGAAGTTAAATAATCAAAAAAATTAGTTTGTAAAAGTGGTTTACACTAGTGTAAACCACTTTTTAGTTTGGACATTACTCTTGATTGACTTTAGGGATACCTCTTTAAAAGTCGCATTTTGGCTACATTTATGGTATAATAATGCGCAAGAGGTTTGTAATGAAAAAAAATGAAATAAATCCCTTTTTTATGTATCTGATTGCTATGGTAACCTTTACGATTATGACCCTTTTGATTGTGTTAGTAAAGGATAATCTTATCACTATAGCAAGTCTATTTTTATTTATCGTATTCTATGTTCTGCTATTTAATTTCCAGAAAAAATATTACAAAAAAACGGATATCGAGCAAATCCAGTATGTCAATCATCAGGCTACGGATAGTTTGAGTGCCCTCCTAGAGCAAATGCCTGTCGGGGTTGTTAAATTAAACATGAACAGCAGTGAGATTGAATGGTTCAATCCCTATGCGGAATTAATTTTAACAACTGAGGATGGAGAAATTGATTTTCCTCAATTTCAAAAGATTTTGAAGAGTTCGATTTCTACTCCAGGGGCTTATGCCATTGTTGGGGAGAAACGTTATGCAGTGCATTTGGATAGAAATTCGGGTGTCTTATACTTTTTTGATGTTTCTGGTGAGTATGAGGCGACTGCTGAATTGGTAACAAGTCGTCCTGTAATTGGAATTATCTCAGTTGATAACTATGATGATTTGGAAAATGAAACATCTGAATCAGACATTAGTCATATTAATAGCTTTGTTGCAAATTTTGTTTCAGAATTTGCTGGGAAACATGCCATGTTTTCTCGTAGAGTGAGTATGGATCGGTTTTATCTATTTACTGACTACACTGTACTTGATCACTTGATGCAGGATAAGTTTTCTGTAATTGATACCTTTCGTGAGGAAGCTAAGCAACGGAATTTACCACTAACGATGAGTATAGGAGTTTCCTATGGTGATGGGAATCATGACCAGATTGGGAAGGTTGCTCTCCTCAATCTCAACTTAGCCGAAGTTCGTGGTGGTGACCAAGTAGTTGTAAAAGAGAATGATGAAACCAAAAATCCAATCTACTTTGGAGGCGGTTCAGCAGCATCTGTTAAACGAACTCGGACACGAACTCGTGCTATGATGACAGCTATCTCAGATAAACTTAAAAGTGTCGATCGAGTTTTTGTTGTTGGTCACAAGAATCTTGACATGGATGCTCTTGGTTCAGCAGTTGGAATGCAGTTGTTTTCGAGTAATGTACTAGAAGATAGTTATGTGGTTTATGATCCTACACAGCTGTCTCCAGATATCGCTCGAGCGGTCAATTATTTGGAAGATGAGGGTGTTTCAAAACTTCTTCCTTTAAATCAAGCGATGACAATGGTTACCAAACGCTCCTTACTGGTGATGGTTGACCATTCTAAGACAGCTTTAACCTTATCCAAAGAGTTTTATGACTTGTTTACCCAGACGATTGTCATTGACCATCATCGTCGTGACCAAGATTTTCCAGATAATTCGGTCATTACCTATATCGAGAGTGGAGCTAGTAGTGCTAGTGAACTAGTAACAGAATTGATTCAATTTCAAAACTCTAAGAAGAAACGTTTGAGTCGTATTCAGGCTAGTGTTCTTATGGGAGGGATGATGCTGGATACTAAAAATTTCACCTCTCGGGTAACTAGTCGAACTTTTGATGTTGCAAGTTATCTCAGAACGAGAGGGAGTGATAGCATTGTCATTCAGGAAATTTCGGCCACTGATTTTGAAGAATATCGATTGGTAAATGAACTCATTTTGCAGGGACAAATGGTGCAGCCATCAATCCTGGTTGCTCAAGCTTTGGAAGATAAAGAGTACGATACGGTTGTTATTAGTAAGGCTGCTGATGCTATGCTTGCCATGTCTGGTATAGAGGCCAGCTTTGTAGTTGCTAAGAATAGTCAAGGAGCAATCTCCATTTCTGCGCGAAGCAGAAGTAAGATCAATGTCCAGCGAATTATGGAAGAGTTAGGTGGCGGTGGTCACTTTAACTTAGCTGCGGCACGTTTGACAGATATGAGCCTGCAAGAAGCAGGAGATAAACTGAAAACAGTTATTTTTAATGAAACAAAAGAAAAGGAGTCAGAAGAATGAAAGTAATCTTTTTAGCAGATGTTAAAGGTAAAGGGAAAAAAGGTGAAATTAAAGAAGTACCAACTGGATATGCACAAAACTTTTTAATTAAGAAAAACCTTGCTAAGGAAGCTACAGCTCAAGCCATTGGTGAGTTGCGTGGTAAGCAAAAATCAGAAGAAAAAGCACATGCAGAGATGCTTGCAGAAGCGAAGGAAATTAAAGAAAAACTGGAAGCAGAAGAAACAATCGTTGAGTTTGTCGAAAAAGTTGGTCCAGACGGACGAACTTTTGGGTCAATTACTAACAAGAAGATTGCAGAAGAATTGCAAAAACAATTTGGTATTAAAATTGATAAACGCCACATTCAAGTTCAATCACCAATCCGAGCAGTTGGTTTGATTGATGTTCCGGTTAAGATTTATCAAGATGTAACAAGTGTAATCAATCTTCGTGTCAAGGAAGCTTAATTTACGATTGGTTGACAATATTGTAAAAGGAAGGAAAGTCTGATGGCAGAAGTTGAAGAACTGCGTGTTCAGCCTCAAGATATCTTAGCAGAACAATCTGTTTTAGGAGCTATTTTTATTGATGAGACTAAACTCGTTTTTGTCCGAGAATATATCGATTCACAGGACTTCTTTAAGTATGCTCACCGTTTGATTTTTCAGGCTATGGTTGATTTATCTGATCGTGGAGATGCTATTGATGCAACCACAGTTCGGACGATACTAGATAGCCAGGGTGATTTACAAACTATTGGAGGCTTGTCTTATCTGGTTGAGATTGTCAATTCGGTGCCAACCTCTGCCAATGCGGAATACTATGCTAAAATTGTAGCAGAAAAGGCTATGCTTCGACGTCTAATTGCTAAGTTGACAGAGTCTGTAAACCTAGCCTATGAAGCTTCTCAACCTGCGGACGAAATTATCGCTCGTGCAGAAAAAGGTTTGATTGACGTTAGTGAGAATGCCAATCGAAATGGCTTTAAAAATATTCGCGATGTATTGAATATCAACTTTGGGAATTTAGAAGCTCGTTCGCAACAGACTTCAGATATCACGGGTATTGCGACAGGTTATCGAGATTTAGATCACATGACGACAGGTCTGCATGAGGAAGAATTGATTATTTTGGCAGCTCGTCCTGCGGTTGGTAAGACAGCCTTTGCTTTGAATATTGCGCAAAATATCGGAACCAAATTAGACAAGACAGTTGCTATTTTCTCTCTGGAAATGGGTGCTGAAAGTTTGGTCGATCGTATGCTGGCTGCGGAAGGCTTGGTAGAGTCGCATTCTATCCGTACAGGTCAATTGACCGAGGAAGAATGGCGCAAGTATACGATTGCTCAGGGTAATCTGGCTAATGCAAGTATCTACATTGATGATACACCAGGGATTCGGATCACAGAAATTCGCTCTCGTTCCCGTAAACTGGCTCAAGAAACAGGTAATCTAGGCTTGATTTTGATTGACTATCTTCAACTTATCACAGGGACTGGTCGAGAAAATCGTCAACAAGAAGTATCTGAGATTTCCCGTCAGTTGAAAATCCTAGCAAAAGAACTCAAAGTTCCAGTTATAGCTCTTAGTCAGCTTTCTCGTGGTGTAGAGCAACGTCAAGATAAGAGACCAGTTTTGTCTGATATTCGTGAATCTGGATCTATTGAGCAGGATGCTGATATCGTAGCCTTTCTCTATCGTGATGACTATTATGAGCGCGGTGGTGAAGAGGAGGAAGGAATTCCAAATAATAAAGTAGAAGTGATTATCGAGAAAAACCGTAGCGGTGCTCGCGGAACGGTAGAATTGATTTTCCAAAAAGAATATAATAAATTTTCAAGTATTTCGAAGATGGAGGAACCAAGATGACAGACGCATTTACAGATGTGGCTAAAATGAAAAAAATTAAAGAAGAGATTAAGGCGCATGAGGGACAAGTGGTGGAAATGACCTTAGAAAATGGCCGTAAACGCCAAAAGAATCGTTTGGGAAAACTAATTGAGGTTTATCCATCGCTCTTCATCGTTGAGTTTGGAAATGTTGAAGGAGACAAACAGGCTAATGTCTATGTTGAATCTTTCACCTATTCAGATATTTTAACAGAAAAGAACTTAATTCATTATTTAGATTAAGGCTAATCATGAAAGTGAGAAGATTTCTCACTTTTTTTATTTTCTTTCGAATGATATAGATGAGGTCAACCTCAAAAATCTAATTATTTGAAGGAGAATGAATGACATTTACTAAAGCAGGACATAAAAAGGAAACTTTTCTCAGAAAGACAGCTGTAGGATCAGCTTCACTATTACTAGCAGGAGCTTTTTTGTTTGGTGGAGGAACTGTTCATGCCAACCAGGCAAACAATGGATCACAGGCACGTGGAGATGATTATCCCTATTATTATAAAAATGGAAGTCAAAAAATTGATAAGTGGCGCATGTACTCAGGACAGTGTACCTCTTTTGCTGCTTTTCGTTTAAGTAGTGTCAATGGTTTTGAGCTACCAGCTGCTTATGGGAATGCCAATCAATGGGGTTATCGAGCCCAAAAAGAAGGATATCGTGTGGACCAGCAACCAGCAATTGGTGCGATTGCTTGGAGTACAAGAGGGCAATATGGTCACGTAGCTTGGGTATCTAACGTGATTGGAGACATGATTGAAATCGAGGAGTACAATTACGATTATACAGAAACGTATCATCGTAGAATTGTAAAGGCGAGTTCTATGACTGGTTTCATTCACTTTAAAGATGTTGGGAATGCTAGAGTTGGGAATTATCAATCGACACTAGCTTCTAGTGGAACTCATTACTTTACAGAAAAAGCAGCTATTATGGATCAGCCATCATTGACATCTACTGTTATTGATTACTACGAAGCTGGAATGAGTGTTCATTATGATCAAACCTTTGAAAAAGAAGGCTATAAATGGATTAGTTATATTTCACGAAGTGGAAACAGACGCTATATCCCCTTAACTAAAACAAGTAGTTCTAAAAATGGTTGGGAAAAAGAGGGAACAGCTTGGTACTACTATGACAATGGTCAAAAAGCAGTCGGTTGGAAGAAGATTAATGGGAACTGGTATCATTTGCAAGTTGATGGTAGAATGACGACAGGTTGGTTAAAAGAAGGTTCGAATTGGTATTATCTGAAGTCATCTGGTGAAATGCAGACAGGTTGGCTGAAAGATAAGGGCGTTTGGTATTATCTGGAAAGTTCTGGAGCTATGAAAACCAGTCAGTGGTTCCAGGTTTCAGGAAAACATTATTATGTAAATGCATCTGGAGAATTGGCAGTAAATACGACTATCGATGGATTTCAAGTTGATGCTGATGGAGTTCGAGTAGAAAAACCAGCCTCATAAGTGTTATTCAGCATTTGGGCTCTTCCTAATGGTATTTTTCCCTGCTTTCCTTTATAATGGGTGTATGGACAAGAAAAAATTATTATTGATTGACGGTTCTTCAGTTGCTTTTCGGGCATTCTTTGCCCTTTATCAGCAACTAGATCGTTTTAAAAATGACAATGGACTACATACCAATGCAATCTATGGTTTTCATTTGATGCTAAATCACCTGTTGGAGCGTGTTCAACCGAGTCATATCTTGGTTGCTTTTGATGCGGGTAAAACGACTTTCCGTACAGAGATGTATGCTGATTATAAGGGTGGTCGTGCTAAGACTCCAGATGAGTTTCGCGAGCAATTCCCTTTTATTCGTGAGTTGCTAGATCATCTTGGGATTCGTCATTATGAGTTAGACCAGTATGAGGCGGATGATATCATTGGTACCTTGGGTCGTTTGGCTGAAAAGGATTCATTTGATGTAACTATCGTCAGTGGAGACAAGGACTTGATCCAGTTGACAGATGAACATACAGTGGTTGAGATTTCTAAGAAAGGTGTAGCTGAGTTTGAGGCATTTACACCAGAATATCTCATGGAAAAGATGGGCCTCACACCAACTCAGTTCATTGATCTTAAAGCCCTCATGGGAGATAAGTCAGATAATATCCCTGGTGTAACTAAGATTGGTGAAAAGACGGGTATCAAGCTCTTGTTAGAACATGGCTCGCTCGAAGGTATTTATGAAAATATCGATGGGATGAAGGCTTCTAAGATGAAGGAAAATCTCATCAATGATAAGGAGCAAGCCTTTCTGTCTAAAACACTGGCAACGATTGATACGAAAGCACCGATTGAGATTGGACTGGATGATTTGGTTTATAGCGGTCCAGATGTGGAAAATCTTGGGAAATTCTATGATGAGATGGGCTTTAAACAACTCAAGCAAGCCTTGAATGCTTCTCAGACTAACCAAGCTGAGACTTTGAATTTCACTATGGTGGATAAAGTGAGTCAAGATATGCTGAGTGAAGACTCCATCTTCCACTTTGAACTCTTTGGAGAAAACTACCATACAGATGACTTGATTGGCTTTGCCTGGTCTTGCGGAGACAAACTCTACGCCACAGACAATCTTGAACTTTTGCAAGACCCGATTTTCAAGGACTTTTTAGAAAAAACAGCTCTGAAAGTGTATGATTTTAAGAAAGCAAAAGTTCTCTTAAATCGCTTTGGCTTGAATTTGCAGGCTCCTGCTTTTGACAGTCGTTTGGCCAAATACCTTCTCTCTACTGTCGAGAATAATGAAATTTCAACTATTTCTAGTCTCTATGGTCAAACTTACCTAGTCGATGATGAAACCTTCTACGGTAAGGGTGTCAAGAAAGCTATCCCTGAGCGAGAGAAATTCTTGGAACACTTAGCTCGTAAGGTTGCTGTATTGGTTGAGACAGAGCCTGTCTTACTTGAAAAATTAAGCGAAAACGGACAACTTGACCTTCTTTATGATATGGAGCAACCTCTAGCCTTTGTCCTTGCTAAGATGGAAATCGCTGGAATTAAAGTTAAAAAAGAGACCCTACTTGAAATGCAAGCTGAAAATGAGCTTGTCATTGAAAAGCTGACGCAAGAGATTTATGACCTAGCAGGTGAGGAATTTAATATCAATTCACCTAAACAGTTGGGTGTCCTTCTTTTTGAAAAACTAGGTCTCCCTCTCAAATATACCAAGAAAACCAAGACGGGCTACTCGACAGCCGTGGATGTATTGGAGCGTCTAGCTCCTATTGCACCAATCGTCAAGAAAATTCTCGATTACCGTCAGATTGCTAAGATTCAATCCACTTATGTGATTGGTTTGCAGGACTGGATTTTAGCTGATGGCAAGATTCACACGCGCTATGTGCAAGATTTGACTCAGACAGGTCGTCTGTCTAGTGTCGATCCAAACTTGCAAAATATCCCTGTTCGTTTGGAACAAGGGCGCCTCATTCGTAAGGCTTTCGTGCCAGAATGGGAGGACAGTGTCCTTCTCAGCTCGGACTACTCACAGATTGAGTTGCGAGTTTTGGCGCATATCTCTATGGATGAGCACTTAATTAAGGCCTTCCAAGAAGGGGCAGATATCCATACCTCGACAGCCATGCGTGTCTTTGGAATTGAACGTCCTGAGGATGTGACTCCAAACGACCGTCGCAATGCCAAGGCTGTCAACTTTGGAGTGGTCTACGGAATTTCAGACTTTGGTTTATCGAATAATCTGGGCATCAGTCGTAAAGAGGCTAAGGCTTACATTGATACCTACTTTGAACGCTTCCCAGGAATCAAAAACTACATGGATGAAGTGGTGCGTGAAGCGCGTGATAAGGGTTATGTAGAGACTCTCTTCAAACGTCGTCGTGAGTTGCCAGATATCAATTCGCGCAACTTTAACATTCGTGGTTTTGCGGAACGTACAGCCATCAACTCACCTATCCAAGGATCGGCTGCAGATATTCTCAAAATCGCTATGATTCAGCTAGATAAAGCCTTGGTCGAGGGTGGTTATAAAACCAAGATGCTGTTACAAGTACACGATGAAATCGTTCTTGAAGTGCCTAAGTCAGAATTAGCTGCCATCAAAAAACTTGTCAAACAAACCATGGAAGATGCCATTCAACTCAGTGTGCCCCTCATTGCTGATGAAAATGAAGGCGTAACTTGGTATGAAGCCAAGTAAAAAATAGACTATTAAACAAAAAGAAATCCCCTTGAACAGTAACGTTTAAGGGGATTTTTGCTGAGAAAATTTTGCAAGAAAAGATAAAAGCGATTTTATCCAGCTAGTAGTAGACTTACTTGATTTGTTTCTTTTGTTCTTTTTTGGCAAGTACTGGTAGAATCACACCTAATCCAATCAGAATAATTGGGGTTAAGATGTTTGTAAGAAGAGAGAATTGCCAAGCAGTTGGATTCTCAGCGTAGTTAATTTTTGGAACCATACCAAGGATACAAGCAAAGGCAGTGAAGAGGAAACACCAAGTACCGATAACAAAACCAAGTTTAGGATTATTCACAAACTTGTATTCGGCATTTTTGTATGTTTTCCAAGCACGATTGAGCATCATATAGGCAAGGAATACCCAGAGGTAACGCATTGGCATTACGATCGAATTGAGGTTGGTCATCCATTTTACAAGTCCGTCAATTTCCTGAATACCAAAAATTGGAAGGATGATGATAAGGCTAACGAGGACACCTGTAAGAAGGTAGCCGTTAATGAGGACACCTTTTTCAGTACGTTTGCGAAGCCAGCTTGGGATGTAGTTTTCATCAGCGTTATTGAGAAGGATTTGTAATGGTGCGTCAATGGAGAAGGCAAGTGCTGCGATTTGTCCGACCATGTTTGTAAGAGCATAGATTACGACAAAGAGGTTTCCAACGCCCCAAGAATTTCCTAGCATTTGGAAGGCTTGATAAGCACCATTACGCATGAGATCTTCAGGGATGTTATTGCCATCAAATAGCATTCCCATTGCAACTGATCCGAGGATAGCAGAGAGACCAACCATGATGGCCATGACAATCATACCTTTTGGAAATTCTTTTGCAGGGTTGCGAGTTTGATTCACATAAGGGGAAATTTTTTCACAACCCCCAACTGCAAAGACTAGTAGTGAGATTGTTGTAAAATAAGAAAAATCAAAGTTTGGAATATAGGTGCTTAGTTGATCCATGTGTGGTGTCGCAAACTGAATATCTGGCTTGATGAAAGGCAGACCGACAGCCAAAAGCACAAAGAGTAAAGACATAATCAACATAGCACTTCCTGCCAAGCTACCAATGACTTTTAGAGTTGCCAATCCCTTTGTAGAAAGGTAGAGGAAAAGTCCAAAGATTAGCAAGCAGAGAATAACGATCCAGTGGATGTCGATTTGTTTAAGGAATTGTCCGTTACCTTGCAAGGCCCAACCAAGCGGAATTAGAATTCCTTGAGGTTTTTGTGCGAGATAAGGGATATGCACAACCCAGTAGGTCCAAGCAGCAAAGTAGGCGAGACGTTTGGTTGATGTTTTTTCAACCCAGTCACTAACACCGCTTCCGCTCTCCTTGAAGGTAGAACCTAGTTGTCCAACGATGAGAGAATAAGGGATAAAGTAGAGTGCGAGGATTAAAACCCAAGATACGACGACTGAAATTCCCTGTTGAGAATAGTTGTTGACGACGTTTCCTAGCCCCCAAACCATGTTGAAGGCAATCAGAGAAACCATCAGCCAATTAAGTTGGTGTTGATCTTTTTTCATAATGTCTCCTTTTCTATTAATTCAGTATATCATGTTTTTTTGAAAGCGCCTAACAAAATCCGAAATTTCCTATAAAAAATGTAGGGGGAATTTATCAGCTGGAGTTTGTAATTGAGTAAAAGTTATACACAATCTGTGGATAACTTTGTGAAATAAACAATTGTTTTCTAAATGTTAGTTTAGAAAAAAGAGATAGAATGTGTGAGTTGAGTACTAAGCTAGTCGGTTATAAAAACTGATAGAACAGGATATTGAGGGTGTTTTACTTTAGAATGTCAAAAAAATGGTTGAGAGAAATCGTTTGGAAGTACATGAAATTGATTTGAAAGTTGATTGAAAGTTATACACAATCTGTGGATAACTTTGTGGAGGATTTGGTATAAATCAGAAAATCCCCTTGTACAAGACAAAGGGATTTGAACTATTAGTGATTTGGTAACCAGCTGAGTGTAAAGTTGAGATTTTGGGCGTTTAGCAAATCCTGGTGACCAATACTCTGAACTTCTTTTCCGTCAAGATGACAGTCTTGTACAAAGTGGAAGTGTTCATGATTTTGCTGAGTACGAACATCCAACCACTGGTTTTTTTCTGTCAGATAGACACGAAGGTGATCAAAGAGCGGAATTCCAAGATCATAGCTTGCTTTTCCTGGGCAGGTTGGGTAAAGTCCGATAGCAGCCCAGACATACCAAGCAGAGAGGCTTCCGTTATCCTCATCACCTGGATAGGCATCCCAGCTAGCTCGGAAGGCTTTTTGACGGAGGGTCTTGATTAAGAGACTGGTATATTGGGGATAATTACTGTAGCGGAACAGATAAGGGATGTGGAAACTTGGTTGGTTTGAAATGGCTAGTTGCCCAAATGGCGCTGTTGCCATTTCACTCATCTCATGAATTTCATATCCATAACCCGTCGTTTCAAAGAGTGGGAGACTTTGACAAGCTTTCAAAAGATAGTTGCTAAAGGCTTCTTTCCCACCCATTAGCTGGCTCAGTCCAGAAATATTATGCAAGACACCGAGACTGGCTTGGATGGCTGAACACTCAGCATAATCACGGCCCCAACTATAAGGAGAAAAGTCAGGACGGAAGTTGCCATCTACATCACGCGCCCTCATGTATCCTGTCTCAGAGTCAAAGAGGTTTTGATAATTCTTAGCATATTGGGAATAGGTTTGGGCTAGCTCTTCTTGACCTAATTTTGCTGCGCAAGTAGAGATGCAAAAATCACTGTAGGCATAGTCTAGCGTGTGGCTGACACTTTCATGATAGTCTGTGGATAGGTAGCCTAGCTCTTGGTATTGGGCCAGACCGTGTCGTCCATTGATAGCTTTTGGATCTGCCTTGGTCGCAGTTTCAAGCATAGCTTTGAGAAATTCTTCTTCAAGATCAGGCGCCATATCTTTACAAGCACTATCTGCAATAAGACCATCGATCAAAGTACCAGGCATCATGCCTCGTTCGTCAGGCGCCAGCCATTTAGGGAGATACCCAGTATCTCGATAGCTATTAAGGAAGCCCTCAAGAAATTGGCGATAGTATTCCGGAATAATCAAGGCAAAGAGTGGGAAAGAAGTGCGGAAGGTATCCCAAAAACCATTGTTGGTAAAGAGAAGACCTGGTTTAATTGTTCCTGAAGCAAGGTCTATATGAATCTCTTCTCCCTGTTCACTCACTTCATAAAAGGTTTGCGGGAAGAGAAAGAGTCTATAAAGGCAGTGATCAAAAAATGTTCGATCTACAGGGCCGGTTTCCACGATATCAAAACGACCTAGAAGGTTTTCCCAACTTTCTTTGGCCTCTGTTTTCGTTTCTTCAAAGTCTTTCCTAGGCAGATTAAAGAGGGCCTGTTCTTTAGAAATAAAAGAAGTAGCTAGTTGAACTAGAGCTTCTGCTCCAGCCAAGTCGATACGCCAGTCTTGCCCCACTTGATTGATAGATAGAATATCCGTAGAGAATGCGAGAGCAGTAAACATGACGAGGGGACTTTTGTTGGTTTCGGTTAATCCGCTTTGACCAAGGCTGACAGTACGCTCATCTACTTGCTCTAATGATAAATCATCAGCTGCATGCAGATAGAGTGAGAGCTCCTTGCCTTGTATCTGTCTTAGTTGAATAGAAGCCCCATAGCAAGTAGGATTTAGCTGCGTTTCAATCTGATAACGCTCAGAAAAAATCTTTAGAAAATGAGGATTAAAAATAGCACGTTCAAGATTATAAGAAGATTGACGATGAAAGAGAGTATCGCCGCTGATTTCTCCTGTAATTGGTGTCAGCAAGAGCCAGGAGTAGTCACCAATCCAGGGACTAGGCTGATGGGTTAGTCGAATACCCTGAAAGATAGGAAGATGGGGATCAAAGAACCAAGATCCTTCCTGGTCACTAGTCTGGGGTACAAAGTAATTCATCCCAAAAGGAACTCCTGTGTAAGGTAGGGTGTTTCCTCGTGAAAAAGCATGTTTACTTGCTGTTCCAAAGCGGGTATCGATAGTTTCAAGTATAGGTTTCATAGCAGTTCCTTCAGTAGTTTTCTACATTATATCAGAAAAAGGAGACTTTTAGAAAGCGACTTCAAAATATAACAATTTTGTAGAATAATGACTAACATTTGTGTATATATTTTCTGGACTAAAAGCTATATACTGAAAATGAAAATCTGTTTGAAAGAGGCAAAATAGTTTATGGTATATTCAAAAGAAATTGTCAGAGAGTGGCTAGATGAGGTGGCAGAGCGTGCTAAAGATCATCCTGAATGGGTAGATGTCTTTGAACGTTGCTATACAGACACTTTAGACAATACAGTTGAAATCTTAGAAGACGGATCGACCTTTGTACTGACTGGAGATATCCCAGCTATGTGGCTCCGTGATTCAACTGCTCAGCTTAGACCATACCTTCATGTGGCAAAAAGAGACCCTCGTTTGCGCCAGACCATTGCTGGCTTGGTTAAACGCCAGATGACTTTGATTCTCAAGGATCCCTATGCCAACTCTTTCAATATTGAGGAGAACTGGAAGGGTCATCACGAGACAGACCATACAGACCTCAATGGCTGGATTTGGGAACGTAAGTATGAAGTAGACTCACTTTGCTATCCCTTGCAGTTGGCTTATCTTCTGTGGAAAGAAACAGGTGAGACTAGCCAATTTGATGAAACCTTTGTCACAGCGACTAAGGAAATTCTTCATCTCTGGACCGTTGAGCAAGACCACAAGAACTCTCCTTATCGCTTTGTTCGTGATACTGACCGTAAGGAAGACACTTTGGTAAATGACGGCTTTGGTCCTGACTTTGCCGTGACAGGGATGACCTGGTCAGCCTTCCGTCCAAGCGATGACTGCTGTCAGTATAGCTATTTGATTCCTTCAAATATGTTTGCAGTGGTTGTTTTGGGTTATGTCCAAGAAATCTTTGCAGAGTTGAATCTAGCCGATAGCGAGAGTATCATTGCAGATGCAAAACGCCTGCAAGCTGAGATTCAAGAAGGAATCGAAAATTACGCCTACACTACTAACAGCAAGGGTGAAAAGATTTATGCCTTTGAGGTAGATGGTTTAGGAAATGCTAGTATCATGGACGATCCTAACGTGCCAAGTTTACTAGCTGCTCCGTATCTGGGCTATTGTGATGTCAATGACGAAGTGTATCAAGCTACTCGTCGCACCATTCTTAGTCCTGAAAATCCTTACTTCTACCAAGGGGAATACGCAAGCGGGCTTGGAAGTTCTCATACCTTCTATCGTTATATCTGGCCGATTGCCCTATCAATCCAAGGATTGACAGCTACAGATAAAGCTGAGAAAAAATACTTGCTAGACCAACTAGTTGCCTGCGATGGCGGAACAGGTGTGATGCACGAAAGCTTCCACGTAGATGATCCGACCCTCTACTCACGCGAATGGTTCTCATGGGCCAACATGATGTTCTGCGAATTGGTCTTGGATTACCTAGATATTCGCTAATACTCTTCGAAAATCAAATTCAAACCACGTCAGCTTCGCCTTGCCGTACTCAAGTACAGCCTGCGGCTAGCTTCCTAGTTTGCTCTTTGATTTTCATTGAGTATAAGGAACTCGCCTTCGCTTCACTGATTCTTGTAAAGAATCACAAATCTATTTTTAAATTTAAGTTAGAATGAGGTTTTACTTCATGGAAAATGTTGTTGTACATATTATCTCTCACAGCCACTGGGATCGTGAGTGGTATCTACCGTTTGAAAGTCACCGTATGCAATTGGTGGAACTTTTTGACAATCTTTTTGATCTTTTTGAAAATGACCCTGAATTCAAGAGCTTCCACTTGGATGGACAAACCATTGTCCTCGATGACTATTTAGAAATTCGTCCTGAAAACCGTGACAAGGTGCAGCGTTATATTGACGAAGGCAAGCTCAAGATTGGTCCTTTCTATATCTTGCAGGATGATTACTTGATCTCCAGTGAAGCCAATGTCCGCAATACCTTGATTGGTCAGGCTGAATGCGCTAAATGGGGCAAATCTACTCAGATTGGTTACTTCCCTGATACCTTTGGAAATATGGGGCAAGCACCTCAAATCCTTCAAAAATCAGGTATCCACGTAGCAGCCTTTGGTCGCGGTGTTAAACCAATCGGATTTGACAACCAAGTCCTCGAAGATGAGCAGTTTACCTCTCAATTTTCTGAAATGTACTGGCAGGGTGCGGATGGTAGCCGTGTACTCGGTATTCTCTTTGCCAATTGGTACAGTAACGGGAACGAAATTCCAGTGGATAAAGACGAGGCTTTGACTTTCTGGAAGCAAAAATTAGCAGACGTTCGTGACTATGCTTCTACTAACCAATGGTTGATGATGAACGGATGTGACCACCAACCAGTTCAACGAAATTTGAGTGAAGCTATTCGTGTGGCCAACGAACTTTTCCCTGACGTGACCTTTGTTCACAGCTCCTTTGATGAATACGTTCAAGCTGTCGAAAGTGCACTTCCTGAACACCTATCAACAGTTACAGGTGAGTTGACTAGCCAGGAAACGGATGGTTGGTACACCCTTGCCAATACCTCTTCTTCACGTGTTTATCTCAAACAAGCCTTCCAAGAAAACAGCAATTTGCTGGAGCAAGTAGTGGAACCTTTGACCATCATCACTGGTGGATACAACCACAAGGATCAATTAACTTATGCTTGGAAAGTGCTTTTGCAAAATGCACCACATGATAGTATCTGTGGATGTAGTATTGACGAAGTTCACCGTGAAATGGAAACTCGCTTTGCCAAGGTCAACCAAGTTGGAAACTTCGTCAAAACAAATCTTCTCAATGAGTGGAAACACAAAATAGCAACTCAGGAAGCACAAAGTGAGCATCTTTTCACTGTTATCAATACAGCTTTGCATGATAAAGTGGATACCGTCAGCACGATTGTCGATGTAGCGGTCTGTCCATTTAAGGAATTGCACCCGACAGAGGGCTTCAAGAAAATGGCAGCTGTGACCTTGCCAGAGTATCACGTTGAAGATTTGGATGGTCATGTCATTGAAGCCAAGATTGAAGACTTGGGAGCAAGTTTTGGCTATACTTTGCCTAAGGATAAATTCCGTCAGCCTTATATCGCTCGTCAAGTGCGTGTGACAATTCCAATTCACCTTGCACCACTTTCTTGGGCAAGTTTCCAATTGGTGGAAGGGGTAGCAGAACACAGCGACGGCATCTTCCAAAATGGAGTCATTGATACACCATTCGTGACTCTTAGTGTAGACGAAGGAATCACAGTCTACGACAAGACTACAAATGAAGCTTACGAAGACTTTATCCAATTCGAGGATCGCGGAGATATCGGTAACGAGTACATCTACTTCCAACCAAAAGGAACTGAGCCAATTTTTGCTCAACTGAAAGGCTATGAAGTTCTGGAAAACAATGCTCGCTATGCTAAGGTCTTGCTCAAACATGACTTGACCATTCCAGTTAGCGCAGATGAAAAATTGGATGCTGAACAAAGAGGCATTATTGAGTTCATGAAACGAGATGCAGGACGTTCAGAAGAATTGACAACTATTCCTCTTGAAACTGAGATGACTGTCTTTGTGGACAATCCACAGATTCGCTTCAAGACGCGCTTTACAAATACAGCCAAAGACCACCGCATTCGCCTCTTGGTAAAAACTCATAATACTTGTCCAAGCAATGATTCTGAAAGCATTTATGAAGTTGTGACAAGACCAAATAAACCAGCAGCTTCTTGGGAAAATCCTGAAAATCCACAACACCAACAAGCCTTTGTTAGCTTGTATGATGATGTAAAAGGGGTGACAGTAGCCAATAAAGGATTGCACGAATACGAAATCCTTGAGGACGATACCATGGCTGTAACCCTTCTCCGTGCTTCAGGTGAGCTAGGTGACTGGGGCTACTTCCCAACACCAGAAGCCCAGTGCTTGCGTGATATTGAAGTTGAGTTTGCAGTAGAATTCCATCAAGCAGGCGAACGTTTCTCAGCCTTCCGTCGTGCCAAAGCCTTCCAGGTGCCATTTACAGCCCTTCAAGTTGCAAAACAAGAAGGTAGCGTTGCTGCAACAGGTAGTCTCTTCAACCATGCAGCCCTCAACTTGCCACAAGTCTGCCCAACAGCCTTTAAAGTTGCTGAAAATGAAGAAGGATACGTCCTTCGTTACTACAATATGAGTCAAGAAAATGTTCGCGTGTCTGAAAAACAACAAACTATTCTTGATTTGCTAGAACGCCCATATCCAGTTCATTCAGGACTATTGGCACCACAGGAAATTCGTACAGAATTGATTAAAAAAGAAGAAATTTAATTTCAAAAAGAAAACATAAACAGAAAGGAGGAGCGAAAAAGTAAGAACCAACTGCTGATTCGCTCCTTTTTACAGGTGAAAGAAATGACCCTTGCAACCATTGATATTGGAGGGACTGGGATTAAGTTTGCCAGTCTAACTCCTGATGGAAAGATTTTAGATAAGACTAGCACACCAACTCCAGAGACTCTAGAAGATTTGCTAGCTTGGTTGGACCAACGTTTGTCAGAACAAGACTATCGTGGGATTGCCATGAGTGTGCCAGGTGCAGTTAATCAAGAAACAGGGGTGATTGAGGGGATCAGCGCCATTCCATACATCCATGGTTTTTCATGGTATGAGGCGCTTGCTCATCACAAGCTTCCTGTCCATCTAGAAAATGATGCTAACTGTGTTGGACTGAGTGAACTGCTTGCTCATCCTGAGATTGAAAATGCAGCCTGTGTTGTGATTGGTACAGGAATCGGTGGGGCTATGATCATCAATGGCAAGCTACACCGTGGTCGCCATGGTTTGGGCGGTGAGTTTGGCTACATGACCACCATCGAACCAGCAGAAAAACTCAACAACTGGTCGCAACTCGCTTCTACAGGAAACATGGTTCGTTATGTGATTGAAAAATCAGGTCAGTCTGACTGGGATGGGCGCAAGGTTTACCAAGAGGCTGCAGCAGGAAACGCCCTTTGCCAAAAAGCCATTGAGCGCATGAATCGTAACCTAGCTCAAGGGCTACTCAATATCCAGTATCTCATCGATCCAGATGTCATTAGTCTGGGTGGCTCTATCAGTCAGAACCCAGATTTTATCAAAGGGGTGCAAAAAGCGGTAGACGTCTTTGTGGAAAGATATGAAGAGTATACAATTGCGCCAGTCATCCAAGCCTGCACCTATCAGGCAGATGCCAATCTCTACGGTGCTCTTGTCAACTGGTTACAGGAGGAGAACCAATGGTAATTTTTACAGGACTTAGTTCCAAACAAGCACAAGCTATTGAAGTATTAAAAAATCACATTTCCCTACCAGATGTAGAAGTGGCAGTCGCTCAGTCTGATCAAGCCTCTATCTCTATCAAGGGTGAGGGCGGAAAGTATCAATTGACTTATGACAAACCTCACCAACTCTATCGCGCCTTGTCGGTTCTCGCAACAGCTTTAGCAGAAGGGGACAAGGTAGAGATTGAAGAGCAGGCGGCCTATGAAGATTTAGCCTATATGGCGGACTGTTCGCGCAATGCCGTGCTCAATGTCGCATCTGCCAAACAGATGATTGAAGTCTTGGCTCTCATGGGTTATTCAACCTTTGAGCTCTATATGGAAGACACCTATCAGATTGAGGGGCAGCCTTACTTTGGCTATTTCCGTGGGGCATACTCAGCTGAAGAGTTACAGGAAATTGAAGCCTACGCCCAGCAGTTTGACATGACTTTTGTCCCCTGCATCCAAACCTTGGCTCACTTATCAGCCTTTGTCAAATGGGGTGTCAAGGAAGTGCAGCAACTCCGCGATGTAGAAGATATCCTCCTCATCGGTGAAGAAAAAGTCTACGACCTGATTGACGGTATGTTTGCGACGTTATCTAAACTACAAACTCGCAAGGTCAACATCGGGATGGATGAAGCCCACTTGGTTGGTTTGGGACGCTACCTTATCTTGAACGGTATTGTGGACCGTAGCCTCCTCATGTGCCAACACTTGGAGCGCGTGCTGGATATTGCAGACAAATACGGTTTCCACTGCCAGATGTGGAGCGATATGTTCTTCAAACTCATGTCAGCAGACGGCCAGTACGACCGTGATGTAGAAATTCCAGAAGAAACTCGTGTTTACTTAGATCGTCTCAAAGACCGTGTTACCTTGGTTTACTGGGATTATTATCAAGATAGCGAAGAAAAATACAATCGTAACTTTAGTAACCACCACAAGATTAGCCAGGATATCGTCTTTGCAGGTGGTGCTTGGAAGTGGATTGGCTTTACACCTCATAACCATTTCAGCCGTCTCATTGCTCTTGAAGCAAACAAAGCCTGCCGTGCCAACCAGATTAGGGAAGTCATCGTGACTGGCTGGGCAGATAATGGTGGGGAAACAGCCCAGTTCTCAATTCTCCCAAGTTTACAAATCTGGGCGGAACTCAGCTACCGCAATGATTTAGAGTATTTGTCAGCTCACTTCAATACCAATGTAGGTCTATCCGTTGAGGACTTTATGCAGCTTGACTTGGCTAACCTCTTGCCAGACCTACCAGGTAATATACATGGTATCAACCCCAACCGCTATGTCTTCTATCAAGATATTCTCTGCCCAATTCTTGACAAGCACATGACTCCTGAACAGGACAAGCCTCACTTTGCCCAGGCAGCTGAGATTCTTGCTGAAATCAAAGAAAAAGCAGGTATCTACGCCTATCTCTTTGAAACTCAGGCTCAGTTGAATGCTATTTTAAGTAGTAAAGTCGATGTGGGACGACGCATCCGTCAAGCCTATCAAGCAGGCGATAAAGAGAGCTTGCAACAAATTGCTAGAGAAGAATTACCAAAACTCCGAAGCGAGATTGAAAACTTCCACAAGCTCTTTAGCCAACAATGGCTAAAAGAGAACAAGGTCTTTGGCTTGGATACAGTGGACATCCGTATGGGTGGACTCTTGCAGCGGATCAAGCGAGCAGAAAGTCGTATTGAGGCTTATCTTGCTGGTCAAATTGACCGCATCGAAGAACTAGAAGTAGACATCTTGCCATTCAATGATTTCTACGGAGACAAGGACTTCGCAGCAACAACAGCTAACCAATGGCACACCATTGCGACAGCTTCGACCATTTATACGACCTAGAAAAACTCTATTCAGGAAGAAAGTTTCTCGTGAAACACACTTCTTATTATAAAAAAAGTTCTCCACATAAAATAATTTGTGGAGTTTTTTCTATAATTAGTAGTTTAAACTATCCTTAAAATAAGAGTATACTATTTTTGTAAACGTTATCAAGTCTAAAAATTGTGAGATTATCAAGTTTTAGAAAAATAAAAAGGGAGGAAATTATGAACAAGTTTTCAAAAACTTTGAGAGATAATTGGATATTTCTCTTAATGGTTTTACCAGGGACACTTTGGTTGATCTTATTCTTCTACATCCCAGTATTTGGAAATGTGGTTGCCTTCAAAGACTACCATATGACTGGTGAAGGATTCGTCCACAGTATTATAAATAGTAAATGGGTTGGACTAGATAACTTCAGATTCTTATTTAGTTCAAAAGATGCCTTTGTCATCACTCGAAACACTGTCCTTTACAACCTTGGATTTATCTTTATCGGTTTGATCGTATCGGTTGGGATTGCCATTATCCTTAGTGAACTTCGCTCTAAGCAAATGGTTAAAATCTACCAAACTTCTATGTTATTCCCGTACTTCCTATCTTGGGTTATCATCAGTTTCTTTACAGATGCTTTCCTAAATATCGATAAAGGGCTTATCAATCACACCTTAGAAGCTCTCGGGATGAAGGGTATTAACTTCTACGCAGACATCAGTATCTGGCCTTACCTCCTCCTTTTCCTAGGTATCTGGAAAGGCTTCGGATACAGTAGTGTTATGTACTACGCTACAATCATGGGTATTGACCCAACTTACTACGAAGCAGCGACAGTGGACGGTGCTAGCAAATGGCAACGTATCCGCAACGTAACCATCCCTCAGTTGACACCACTTGTGACAGTATTGACCATCCTTGCAGTCGGAAACATCTTCCGTGCAGACTTCGGTCTCTTCTATCAAATCCCTCACAACGCTGGTCAGCTCTATAGCGTAACAAACGTATTGGACGTCTATGTCTTTAATGGTTTGACACAGACAGCAGACATCGGTATGGCTTCAGCAGCTGGTCTCTATCAGTCAGTCGTCGGTTTGATTCTGGTTATCCTATCAAACTTATTTGCAAGACGTGTTGATCCTAACTCAGCACTATTCTAGAAAGGAGGAGCATATGGCAAAAAAAATTCAAAAAGAAAAAATTGATAATGTTGGCATACACTCCTTCAGCAAGAAAGCAGATATCTTCTTTAGTATCATTTCTGGTTTGCTGGCCTTCTCTTGTATCTTGCCTTTCATCTTTGTCATCATTATCTCAATTACAGATGAGAAGAGTATCGTTCAATATGGATATAGCTTCTTCCCATCACAGTTTGGATTAGATGGTTTTGAGTTTTTGGCTCAGTTCAAAGATAAGATTTTACAAGCGCTCTTTATCTCAGTATTTGTGACAGTTGTCGGTACATTGACAAACGTCTTTATCACTACAACTTACGCCTATGCCATCTCACGTTCAACATTTAAGTATCGTAAATTCTTTACAATCTTCGCTCTTCTTAGTATGTTGTTCAATGCTGGTTTGGTACCAGGCTATATCGTGGTGACTCAATTGCTTCACCTTGGTGATACTATTTGGGCCTTGATTGTTCCAATGCTTCTATCACCATTCAACATCATGTTGATGCGTTCCTTCTTCAAGAAGACCATCCCAGAAGCAATCCTCGAATCAGCTCGTATCGATGGAGCTAGTGAAGCTCGTATCTTCTTCCAAATCTGTTTGCCACTGTCACTACCAGGTATCGCAACGATTACACTATTGACAGCGCTTGGATTCTGGAATGACTGGTTTAACGCCCTTCTTTACATCAAGAGTGATAACTTGTATCCATTGCAATATTTGCTCATGCAAATTCAAAACAACATGGATTACATTGCTAAGTCAGTTGGTATGTCAGGACAGCTTGCAGTTGCCCTACCAAAAGAAACAGGTCGTATGGCCATGGTCGTAGTTGCGACTGTTCCGATTGCGATCCTCTACCCATTCTTCCAACGTTACTTTGTAAAAGGTTTGACTATCGGTGGTGTTAAAGAGTAAGGAAGTCTAAGAAACATTGTTTCTTCTCTAACTCTGATTTTTCTGACAAAGGAAAATCAACAATTTAATTTTGTTAATAACTTTAAAAATAAAAAAAGGAGTTTTTATAATGAAAAACTGGAAAAAATATGCTTTTGCATCTGCTAGCCTTGTCGCTTTAGCTGCTAGCCTTGCTGCTTGTGGAAACCTTAAAGGAAATAACCAAAAAGCTGCTGAATCATCATCATCAGGTGATACAACTGTTATCAAAATGTACCAAATCGGTGACAAACCAGATAACTTGGATGAATTGCTAGAAAATGCAAACAAAATCATCGGAGAAAAAGTTGGCGCTAAATTGGATATCCAATACCTTGGTTGGGGTGACTACAGCAAGAAAATGTCAGTTATCACTTCATCAGGTGAAAACTATGATATCGCCTTTGCAGATAACTATGTCGTAAACGCTCAAAAAGGTGCTTATGCTGACTTGACAGAATTGTACAAGAAAGAAGGAGCTGACCTTTACAAAGCTCTTGACCCAGCTTACATCAAAGGTAACACTGTAAATGGTAAGATCTATGCAGTTCCAGTTGCAGCCAACGTTGCATCTTCACAAAACTTTGCCTTCAACGGCCCACTTCTTGAAAAATATGGAATCGATATCTCAGGTGTAACTTCATACGAAACACTTGAACCAGTATTGAAACAAATCAAAGAAAAAGCTCCAGATGTAATGCCATTCGCTGTTGGTAAAAACTTTATCCCATCAGATAACTTTGACTACCCAGTTGCAAATGGTCTTCCATTTGTCATCGACCTTGAAGGCGACACTACTAAGATCGTAAACCGTTACGAAGTTCCTCGTTTCGTAGAACACTTGAAGACTATGCACAAATACTATGAAGCAGGATACATTCCAAAAGACGTAGCAACAAGCGAAACTTCATATGACCTTACTCAAGATACTTGGCTTGTTCGCGAAGAAACAGTAGGACCAGCTGACTACGGTAGCAGCTTGCTTTCTCGTGTTGCTAACAGAGACATCCAAATCAAACCATTTACTAACTTCATCAAGAAAAACCAAACAACTCAAGTTGCAAACTTTGTAATCTCAAACAACTCTAAGAACAAAGAAAAAGCAATGGAAGTGTTGAACCTCTTGAACACTAACCCAGAACTCTTGAACGGACTTGTTTATGGACCAGAAGGCAAGAACTGGGAAAAAGTTGCAGGTAAAGAAAACCGTGTTAAAGTCCTTGATGGATACAAAGGAAACACTCACATGTCAGGATGGAACACTGGTAACAACTGGATCCTTTACATCAACGAAAACGTTACAGATGAACAAATTGCACAATCTAAGAAAGACTTGGAAACTGCAAAAGAATCTCCAGCGCTTGGATTCATCTTTAACACTGACAATGTGAAATCTGAAATCTCAGCTATCACTAACACTATGCAACAATTCGATACAGCTATCAACACTGGTACTGTAGACCCAGAAAAAGCTATTCCAGAATTGATGGAAAAACTTAAATCTGAAGGTGCTTACCAAAAAGTATTGGATGAAATGCAAAAACAATACGACGAATTCTTGAAAAGCAAAAAATCATAAGAATAATTGATTTCGTGTATTCATTCCTAAAAATTGCAATCACTGCCTTGTCTAGAGTCTTCTAGATAAGGTGGTGATTCTTTTTATAATAAATGCATATAATTATCTGCGTTTGAAATCAGAAATTTGCTCTTACATGTAACATGGGTTATAGACATATGAAAAAATACCATCTTATTTTCAAAACTAGTACAATCTTATCCTACTTATTTTTCGTATATGGGCTTTCTCAGTTGACGCTTATGATCCAAAATTACTGGCAATTTTCTTCTCAGATTGGTAATTTTTTCTGGATACGAAATCTTGTTAGTCTAGTCTTTATTGGCATCATGATAGGGATTTTAATCAAGACAGACCATGGTTATCTTTTTGTCATTCCTAAGAAAAAATGGTTGTGGTATACAGTTTTGACGATTCTTGTAACTGTACTTTCCATATCTTTTAATTTCCAAACAGCTAGACATGTACAATCAACTTCTGAAGGGTGGGCTGTGTTGATCGGCTACAGTGAGACAAATTTTGCCGAATTGGGTCTCTACTTGACCTTATTTTTCCTAGGTCCTCTGATGGAAGAGTTGATATATAGGGGCTTGTTCCAACATGCCTTTTTTAAAGATTCGAAATTTGGGCTTGACCTGATTCTTCCTTCGGTTTTGTTTGCTCTTCCTCACTTTTCAAGCTTTCCCAATTTCCTAGATATTCTTGTTTTTTCGACATTTGGAGTGTTTTGTGCGGGTTTAACTCGCTATACCAAGAGTATCTATCCTGGCTATGCAGTTCATGTTATGAATAATATCGTAGCTACCTTGCCGTTTTTGCTAACCTTTTTTCAGCGAATATTTAGCTGAAACAAGATCTGAAACTGGGTCTTGTTTTCAATTTTCAGTCAAATAAATTGCATTCGCTTTCTTGGGAGAGTATACTGGTATAGTTGAATGAAAAATTCTGATAATTTAATCTTAGAAAAGAGAAGCAAATGTCAAAAGATATTCGAGTTTTACTTTACTATAAATATGTCCCAATTGAAAACGCAGAACAATTTGCGGCTGACCACTTGGCTTTCTGTAAATCAATCGGCCTCAAAGGTCGTATCCTAGTGGCTGACGAAGGGATCAACGGGACTGTTTCTGGTGACTACGAAACAACCCAAAAATACATGGACTATGTTCACAGCCTTCCAGGTATGGAAGATCTCTGGTTCAAGATTGACGAAGAAAGTGAGCAAGCCTTCAAGAAGATGTTTGTTCGCTACAAGAAAGAGATTGTCCACCTTGGCTTAGAGGATGATAACTTTGACAACGACATCGACCCACTTGAAACAACAGGTGCTTACTTGTCTCCAAAGGAATTTAAAGAAGCTCTTCTAGACGAAGATACAGTTGTCCTTGATACTCGTAATGACTACGAGTACGATCTTGGCCATTTCCGTGGTGCTATCCGTCCAGACATCCGCAACTTCCGCGAGTTGCCACAATGGGTCCGTGATAACAAGGAAAAATTCATGGACAAACGTGTCGTAGTTTACTGTACTGGTGGAGTCCGTTGTGAGAAATTCTCAGGTTGGATGGTCCGTGAAGGCTACAAAGATGTCGGTCAATTACACGGCGGAATTGCCACTTATGGGAAAGATCCAGAGGTTCAAGGAGAGCTTTGGGATGGGAAAATGTACGTCTTTGACGAGCGTATTGCAGTCGATGTCAACCATGTCAACCCAACAATCGTCGGAAAAGATTGGTTTGATGGAACACCATGTGAACGTTATGTCAACTGTGGAAATCCATTCTGTAACCGTCGTATCTTGGCATCAGAAGACAACGAAGATAAATATCTCCGTGGCTGCTCACACGAATGCCGTGTTCACCCACGCAATCGCTATGTTTTAGAACATGAATTGACACAAGATCAAGTCATCGAGCGTTTAGCAGCGATTGGTGAGAACTTGGATCATTCTGAAGTTGTATAAAAGTAGGACAGTCCTTAGGGGCTGTTTTTTTCTATGCTTTTGACCAAAAAATCTTAAATTTGTTTCTGCATCTTTCAGGAAAATGGTGTATACTATATGTAAACGATTTCAAAGGAGACCATTTATGGTGAAAACATTTTTTATTCCAAATAAAGAAAGCATTCTAGGACAACAGGAGATTTTAACAGCTAAGTCAGTCTTGGCCCTAGTAGATGGCTTAGAGTCACATAGCTATGATGCAGTCTATCTCCGTCAACCCTTCAATCGCCTTGAGTATATCGAGTGTGGAATCGTAGGCAAGTCTCAATTTCTCTTTAAAGTTCGTTATGCAGATGCTCAAAAAGGCTACCAAGTAATCATTCCTGATTTGATTACAAGAGCTGACTGGGAGATTGTAGAAGCTCTCTTACAAGCCTTGTCTAGCAAGGTTGGTGAAGCAGTTGAAGGATTGTCAGACTTTGATTTGGAAAACTATTTCCAAGAAACTGTCAAGAGCTATCTAGCTGATAAGGGTGCTCGTTTGGGCTTCTGCCAAGGAATTCTATCAACTATTTACTTTGATAAGAAGGACTTAGAAAACTTCTTGGAAGAAGATGGAGTGGCACGTTTTGAAGCATTAGTCAAAAAGGTTCAAGGGTCGGATGCATATCCAGCAAGTGCTAAATTCTATCCAGATGGTGAGGGTAAGATCCACGGCATCTATCACCTGGCTCAGGGGGTTAAGACAATTTTGCCGAAAGGTCCTGTTGTTCCCGTGCCTTATGTTGAGCAGTTGGCTGGTAAGGACCTTGTCTGGGAGATTGACTTGGTGAAAAAATCTGGAGATGGTTCAAAAGCTGAAGACTATGAAGCAGTAGCTAGACTCGATTACCAAGCCTTTTTAGAAGCTCTTCCAAAGGAACTTTGTCAGGATTTGGATGCCAACCAAGTAGAGGTAGGACCAGTTTCAGGAGAAGATTTTGAAGCCTTAGCAAATAGATAAAAAAGAAATTTGGGGTAAAAGTCCAAATATAAAGTTAAAAAGCGGACAAGATTAGTTTTCTGATTATCAGAATTCTGTCTTGTTCGCTTTTTTGTTTCTAAAATTTTATAGTAATGATCCCCTAAAACTAATATCTTTCTATCTCGCTGCCTTTATCTTACATAAAAGCTAGGATTCGTAGATATTCAAAAACTAGAGTCATTTCTGCTAGGAAGAAGAGAAATAGGATACCACCGTTGACTAGAAATGCCAAGAGAAGGCGATAGAAGGAATCAGTTTGGCTATCTTTACTTGGTCTTGAGATGGTATAGAGGTTGGCAAGAAGTACCAGACCAATGCTAATGAGGCAGAGAAGAGCCGCAAAGCGTAGACTATTAAAGAAGGCAAAGAAACTGGCAATACCTGTGAGCAGGAGAGGAAGGGCGAAGAGTCTGCTGTACTCTTGCAAGGATTTTTCCAGCGTCCAGTCATTGTCCTGATTGACAAAACGTTTAACTACAAATCCACCCATAAGGATAGAAAAGAAGAATAAACTTGTCGCTACCAAGATGGAGAAGATAGAAAAGAGATTCAGTGAAGGGAACTGCTCGCTGACATGAGAGTTGATAGCCGCCATATGGCCGTAGTAGTTATGCTTGATATGATAAATCGCACAGAAGAAACTAAGAGCAGAAAAGATAGTCAGCAGGGCAAAGGCATTATAACTATGTTTTTTATCTGTATCAATGCTTGCTGTCGGTTCTTTAAGGGCTCCTTGTAGCCAAACCCACTGATCAGCCAGTTCTTCTTTGAAAACTGCAAATACTGCTGTTTTTGTAGATACAGAATCTGGTAAAAATGGGCTTTCCAAAGACTTGCTAGTCAAAGATTGATTTTTCTGAGAAGCTTCTTTAACAGGTTCTTCTGACTCGTCTATCTTTTCTAATTTTTCAGCGAGCTCTTCAGTCTCTACAGTTTCCTCACTAGTTTCCTTATCTTCTGGGTTGGCTTGAGGATTTTCCTCAACTACTGGCGCCTCTTCTCTTGTCTCTGCATCTTCTTCAAGGAGAAGTGAGTCGGATGGGCTATCTTTTTTATCATTGTTGGCTGTTTTTTCGAAATCAGCACTTTCAAACCATTCTTGAGTCATAATAGACCTCCCTTTTTTTGATTAATTTTTGAGTAGTAACTACTAGTTGTCTTTATTCATGATTTCTATAAGAAAGCAAGCGATCTTATTATGGGAAATAGATACTTTGATTCGATTTTGCGACGAGGAGATCTTGCGTATCTTTTTTTTCTGTTTTGTAAGGGTTCGCTAATGCTTCACCTTTACTACCTCCCGTAGGTATGTCACGTCTGTCTCGATGCCAACGATAGATATCACCATGTTCAGCAGAAAACTCAACATTGATTCGATCAAGTTCCTTTTGAGATAACTCGAGTGAGATATCTTTTCTTGCCTCGAATTCCACTCGACCATGCACTTGGATATCGTCTGCCTTGATATGTTGATGGTCTGCTTGGATGCGGCTATCTGTTAGACTGGTTTCAAATACATTGACAATTCCAGTTGTGATCAGTTGGCTATTTTTAATCTCGCTATCAGTGATACGAAGGAGATATCCATTTGACAGAATCTTGGCATTGCTGAGTGTTGCATTGGCAATTGAAAGGATACGATGGTTTACCTGGGCAGTTAGATTTTTTAAGTCTTTTCCTCTTGGTAATGAGAGAACAACTTCATCATTGCGGCTAGAAATTCCGCTTGCGATAAAGAGGATACCTTCGATACTAGAACCTATAGAGCGACGTGTAGTTGATTTGGTATCAGTTATTTCAAGACTTTTCTCTTTGATAGAGTGTTGAAGATTTTCTTTTTCAGAGATGGTTGGATGATACTGGATGTGAATCTTATCATCGTTTGACTCCGTAATGACGAGCGAATGTTCTGTTAGTGAGATGCTAAGTTTTTCAATATCTTGATCAAAAACGAGTTCTTCCATTCGACTTTCAAATACTGGATTTTGAGACATTGCAAGGAGGCTTCTGACACCATCTGTTTGGATACCGATGATCATCATGGAAAAACCAATGATACTGGTGACAACACCAAAGATAAGAAATCCTTTTGTCCATTTACGCATGTCTTTCACCTCTCTTTCCTCTATTAAGAATCCATTGGATGAGTCGAAGGACTAGTAATCCAAAGAAACGTGTTACGTAAGAAGTGGCTAGTAAGACTAGGGATGAAGCTCCGATAGCTAGTAAACCACCACCAAAAATCAGCACAAAAGCAGATGTAGATTCAGCCAGAATGTAGAAGCTTTCAAATAGGAGAACAGCTCCGAGGACCATTCCAGCTGCTGATACAGCAAAGAAGGCAATAAGTACGCTGACAGCGGCGATAAAAATCCCGATGATAGCCATGAGAAGAGCAATTCCGACCGGAATTCCGATAGGAGCTGCAAGAAGGGCTAGTAGGGCGATGCGTAAAATATGGCGGTCGTTCTTGCTGGAATTTTCTTCGTTGATTTTCTTATCAAGAAGTGTAGTCAGGACATCATGGGCAGCTTCTTTTGGACTTCCCAGGCTAGCGATAAGCTCCTCCTCACCTTCTGGCCCAGCATCATCAAAGAGTTCTTTGAAGTAGTCCATGGCTTCGATACGATCAGATTGAGGTAGCTTCATCAGATAGGCTTCAAGCTGATTCAAATATTCAGTTCTTGTCATGGCGAATGCTCCCTTCTATGATGCCGTTGATAGTGTCAGTGTAGAGTGTCCATTCTTCTCGAAGGACAAAGAGTTGCTCCTCTCCGATTTCTGTCAAGGAGTAGTACTTGCGCATCCGACCTTGGTATTCGCGAGAGTATGTAGTCAGATAGCGGTTGGTATCCAGTTTTTTCAAGATGGGGTAGAGGGTAGATTCCTTGATTTTGGCAATGAGTTTAATGGTTTGGCTAATCTCATAACCATAGGAATCCCCTTGTTCTAGGATGGCCAAGATGAGAAATTCAATCAAGGCCGATGATGTTGGAAAATACATGGGGCACCTCCTTTTTTAGTATGTAAAAATTTTATATATAATTATTCTACACATACATCATACATCTAAATGTAAGCCTTGTCAAGCAATATGTGTAAAAATTTTATATATAAAAAATCTTCTAGTGAAAACTAGAAGATTGGAGGATGTTTTGCATCACTTTGAGGCAATGCCTATCTGTAATTCTCATCATAAATGGGCGGTAGATAAAAATACTTGTCTTCAATCTTGATTTTGGCACAGAGGATGCCGTTTTGATAGACATATCCGTTAAATGGAGGATAGCTATCCAAGTTTTTTAAGATATTCTCAGGTAAAGATCTGAAATTGTAATCCCTCAAGGCCCCAGAACCAATCAATCTTTCAGTCCGATAAGCCTTGATTTCTTTTTCATATTTTTTGAGAAATGCTTCTCGTTTCTTTTCAAAGAGAGCCAAATCTCCATCATCTAACTCGTAATAGCGGTCATAACCAGCAATCCAAGAAATATAAACACACAGTAAAGATTTTTCTATCTCAGGAGAGTAGCCTATTGTAAAGTAATTTTCTTTGTCGACCTGCCGATTTTCTACTGTGATAGTCTGTATAAAGTTAGTCATGATAATCTCCGTTTCAAGAATGAACTAGAAAGGCTTCTCATTTAAAAATCCTTTAGCTCATCAAAGATTTCTATAAATTTTTCTTTGTCCATTCCTAAATCTTCAGGTAGTAAATCTAAGATTTCAACCAGGGCATCATAGATATCCTCTCTCTCGATTGTTTCAATAAAACAGTTACGCTTGTCCATTTTATTGAAACCTTGAGTATACTCTCTTATGAGGGCTTCTATGTGTTCCATAGTGTCCTCGTTGGGGTTTTCTAGAAGCTTTATAACACTCGCTCTAGTCTTCCTATATAGAGAGGCTGCTTTTTTTGCGTTTGTGGTTGAAATATTCTCTTGTCCATCCCATGAGCGAAATGGATTGTCTAGGTTTTGGGCTAGCCATTCAGCTTTTCTCGGTTTTGTTATCCAAAGATTCAGTCCCTTGTCCTGCTGTTTTTTATAATATTTTTTGGCTACTTTAGCGGCCTCTTCTGGTAAGCTGCTCATCCAAAACATGCTTAATCGAGGTAAATCTTCTGGTTTAGGAATATCCTCTGCAGTAAAGCCAAACAAATCAACAGTTGAAAAATTGACTAACTCTTTGAACTCTGATAATTTATGGAAATTGAGAATATGACCAGGTTTCCCCCACAATCTCAATTCTCTAATCTTTGGATAGTTATTCAAGACTTGTGCAAAGTCTATTTCGAGGATGTTTGAACAATGGATAGCTCCTAAATCTTTTAATCCCAGCACCTTGGGTAGAGAGTTATCAAGGTGTAATCGTAAGCTGGCTCCATGGTCTTTTACAAGTATCTGACAATTGTCTCTCATGTCTCCTAATAAGAATAGTTCCTCTAAATCATCGTTCAATCTAAGTTCCTCTACACCTGTCAAATCAATGGAAAGTCGATGTATGGATGTCTTAGAAAAATCCAGTTTTGTTTGTCCATGATTTTCAAGAACTAGTTCTGTAATAAAAGGAGTCGATTGCAAATACTCATATATATTTTTGTGCCATTTAGTTAATGCCAACTTAGATAAACAAGGAAAGACTTTTAATTCTAATGCGTCTTCAAAAGGCGTCCACTCATCATTGATATTGTGTTTAGAAATACGATACTCATTTCCTGCAAATGAAACCTTTTCCTTGCTTTTATCTGCTTTCTTAAACAAATCTCTTTTTTCTTTTGGGATTTCTTGCCATTTCAGTTGCCTATAAATATCGTAACCATTCCCCCAAAACATAGCATATGTGTTTGTGCTTTCGGTTGTTAATGGTCTTGTATTCCCAATAAAAATATAATTTGACGGTACATGAAGATCAACATTACACAGATGTAAGTTTCTTTCCCAGTACATAAAATCTATATAGAGTGGCTTCAAAGAAGCTAGCTCTTCTTCTTTAAGAGGTTGATCTCCTGACCAGTCTAATGACAACAGGACAGCCTGAGGCTTTTTCTCCCCCTCTTCGATCTTGGTTATCTGGCAAGCTATGTATTTTTTTAGATGGAAATTGTAAACACAATAGACGTCCCCTACTTTTGCTAGCATAAAAATTTCTCCTTAAATGTTACTACATTTTCAATAGTCTTTTTAGACTTTTAAACAAATACTTGTTTGTAATTGAGTTAAAACAAGTAAAGTTCTTTAAGATTTTATTTTAGATAGATTTCTGGTTTCTCAATGACTGAGCTATCCTTCAATTTTGGGAATTGAAGGATTTTATGATGCAAAAGGTTAACCTCCTTGGAAGGTTTGATTGTTAGATATTCTAGCTTTATCAGATTAATGATTGAAGTTGCGTCCTTACTTTTTAGGATACCAGTAAAAAAGTTGAAATAGCGTAACTATGGTATATCATTTAAAAAGTTAGAGGAATCTACATGGATGTTTTTAGGGGCAAAACAATCCCCTTCAATTGAGAGATAAATTGTATAGTTGTTTCCATCATGGTCTTCTTTATCAAATTTAAACGATAAATCTTCCTAAGTATATTATAGCATGTTTTAGCTTAACGAAAGTCTTGTGAGGAGGCCTTTCAACCCTTTTTAAAAGAAAAAAGCCAGACAGATGTCTAGCTTGAAAAGTGAGTTTATTGTAGTAAATTCTAAAATTTTTTAAAGGATTTTATCCGCTCGATCCACCATAAAGAGGGCGATTGTCATGATGATATCAATTACTAGAAGAATCAGTACCGCTGGAACCCAAGACTGGAACATGTTAAAACTGTAACCAAAGAGAGTTGGTCCAAAGGCCGCTAGAATGTAACCACCGGTCTGGGCCAGACCAGATAATTGGGCCGTCTTTTCAGGAGAGCTGGTTTTGATGGAGAAGCAAACCATGAGGTAAGGGAAAAGAGCGCTACAAGCAGTACCAATCAAGAGATGGGCAACCAACCAATACAAGAAACTGTTGCTTGGGTATAAAAGCATGGCAATTCCTAACATACCAGCCAGAGAGATGATTGTTAACATGATTTGACGGTGACGATTTGACAAACGCGTCGTTAAACTTGGAATGGTCATGGAGAAGGGAATGCTAATTAGTGAAAAGATAGAAGCCAGAAGTCCGGCATCCGTATGAGCTAGCCCTGCACTGATGGCCATGGTTGGTAACCAGGTCATACTGGTATAGAAGAGTAAGGACTGAAGTCCACCGAAGACAATAATAGCCCAAACTTGCTTGCTTTTTAGGATATTCTCTTTTTCTTTTTTCTCTTCATGCCCTTCTAGGAAATGATTGTGGCCATGGTTGGGGAACCAGACCAATAAGGTTAGCAGGCAGACCATGGACAGGCAGAGAATCAGCCCCTTCCAAGATGTTGCCTGAGTAATGGGTACAGAGAGGTAGGAAGCTAGTGCTGTCGCGATTCCCATAGTCGTAACATAAACCGTTGTCAGAAAACTAATTTTTTGCGGGTAGTTTGCCTGAATCAGGCTAGGAAGAAGTACGTTAAAAATAGCGATACTAGCTCCGATGAGCAGGGTTCCCAGATAAAGCAATGGGAGATTGAAGATACGAAGCACTGAACCGACGGTTAAGACGAGGAGACTATAGGTAAAAAGATGCTCAAGTCCAATCTTCTGAGCCAAACGGGTTGCAAAAGAGGAGAAAAGAGCAAACATCAAGAGAGGAAGGCTGGTCAAAACACCAAGTGAACTGACCTCAACTCCTAAACCTTGAGCAATATCTCCCAAAACAGTTGGTAAGGCCGTAAAAGGAGCTCTTAAGACCGCTCCGATTAAGATAATTCCTAGAATAAAAAAGAGTGATCGTTTTTTCATGTGAACCTCAATAAGCTGATTTTAATAACAGCTTATTTTAAGGCTTTTTCCAATAGATGTCAAGATGGTGCGAGAAAATCCGCTCCTTAGTTGCGCGAAATCATGGGGAAAAAAGAAGGATAGATTTACTAGTTTTTTTCTGGGATTCAAATAAAAATAGGAAAGTCTGGGAATTTGTGATAAAATAGTGAAAGAAAATATATACATTGGAGAAAAACTGTGTCTGAAAATAGGAAATTTAGCGTCTTGATGTCAGTCTATATCAAAGAAAATCCTGTCTTTTTAGAAGAGGCTGTAAAAAGTATCTTACATCAAACGCTCAAACCTAGTGAAGTGGTTATCGTTGAAGATGGTCCACTGACACCTGAACTATATCAAGTTTTGGAAAAATTGGAAGCACAGTCAAGCATTCCAATCAAACGCTGTCCACTGGAGCAAAACCGTGGGTTGGGCTTGGCGCTACAGTATGGTGTTTTACAGTGTCAGTATGATGTCATTGCCCGTATGGATACGGATGATATTGCTGTTGAAGATCGTTTCGAGCAACAGTTTGACTTGATGGAAAAGGAAAACTTGGACTTGCTAGGTGGTCATATCGCAGAATTCATCGATCAACCTGATGAAATTGTTTCTTACCGTCGTGTGCCGACTAAGCACGAAGAGATTATCGCCTACCAACGTATGAGAAGTGCCTTTAATCATATGACGGTTATGTTTAAAAAAGAGATGGTTCTCAAGGCAGGTAACTATGAAGATGGGCTCTATATGGAAGACGATTTGCTCTGGCTTAATATGATTAGTGCTGGTGCTCGGACTGGGAATGTGGATCAGATTCTTTGTAAGGTACGCGTGGGAGCAGGGATGTTTGAACGCCGTGGTGGCCTTCGCTATCTCAAACTCTATCGCCAAGCACGTCAAAGAATGCACGCGCGTGGACAGATTTCTTATGGCGAATATCTGAAAAGTGTTTTAATCCAAGTTGTCGTTGCCCTATGTCCAGGCTTTGTCCGACAGTTTATATTTTTAAAACTATTGAGAAAAAGCAAATAACTAATCGGTTTTAGAAAAATATCTTGTAATTACTAGAAAATGTGATTTTGTGTAGGAGGATACCATTCACATGAATAAAAAAATGACAGATTATGTAATTGATCTTGTTGAAGTGTTAAATAAACAACAAAAACAAGTCTTTTGGGGGATTTTTGATGCTGCCAGCATGATTTCCTCAATCATTGTTTCTTATATCTTGTTTTATGGATTGATCAATCCAGCTCCTGTGGACTATGTCATCTATACAAGCTTGACCTTCCTTTTCTATCAAATCATGATTGGATTCTGGGGGCTCAATGCTAGCATTAGTCGTTATAGCAAAATCACAGACTTTATGAAGATATTCATTGGAGTAAGTGTCAGCAGTGTCTTGTCTTATCTCCTTTGCTATGCCTTCTTGCCACTATTCTCTGTGCGTTTCATCGTTCTCTTTATCTTGCTCAGCACCTTCTTGATCTTGCTCCCACGTATTACTTGGCAGTTGATCTATTCAAGACGCAAAAAGGGTGATGGAGAAGGGGAACATCGTCGTACCTTCTTGATTGGTGCAGGAGACGGTGGAGCTCTCTTTATGAACAGCTACCAACATCCTACGAGTGATCTTGAGTTAGTGGGTATTTTGGATAATGATGAAAAGAAAAAAGGTCAAAAACTAGGTGGAATCCCAGTCTTAGGATCTTATGAACAGTTGCCAGAACTCTCTAAACGTCATCAGATTGAAAAAGTTATCGTTGCGATTCCTTCTCTCGATCCATCAGAATATGAACGCATCCTAAAAATGTGTAACCAACTTGGCTTGAAGTGTTATAAGATGCCCAAGATTGAGTCAGTTGTACAAGGATTGCATCCTCAGGTAGGTGGTTTCCAAAAAATCGATATTACGGACCTTTTGGGACGTAAAGAAATTCAACTAGATGAGTCACGCCTAGGCTCAGAAATTACTGGAAAAACTATCTTAGTGACAGGTGCAGGAGGTTCTATCGGGTCTGAGATTTGCCGTCAGGTTAGTCGCTTTAATCCAGAGCGCGTGGTTCTCTTGGGTCATGGGGAAAACTCCATTTATCTGATCTATCATGAATTGATTCGTAGCTTCCAAGGAATTGACTATGTTCCTGTGATTGCAGACATCCAAGACTACGATCGCTTGCTTCAAGTATTTGAGCAGTACCAACCAGCCATTGTTTACCACGCTGCTGCCCATAAGCACGTGCCAATGATGGAACGTAATCCAAAAGAAGCCTTTAAAAATAATATCCTCGGAACTTACAATGTTGCCAAGGCAGTTGACGCCGCTAAGGTACCGAAGATGGTTATGATTTCGACCGATAAGGCCGTTAATCCACCAAACGTAATGGGAGCTACCAAACGTGTGGCAGAGTTGATTGTTACAGGATTCAACCAACGTAGTCAGTCTACCTATTGTGCGGTTCGTTTTGGGAATGTTCTTGGTAGCCGTGGTAGTGTGATTCCAGTCTTTGAGCGTCAGATTGCAGAGGGTGGTCCAGTGACTGTGACGGATTTCCGTATGACTCGTTACTTTATGACCATTCCAGAAGCTAGCCGTTTGGTGATCCATGCAGGAGCTTATGCTAAAGATGGGGAAGTCTTTATCCTTGATATGGGCAAACCAGTTAAGATTTATGATTTGGCCAAGAAAATGGTTCTTCTTAGTGGACGTACTGAAAATGAAATTCCGATTGTAGAAGTGGGGATTCGTCCAGGTGAGAAACTCTATGAGGAGTTGTTGGTATCTACTGAATTAGTTGATAATCAAGTCATGGATAAGATTTTTGTTGGTAAGGTTAATGTCATGCCACTTGAAGTTATCAATCAAAAGATTGAAGAATTCCGTGCCTTGCAAGGTTCAGAGTTGAAGCAAGCTATTATCAGTTTTGCTAACGAAACAACTCACATTCATTAAAAAAGTAAAAAGGTATGATTCCTAGCTTCATGTTAGAGGTGAGTGGAATTATACCTTTTCTTGATAACTGCTACTCCTTTACCAATTTTTTGAACAAACTTGTCATTGTTGAACATTTATGGTAAACTAAATTTATACTATTTGAAAATCAAAGTAAATGAGGTCTGCATCGTTTGACTGTACTTAGATATGGTTTATAACGAACTTTCTAATTTGCTCTTTCATTTTCATTTCGTATGAATTAAAAAAATAGGGAGTAACTTATGATTAACGCATATAAGAATTTCTTTAAAGGTTATGTAGATTTTACAGGCCGTTCAACACGCTCAGAGTATTGGTGGATTTGGCTAGGAAATATGATTCTCCTTGTCCCTTTTTACTCAGTATATTTTAAGGCACTCGCAAATCCAAGAAATGAGGCGGCTCTTATGGCCTTGGGTGGAATTGCTATTATCTATATGATCTTCGGTATAGCACTTTTCTTACCTGGACTTGCATTGACAGTTCGTCGACTACGTGATGCTGGTTTCCACTGGGCTCTAATCTTTATCATTTTTATTCCCATGGTTGGACCTCTTGCTCTTTTAGTTTTGTTAGCTATGCCAACGAAACAAGTAGAAGTAGTAACCATCAATGAAACTGAAGAAGTGGTAGAAGTTTCACCATTCGAAGAATCAGACAAAAACTAAGAAGTTTAGGTTTTATAAGTGAAACTGTTTTAGAGTTTTCTTTATATTGTTAAGCAAATATCTGACACTCCCATATCTAAAAATAGATTTGGGAGTGTTTTAAAACTATGTGGATGCTTGCTGGTATACCATTGTTAAAAAGGAGAAATATCTTGTTTAGGGCTTATATAAATTTTTTAAAAGGTTATGTAGATTTTGTAGGACGCTCAACACGTCCAGAGTATTGGTGGGTTTGGTTGATGAATCATATCTTGTTCCTACCCCTGTATATCCTTATCTTCAATAAAGAGATAAACCAAGGTCCTGCTCTGAACTTTACTTTAGTTATATTGGTTGTCAGTATTTATGCCATTTTGGCTCTACTCCTTTTGTTGCCTACTTTAGCGTTAAAGATTCGCCGTTTGCGTGATGGAGGTTTCCACTGGGCCTTTATCTTCCTTCACTTTGTTCCAATGGTCGGACGTTTTGCTCTATTAGTTCTGCTAGCCATGCCAAGTAAGGAAGTAGAAATAGTAACAATCAATAGACCTAAAGAAGTTGAAAGCGAAGAAGTTTCCCCTTTTGAATAATTGGACGAGTACGGGGAATGTCATTCTCCTCATTAAGATCAGACAAAAAGCTCCCAAACCTAACTTTTAGGCTGGGAGTCTTTTGTTTAACGTTTTAATTGTAGATGCTGTAAAATGTCTGCCGGGTGGTGAGCAATCCAGTCAGGATTATAGCCCATGAGGTCTTTCTCCTCACCGAATCCCCAGGTTACCGCTAGTTTTTTAATGCCAGTTTCTTGGGCACCAATCATATCAAACTTGGTATCTCCGATAATAACGACTGTTTCGGGCGCTAGATGATGAGTTTCCAGAGCCTGACGAATGACATCAGCCTTGTGTAGGGCTTGAGGGCTTGAACCATAAATGCCATCAAAGAGGTGGTCAATCCCAAAATTGCTAGTCATGTCAACTGCGGTTGGTGTATTCTTCGTAGTAGTGATATAAAGAGGATAATGCTCAGCTAGTTCTACGAGTAAATCTTTGATATGTGGAAAGAGTTGGGCTTCGTAAACACCCTTTTCCTTATAATAAGAACGATAGAGCTGGATGGCTTCCTCTATCTGCTCAGCTGGTAAACAACTAGCAAAGCTGGTTTCTAGTGGGGGCCCCATAAAACCTCGAATGGTTTTGGCACCAGGACTAGAAACTCCAAGTTGGTCAAAGGTATAGGTGAAACCATTATGGATACCGATAGAACTATCCACTAGCGTTCCATCTAAGTCAAAAAAGATAGCAGATATAGATGACATTGATTCTCCTCATAATGATGAAATTATTCGCCGAAGATTTCTTTTTGAAGGCGACGACCTGTAGGTGTGGCAGCGAGCCCCCCTTCAGCAGTTTCACGAAAGGCAGTTGGTAAACTAGATCCTACTTGATACATGGCGTCAATGACCTCATCAACTGGAATTTTTGATTTGATACCAGCCAGAGCCATATCGGCTGCGATGAAGGCAAAACTTGCTCCCATGGCATTCCGCTTGACGCAAGGAACTTCAACCAAACCTGCAACTGGGTCGCAAATGAGACCGAGCATGTTTTTGATAACGAAGGCGATAGCCTGGCTCGCTTGATAAGGCGTTCCGCCTGCAGCTAGAGTTAGGGCAGCGGCACTCATGGCTGAAGCTGAACCGACTTCGGCCTGGCAGCCACCTTCGGCTCCCGAGATAGAAGCGTTGTTAGCAATCACGAGTCCAAAAGCACCTGCAGCGAATAAGAAGTCTAGTTGTTGTTCATGAGTTAAATTCAACTTTTGAATAGCAGCAGTGAGAACGGCTGGAAGACAGCCAGCACTACCAGCGGTAGGGGTTGCACAAACGAGGCCCATCTTGGCATTGTGTTCATTAACGGCGATAGCATTACGAGCAGCAGACAAAACAGTAAAGTCTGATAAGGTCTTTCCTTTTTTGATGTAGTGGTCTAGTTTGGCCGCATCTCCACCCGTTAAGCCACTACGAGATTTTTTTTCACTAAGACCAAGCTCAACTGAAGCTTTCATGACTTCAAGGTTGCGCTCCATGAGAAGGATGACTTCTTCGCGTTCACGACCGGTTAGCTCAAACTCGGTTGTAATCATGAGTTCCGCAACATTGCCTTTAAAATCAAGTTCGGCTTGTTCGACTAATTCTTTGATAGAGTAAAACATATTTTCTCCTATTGAAAGAAATTGACATTATGCAAATGAGGAATTTTACGAATCTCTTCGATAGATTCATCACAGTTGCGACTATCAACTTCGATAATCATAATGGCTTTCTCACCAGCTTTTTCTCGGGTTACATTCATTTGGGCGATGTTAATGTCAAAGCGAGAGAGGGCCTCTGTTACGTGAGCGATCATACCAGGAACATCCTGATGAACGATGATAATGGTAGGAGTGTTCATGTTGAGGGATACGGCAAAGCCATTGAGCTCTGTCACCTGGATGTTACCACCGCCGATTGAAATTCCTGTCACACTGATGGTCTTGTGCTCATTCTTAACAGTGATTTTCGTAGTATTTGGGTGAGGGGCGTTACTATCTTTCTGGATAGTCCAGACAATTTTGATGCCACGCTTGTGGGCAATTTCTAAACTATTTGGAATTTCTGGATCATCTGTGTCCATTCCCAAAATTCCAGCGACAAGGGCTAGATCAGTTCCGTGCCCTCGATAGGTTTTTGCAAAAGAATTAAAAAGCTGGAACTCGACCTCGGTTGGAGTATCGTCAAAGATAGAAGAGACGATTTTACCGATACGAACAGCTCCTGCCGTGTGACTACTAGATGGGCCAATCATGACTGGGCCAATGATATCAAAGACAGATTGAAAACGAAGTGATTGCATCTGTTTCCCCTTAAAAAGATTCTTAACTCTATTATATCAAAGATTAGATGCAAGCGCTCAATTCCATGATAAAATATCTAAAATCCCCATAAAGCCTATAAAATCAAGCCTTTTGTAACAAAAAGAGGCTATTTAAGTGAAATAAAACATAGTCTTGTAACATTTCTACATAAAACCGTCAAGAAAAAGTAATAATAGTAGGGTATGATGGAAATATAAGAAAGAAGGAGAATCTTTTAATATGAAATCAACAACTAACAAAATTAAAACAGGACTTGTAGGAGTAGCAGCAGCGCTTGCTTTCCTTGCACCATCACTTACTTTTGCACAAGAAACAACAACTTACACAGTAAAATCAGGTGACACTCTATCAGGAATCGCTGAAAAATACAATACAACTGTTGAAAAATTGGCAGAAAAAAATAAGATTAAAGATATTCATTTGATCTATGTAGACCAAGTATTGGTTATTGATGGTGAAGCACCAGCAACTTCAACTACTTCAGCTGTGACAGCAGAAGCTCCAGTAGCAGCACCTGCAGCTACTGACACAACAACTTATGAAGCGCCAGCAGCAAGTGTAACTGTTGCAGAAGAAACCGTTGCTACAACAGAAACTTCAGCATCAACTTCAACCGTCAGCGGATCTGAAGCAGAAGCTAAAGAATGGATCGCTCAAAAAGAATCAGGCGGTAGCTACACAGCTACAAACGGACGTTACATCGGACGTTACCAATTGACAGATTCATACTTGAACGGTGACTACTCAGCGGAAAACCAAGAACGTGTAGCAGATGCTTACGTTGCAGGACGTTACGGTTCATGGGCAGCTGCTAAGAACTTCTGGCTTAACAACGGTTGGTACTAAGAACTAACTAGCAGAATAAGATGCAAAAGTCGAGGGATTTCCTCGACTTTTTTCGTGTTTCCTAATTGAAGGCCTCTGTCATCTTTCTTGTCTTCTCTAAGCAAGCATGTTATAATGAAAACTGCTCAAACGACCTTCAATCGTGAAGCACACACGACCTTCAATCGTGAATAAACGAATAGATGGGAGAACTACCATGAGTGATAACTCTAAAACACGTGTTGTCGTGGGGATGAGTGGTGGTGTCGATTCGTCGGTGACGGCTCTCTTGCTCAAAGAGCAGGGCTACGATGTAATTGGTATCTTCATGAAGAACTGGGATGACACAGATGAAAACGGCGTCTGTACGGCGACCGAAGATTACAAGGATGTGGCTGCAGTGGCAGATCAAATCGGTATTCCTTACTACTCTGTCAACTTTGAAAAAGAGTACTGGGACCGCGTTTTTGAGTATTTCCTAGCGGAATACCGTGCAGGACGCACACCAAATCCAGATGTTATGTGCAACAAGGAAATCAAGTTTAAGGCCTTTTTGGATTATGCTATGACCTTGGGAGCAGACTATGTAGCGACTGGTCACTATGCCCGTGTGGCGCGTGATGAGGATGGCATCGTTCATATGCTTCGTGGTGTGGACAATGGGAAAGACCAGACCTATTTCCTCAGCCAACTTTCGCAAGAACAACTTCAAAAAACCATGTTCCCACTGGGACATTTGGAAAAACCTGAAGTACGAAAAATAGCAGAAGAAGCAGGCCTTGCGACTGCTAAGAAAAAAGATTCGACAGGAATTTGCTTTATCGGAGAAAAGAATTTTAAAGAATTTCTCAGCAACTATCTGCCAGCTCAGCCTGGTCGCATGATGACTGTGGATGGTCGCGATATGGGCGAACATGCAGGTCTTATGTATTATACGATTGGTCAGCGTGGAGGACTTGGTATCGGTGGTCAACACGGCGGTGACAATGCCCCTTGGTTCGTTGTTGGAAAAGACCTAAGCAAGAATATCCTCTATGTCGGTCAAGGTTTCTACCATGATTCGCTCATGTCAACCAGCCTAGAAGCTAGTCAAGTCCACTTTACTCGTGACATGCCAGAGGAATTTACGCTCGAATGTACGGCTAAATTCCGCTACCGTCAGCCAGACTCGAAGGTGACTGTACATGTCAAAGGAGACAAGGCAGAGGTCATTTTCGCAGAACCGCAACGCGCCATTACACCAGGACAGGCAGTTGTTTTCTATGATGGCGAAGAATGTCTCGGTGGCGGTTTGATTGACAATGCTTACCGCGATGGACAAGTTTGTCAGTACATTTAAAGATGTTCTAAGAGGAATGAGAATGTTTCAATTTTTTAAGAAAAAAACGGCTAAAAAAGAGAAGTTAATGACTCTCTCGGACTATAAAAAAGAGTATTTGAGGGAGAAAACGACAGAGTCGATAGAGGCCTTGTTTAAGGAATTGAAGCAGGCTAAAGTCTGGGTTCCCTTCAATCCTTCTCTGATGGATGAGAGTGACGGACAAGAAGGTGCTCGCCTAAAACCGGATATTCTGCAAAAGGGAGATGACTACTTTTATCCTTGCTTCTCAGAAACTCAAGACATCCCCAAAGACTATTATGACCGCTTTTCTTGGTTGCAATTGTCTCTTACGGACTGTTTGTTTGCTGCGGAAGGGATAGAGAGTTTCCCTGTGAGAGGGATTGTTCTGGATGCTTTCTCTGCCCCAGTTGAGATTGACCAAGGAGCTTTTGAAGCAATTCGCCAATCATAGTACATTTAGATTGACAAATGTTCTCAATTTGCTACAATAATAAAAGCAATAGAAATGATGGTCAAAGCTCATGGATGTTGCAGGCTTTTTTGTCCTGCACTTCTTACGAGTTTTGACTGTTTTTGTGTCGTTTAAGGGAAAGGAAAAAAGATGATTCAACAAGACTTTCGGACAAAAGTAGAAAATACAGTTTTTGGTGTTCGGGCGACAGCCTTGATTGTCCAAAATTGCAAACTTCTAGTCACTAAAGATAAGAACCAGTATTACACCATTGGTGGAGCTATTCAAGTCAATGAGAGAACGGAAGATGCAGTAGTCCGTGAAGTGAGGGAAGAACTGGGTATCAAAGCTCAAGCTGGTCAGCTAGCTTTTGTGGTTGAAAATCGTTTTGAACAGGACGGTGTTTCCTATCACAACGTTGAGTTTCATTATTTGGTGGACTTGCTTGAAGATGCCCCATTGACCATGCAGGAAGATGAGAAAATGCAGCCCTGTGAGTGGATTGACTTGGATAAACTTGAGGGTATTCAGCTGGTTCCAGCCTTTTTAAAAACAGCCCTACCAAATTGGGACGGACAATTACGACACATCCATCTTAATGAATAGGAGAGAAAATGATGGTTAAGCTTATTGCCCATGTGCTTGTTCATAGTGGTGGTGATTATTTGCTCATTCAGCGTTCGGAAATTAAAAGAGGACAACCCAACGTTTATCCGACTTACTGGGATATTCCTGGTGGTGGGGTTGAAAAGGGTGAACTTCCGCGAGATGGAGCTCTTAGAGAATGTGTTGAAGAAGCGGGAGTTAGGCTAGACAGCAGTTCGCTCAAACTTCTTCACGAAGATAGTCAACTGGATACCTCTAAGGATACTGTCTTTACTCGCTTAGTTTATAAAGCAGAGTGGGTTGGGGAGAAGCCAATTATCAGATTAGATCCTGAAGAGCATACACACTTTAAATGGGTTACTATGGATCAAGCTCTAGAGGAGGAGAAGTTAGTTCCTTATTTGCGAGAAATTTTTGAAAGGTTAAGAAATGACTTATAATTTTACGGAAGAATACGATATTATTGTAATTGGTGCGGGACACGCTGGGGTCGAGGCTTCCTTGGCTGCCAGCCGTATGGGTTGCAAGGTCTTGCTTGCGACTATTAACATTGAAATGTTGGCTTTCATGCCTTGTAATCCCTCTATCGGTGGTTCTGCCAAGGGGATTGTCGTGCGTGAAGTGGATGCCCTTGGTGGCGAAATGGCCAAGACCATTGACAAGACTTACATCCAGATGAAGATGCTTAACACTGGGAAAGGTCCAGCTGTTCGTGCCCTTCGTGCGCAAGCTGACAAGGAGCTCTACTCTAAGGAAATGCGCAAGACAGTTGAAAACCAAGAAAATCTAACCCTACGTCAAACTATGATTGATGAGATTTTGGTGGAAGATGGCAAGGTTGTCGGTGTTCGTACAGCGACTCATCAAGAGTATGCTGCAAAGGCTGTTATCGTGACAACAGGGACTGCATTACGTGGGGAAATCATCATCGGAGACCTCAAGTACTCATCAGGTCCAAATCACAGCCTAGCTTCTATTAATCTAGCTGATAACCTCAAGGAACTTGGCCTCGAAATCGGTCGTTTCAAGACGGGAACCCCTCCACGTGTCAAGGCTTCCTCTATCAACTACGATGTGACAGAGATTCAGCCAGGAGACGAAGCGCCTAATCACTTCTCATACACTTCACGTGATGAAGACTATGTTAAAGATCAGGTACCATGCTGGTTGACCTATACCAATGGTACCAGTCATGAGATTATCCAAAATAACCTCCACCGTGCGCCTATGTTTACAGGTGTGGTCAAGGGAGTGGGGCCTCGTTACTGTCCATCGATTGAGGACAAGATTGTGCGTTTTGCGGACAAGGAACGCCACCAACTCTTCCTAGAGCCAGAAGGACGCAATACCGAGGAAGTCTATGTCCAAGGGCTTTCAACCAGCCTTCCTGAGGATGTGCAACGTGACTTGGTACATTCCATCAAAGGTTTGGAAAATGCAGAGATGATGCGAACTGGTTATGCTATCGAGTACGACATGGTCTTGCCTCATCAATTGCGTGCGACTCTGGAAACCAAGAAAATCTCAGGACTTTTCACAGCTGGTCAGACAAATGGAACGTCAGGTTACGAAGAGGCTGCTGGACAAGGGATTATCGCTGGTATCAATGCGGCTCTGAAGATCCAAGGCAAGCCTGAATTGATTTTGAAGCGCAGTGACGGTTATATCGGGGTGATGATTGACGACTTGGTAACAAAGGGTACCATTGAACCCTACCGTCTCTTGACCAGTCGTGCTGAGTACCGTCTCATCCTCCGTCATGACAATGCGGATATGCGTTTGACAGAGATGGGACGCGAGATTGGTCTTGTGGATGATGAACGTTGGGCACGCTTTGAGATCAAGAAAAATCAATTTGACAATGAGATGAAACGCCTAGACAGTATCAAACTCAAGCCAGTCAAGGAAACCAATGCCAAGGTCGAAGCGATGGGATTCAAACCATTGACTGATGCAGTCACTGCCAAGGAGTTCCTCCGTCGTCCAGAAGTCTCTTACCAAGATGTGGTTGCCTTCATCGGACCTGCTGCTGAAGAATTGGATGACAAAATTATCGAATTGATTGAAACGGAAATCAAGTACGAAGGATACATCTCAAAAGCCATGGATCAGGTTGCTAAGATGAAACGCATGGAAGAAAAACGTATTCCAGCCAACATCGACTGGGATGACATTGACTCTATCGCGACTGAGGCTCGCCAGAAGTTCAAACTCATTAATCCAGAAACCATCGGTCAAGCTAGCCGTATTTCTGGGGTTAACCCAGCAGATATCTCCATTCTTATGGTGTATTTAGAAGGTAAAAATCGAAGCATTTCTAAAAACTTAGAAAAGAAAGCTGACTAAAAATAAAGTGCTGAATTCTCTTTTGGGAATTCAGCTTTTTTGATAGAATCGTCCTCCATTTTCGAATAAAGAGAAAAGGAGGAATGACCATGCTGACGGTAGAAGAAAAAAATTTTTTAGACCACTATAAAAATGCTCCCTATCATCGTTTTTATGAGATTGAGCGCTTCACTAGTCTCTGTCAAAAGTTAGACAAATGGCCACCACAGGCTGACAAGCTTTAGACTTTTTGATATACTAGAACAAATTAAAACATAGGAGAGAATGAATGAACGTATATGGCAGATTAGAAGAGGAACCAACTCCATCTTGGACGGGAATTCAGGATGATTTAGTTGGGAGAGAGGAGCGCTTCGAGGATGAACCAAGTTCATTTGCTCCCTTACCATTATTTAAGATCCTAATCTGGAGCACTCTAGTTGTACTTGTATCTGTAGTTCTTCCTTTTTTGCTAGGACTAACTAGTCCAGAGCAGGCACAAGATTTTTATATGGGATGGGCGATGCACCAGGGTGGAGATATCTACACAGACTATTTTGGAACGAGTGGTCTTCTCTATTACTTTTTACAGTATCTAAGCAAGGGTAGTATTTTGTTTGCAGCCTTTACTTGGCTTGCTCTAGTGGGTGCTGGGATTTTTCTTTTCCGTTCAACTTACACCTTGACGGAGGAGAACAAGCAGTCGCAACAAGTATTGACCATCTTTTATCTTCTTGCTGGAGGACTTAGCTTTGGCGGTGGTTATGCCACCATTTTGGCCCTTCCATTCCTGTTTTACGCTCTTAGTTTAGTAACAAGGTATTTGGTAGAGTATAATCATGACAAAGGTTTCGTGCGTATTGGGATTAGCCTGGCTCTAGCATTTTTCTTTGCCCCTCTAGTTACAGCTCTATATGCTCTAGTCTTGTTATTTGCTTTGTTAGCCTTTAATATCGGGCGTGGTCGCTTGATTCATGGACTCTATCAATTCTTTGCAGCTGGTCTTGGATTCTCACTTTTCTTTTATCCAATTGGTTACTATACGGCTTATAATGGGAGTTTCGGGAATGCTATTAGTCAGATCCTCTATCCAGTAGATAGTTTGAAGTTTATGTCCAATCCAGCCTTGCTGGACAACCTCCTTTTTTATGGGTTATTAACAATTGGTCTTGGAGGATTAAGATTCGTATTTATAGGGCTTTTCCAGTCTAAACCAAGCAAGCAATATGTCTTATCTATTTTTGCTTCAGTAGCTATCTTACTGTTACTAGGATTGGAAATTTTCTCTACAGAACCGATTCACGGTAGTCGTCTAGCTACTTTTCTTCCGTTCTTGTCCATTCTTCTATTGACTCACATTCGAACTGGGGAATTAGAAGGAGCCAATCGCCGTAGAAGACATCGAGAAGTACCCTCAATATGGGCAATATTTCTTCAGGGTAATGTCTATTTGCCAGTGTTAGCTTTGGCCTACCTATTTTTGGCTCCTCTGGTAGCCCGTTATGTTCTTCACTCAGAACAATATCAAGAACGAACTCGTATAGAAACTACGGTTAAAGGACAAACACAGGCAACAGATCGTATTTATATATGGGATGATCTTACTAATGGTTATAAGACTAGTGAACGTTTAGCAGCTAGTCAGTTGCTATCACCAAAATTATATACTGGCCTTGATGCAAATCGTAGCAAACTTGTCAATGATTTACGTGATAATCAGCCTAAAGTGATTGTGGTCAATACCAAAACAGCTCTTTGGACGGAAGTAGAACAGCTTCTGGCAGAAAGTTATCAACCAGTTCAAAGTGAATTCAAAGACTTTAAACTTTACAAATTAAAATAAAATAATCAATATCTAGTGTAAATTTTATGAAAATATGAATTTTGACACTAGATATTGATTTTTATTTTTATAGTGATATAATACTTTAAGAAAGAAAATTTAAGAAAAGAGCCTGGATATGATTGTATTAGAAGAGAAAACAAACCCTGATCCAACCTTATTCGTCGAAAAGCGTGACGGCAGACGCGTCATTTTTGATGTAGATAAGATTGACAAAGCCTTGCATAAGGCTGCGGAAAAAGTCATGGATGTAACCCCCTTGGTAGAAAAGCGTCTTAATACTCTAGTTGAACGTATTGTAGAAGAGATTCATAGTCGCTTTCCTCAAGGTGTAAAAATCTATGAAATCCAAAATATCGTAGAACATGAGTTATTGGAAGCTAAAGAATATGCCTTGGCAGAGGAATATATCACTTACCGAACTCAAAGGGATTTTGAGCGTTCAAAAGCAACAGATATCAACTTCAGTATCCATAAACTTCTCAACAAAGACCGGGCAGTTGTCAATGAGAATGCTAATAAAGATAGTGATGTTTTTAATACCCAGCGTGATTTGACGGCAGGAATTGTTGGAAAATCAATCGGTCTTCAAATGCTTCCTAAGCATGTGGCTAATGCCCATCAAAAAGGGGATATCCACTATCACGATTTGGACTATAGCCCTTACACTCCGATGACCAACTGCTGTCTGATTGATTTCAAGGGCATGTTGGAAAATGGTTTTAAGATTGGGAATGCTGAAGTAGAGAGTCCTAAGTCTATTCAGACTGCGACTGCTCAGATATCGCAAATCATCGCCAACGTTGCATCAAGTCAGTATGGAGGCTGTTCAGCAGACCGTATTGATGAAGTCTTGGCTCCTTATGCAGAAAAAAATTACCAAAAACACCTCAAAGATGCAGAGGAATGGGTACTGCCTGACAAGCGCGAAGAATATGCCTGGAAGAAAACCCAAAAAGACATCTATGATGCCATGCAATCTCTAGAGTACGAGATTAATACCCTCTTTACATCAAATGGACAAACACCCTTTACTTCCCTTGGTTTCGGTCTAGGAACCAATCGTTTTGAACGCGAAATTCAAAAGGCAATCTTGAACATTCGTATCAAGGGGCTTGGTTCAGAACACCGCACAGCTATCTTCCCGAAACTTATCTTTACTCTTAAAAGAGGACTTAACTTGGAGGAAGGCTCACCAAACTACGATATCAAGCAGTTGGCCCTTGAGTGTGCAACTAAGCGCATGTATCCAGATGTCTTGTCTTATGATAAGATTATTGAGTTGACAGGTTCTTTCAAGGTTCCGATGGGATGTCGTTCATTCCTTCAAGGATGGAAGGATGAAAATGGAGTTGAAGTTAACTCTGGCCGTATGAATCTAGGTGTCGTGACGGTCAATCTCCCTCGTATTGCCCTCGAATCAGAAGGCGACCTGAACAAGTTCTGGGAAATCTTCAATGAGCGGATGAATATCGCTGAAGATGCTCTAGTTTATCGTGTGGAGAGGACCAAGGAAGCCACTCCAGCTAATGCGCCTATCCTTTATCAATACGGTGCTTTTGGCCGTCGTCTTGGTAAAGAAGAAAGTGTTGACGAGCTCTTTAAGAACCGTCGTGCTACTGTTTCGCTTGGCTACATTGGACTTTATGAAGTAGCGACAGTATTCTTTGGCAACAATTGGGAAACCAATCCAGAAGCTAAAGAATTCACTCTTGATATTATTCGAGATATGAAACATCGATTAGAAGAGTGGTCAGACCAATATGGCTATCACTTCTCTATTTATTCGACACCATCTGAAAGTTTAACGGACCGTTTCTGTCGTTTGGATACAGAGAAATTTGGCTCTATTCCAGACATTACTGATAAAGAATACTACACAAATTCCTTCCATTATGATGTGCGTAAAAATCCAACTCCTTTTGAAAAATTGGATTTTGAGAAGGTTTATCCAGAAGCGGGTGCATCAGGTGGCTTTATCCACTACTGTGAGTACCCAGTTCTTCAACAAAATCCAAAGGCTTTGGAAGCTGTTTGGGATTATGCTTATGACCGTGTAGGTTATCTAGGAACAAATACTCCGATTGATCGTTGCTACAAGTGTGATTTTGAAGGAGATTTTGATCCAACTGAGAGAGGCTTTGCTTGTCCCAACTGTGGTAATAGCGATCCTAAAACAGTAGATGTGGTTAAACGAACCTGCGGATATCTTGGAAACCCACAAGCGCGTCCGATGGTTAATGGACGCCACAAGGAAATTGCTGCGCGTGTCAAACATATGAATGGCTCAACCATTAAAACAGCAGGACATGAAGTAAGAAATTAGAAAGAGATAGAATGGGAAAATATCAATTAGACGATAAGGGCAAGGCCTTGGTTCAACGATTTCACGAAAAACATTCAAAGGGTGGAGTCAATAAGAAAGACCGAGTGGCTATACTTAGAGAACAATATTTAAACAAAAACAAGAAAAAGTGAGAGTTGCCTCTCGCTTTTCTCTTAGTAGGAGGTAAAAATGATACTACGCAGACCAACATTAGCAGATAAAGAAACAGTTTTAGAGATGATGGCAGAGTTTGAACAGAGCCAGTCAGCCCATGATGGCGGATTTTGGGATGCTGAGAATTTTGTTTATGAAGAGTGGTTGGAAAGTAATCAGAATCATGAAATGGGGATTAATTTGCCTGAAGGGTGGGTGCCTGATATTCAGTTAGTTGCTTTTGCAAAAGATGGTAAAGCAGTTGGATTCCTCAACCTTCGATTGCGTCTCAATGACTTCTTATTGGAAGAAGGTGGTCATATTGGCTATTCCATCCGACCGTCTGAAAGAGGCAAAGGTTATGCCAAGGAAGCTCTCCGTCAGGGCTTGCAAGTTGCTAAAGAAAAGAACATCCATCGTGCTCTGGTGACTTGTAGCACAGAAAATCCAGCAAGCCGAGCTGTTATCTTAGCTAATGGTGGGGTGTTTGAGGATGTTCGCAATGGTGTAGAACGTTACTGGATAGAGTTGGAGTAGAAAGCATGACATGGAATACACCAAAACCAGGCGAGTGGAAGAGTGAGGAGCTTAGTCAAGGGCGTATCATTGACTATAAGGCTTTTAACTTTAAACAGTAGATGTTGTTAAACGAACTTGTGGCTATCTTGGAAACCCACAAGCTCGGCCGATGGTCAACGGACGTCATAAGGAAATTGCTGCGCGTGTCAAACACATGAACGGTTCTACTATCAAAACAGCAGGACATGAAGTAAGAAATTAGAAAGAGAGTGGGAAAATATCAATTAGACGATAAAGGTAAGGCCTTGGTCCAACGATTCCAAGAAAAGCATTCGAAAGGTGGAAGCAGCAAAAAAGACCGAGTAGTTAGCCTTAGAGAACAGTTTTTAAACAAAAAACAAGAAAAAGTGAGAATTGCCTCTCGCTTTTCCTATAGCGGGGAGGGGAATATGGAACTACGCAGACCAAGATTAGCAGATAAAGAAACAGTTTTAGAGATGATGGCAGAATTTGAAAAAAGCCAATCAGCCCACGATGGCGGATTTTGGGATACTGAGGGTTTTTCTTACGAGAATTGGCTAGAAACTAACCTTAATAAAGAAATGGGAATAAACTTGCCTGAAAATCGCGTCCCATCAATTCAGTTCGTTTTGTTTGATGAATCAGGCCGTGCTTTAGGTTTTTTAAATTTACGGTTGAGACTGAATGAGGGACTGCTGAATTATGCAGGGAATATAGGATATTCTATTCGCCCATCTGAAAGAGGCAAAGGTTATGCCAAGGAAGCTCTCCGTCAAGGTCTACAAGTGGCTAAAGAAAAGAACATTCATCGTGCTCTGGTTACTTGTAGCACAGAAAATCCTGCCAGCCGAGCTGTTATCTTAGCTAATGGTGGAGAGTTGGAGGATGTTCGAAATGGAACGGAGCGCTACTGGATAGAGTTGGAGTAGAAAGCATGACATGGAATACACCAAAACCAGGCGAGTGGAAGAGTGAGGAGCTTAGTCAAGGGCGTATCATTGACTATAAGGCTTTTAACTTTGTGGATGGAGAAGGGGTGCGCAATTCTCTCTATGTAGCCGGCTGCATGTTTCACTGTGAGGGCTGTTACAATGTAGCGACCTGGTCTTTCAATGCAGGAATTCCTTATACGCCAGAATTGGAAGAACAAATCATGGCAGACTTAGCCCAGCCCTATGTTCAAGGATTGACTTTGTTAGGAGGAGAGCCATTCCTCAATACAGGTATTCTTTTGCCCCTTGTAAAACGCATTCGAAAGGAATTGCCAGAAAAAGACATCTGGTCTTGGACAGGCTACACTTGGGAAGAAATGATGCTGGAAACTACAGATAAGCTAGAGCTTTTATCTATGATTGATATCCTGGTCGATGGTCGCTATGATCGGAGCAAGAGAAATCTTATGCTTCAATTCCGCGGCTCTTCCAATCAACGAATTATCGATGTACAAAAGTCTCTCCAAAGTGGAAAGGTAGTCATTTGGGACAAGCTTAACGATGGAAAAGAAAGCTATGAACAGGTGAAGAGAGAATGAAGAAAAAAGAGTTAATAGAAAGACTAGTATCAGAAATAGACTCGGGAAGAATTAGGACGCTAGGTATCTACGGCCACGGCGCTTCAGGGAAATCAACTTTTGCTCAAGAATTATACCAAGTATTGGATGCTGAAAAGGTAAATTTACTAGAGACAGATCCCTATATTACTTCAGGACGACAATTAGTGGTACCTAAAGAGGCACCAGACCAAAAGGTGACAGCATGTTTACCGGTAGCGCATGAGTTGGCAAGTTTACAAAGAGATATTCTTGCTCTGCAAGCGGGTATGGACATCTTAACAATTGAGGAACCCTGGAAGGCTAGTGAGGTCTTATCGGGAGCAAAACCAATTCTGATAGTCGAAGGGATGTCTGTGGGTTTTCTACCCAAGGAACTTTTTGACAAAACCATTTGTTTCTACACAGATGAGGAGACTGAATTAAATAGACGTCTAGCTCGAGATACGACTGTGAGAAATGGTGATGCATCCTTTATATTAGCTAGTCAGCAGATGAGACGGGAGCAGTATCTACAATACTATAAAGAAACCGAGTCAAGAGCTGATATCTTGGTAGATCAATCAGATGATAAATTTCAAATTAAAACTAACATTATATAGAAGAAAAGACAGATAATCTAGCACTTAAATATGAAAATTTATTAAAATGGAATAAGAAAACAGTTTCATCTAAAAAATTTAAAAAAACCTGTCAAATCCCTTGCAATCGCAGGGGCTTTGTGTTATTCTATTATGGTGCTGTAAATTACAGCTTTAGCTTTGATGCAAGAGGTTGCGACACGCTCGGTTGCATTGCCACGCAACGCGCGTCGGTTTTCTTGTGGAGCTAGCCTATTATCTTAAATAGACGAAAAGGAGAAAAAGATGGCAAACAAAAAAATCCGTATCCGTTTGAAAGCTTACGAACACCGTACGCTTGACACAGCGGCTGCAAAAATCGTAGAATCAGCTACTCGTACAGGTGCACAAGTTGCGGGTCCAATCCCACTTCCAACTGAGCGTAGCCTCTACACAATCATTCGTGCGACTCACAAATACAAAGACTCTCGCGAACAATTTGAAATGCGTACACACAAACGTTTGATCGATATCGTTAACCCAACTCAAAAAACAGTTGACGCTTTGATGAAATTGGATCTTCCAAGTGGTGTAAACGTAGAAATCAAACTTTAATTTAAAGCTTGATAACTTGAGCATAAAAAACGCTCGTTAAAAACTTTTTGAATAAAAAATATAGAAAAGGAACTATTTTCTCATGACAAAAGGAATCTTAGGGAAAAAAGTGGGAATGACTCAAATCTTCACTGAAGCTGGCGAATTGATCCCTGTAACAGTTATTGAAGCAACTCCAAACGTTGTTCTTCAAGTTAAAACTGTTGAAACAGACGGATACAACGCTATCCAAGTTGGTTTCGATGACAAACGCGAAGTATTGAGCAACAAACCTGCTAAAGGACATGTAGCAAAAGCTAACACGGCTCCTAAGCGCTTCATTCGTGAATTCAAAAACGTTGAAGGCTTGGAAGTTGGTGCTGAAATCACAGTTGAAACTTTCGCAGCTGGAGATGTTGTTGACGTAACTGGTACTTCTAAAGGTAAAGGTTTCCAAGGTGTTATCAAACGCCACGGACAATCACGTGGACCTATGGCTCACGGTTCTCGTTACCACCGTCGTCCAGGTTCTATGGGACCTGTTGCACCTAACCGCGTATTCAAAGGTAAAAACCTTGCAGGACGTATGGGTGGCGACCGTGTAACAATTCAAAACCTTGAAGTTGTACAAGTTGTTCCAGAAAAGAACGTTATCCTTATCAAAGGTAACGTACCAGGTGCTAAGAAATCTCTTATCACTATCAAATCAGCAGTTAAAGCTGGTAAATAATAAGGAAAGGGGAATACAGTCAAAATGGCAAATGTAACATTATTCGACCAAACTGGTAAACAAGCGGGCGAAGTTGTTCTTAACGATGCAATCTTTGGTATCGAACCAAACCAATCTGTTGTGTTTGATGTCATCATCAGCCAACGTGCTAGCCTTCGTCAAGGAACTCACGCTGTTAAAAACCGTTCAGCCGTTTCAGGTGGCGGACGCAAACCATGGCGTCAAAAAGGAACTGGACGTGCTCGTCAAGGTTCTATCCGCTCTCCACAATGGCGTGGTGGTGGAATCGTCTTCGGACCAACTCCACGTAGCTATGCGTACAAACTTCCTCAAAAAGTTCGTCGCCTTGCACTAAAATCTGTTTACTCAGAAAAAGTTGCTGAAAACAAATTTGTAGCCGTTGATTCTCTTGAATTTACAGCTCCAAAAACTGCTGAATTTGCAAAAGTTCTTGCAGCTTTGAGCATCGATTCTAAAGTCCTTGTTATTCTTGAAGAAGGAAACGAATTCGCAGCTCTTTCAGCTCGTAACCTTCCAAACGTGAAAGTTGCGACTGCTACAACTGCAAGTGTTCTTGACATCGCAAATAGTGACAAACTTCTTGTTACTCAAGCAGCTATCTCTAAAATCGAGGAGGTTCTTGCATAATGAATTTGTATGATGTTATCAAAAAACCTGTCATCACTGAAAGCTCAATGGCTCAACTTGAAGCAGGCAAATATGTATTTGAAGTTGACACTCGTGCGCACAAACTTTTGATCAAGCAAGCTGTTGAAGCTGCTTTCGAAGGTGTTAAAGTTGCAAATGTTAACACAATCAACGTAAAACCTAAAGCTAAACGTGTTGGACGTTACACTGGTTTTACTAACAAAACTAAAAAAGCAATCATCACACTTACAGCTGATTCAAAAGCAATCGAGTTGTTTGCTGCTGAAGCTGAATAATCTAAGGAGGAAATATCGTGGGAATTCGTGTTTATAAACCAACAACAAACGGTCGCCGTAATATGACTTCTTTGGATTTCGCTGAAATCACAACAAGCACACCAGAAAAAACTTTGCTTGTTGCTTTGAAGAACAAGGCTGGTCGTAACAACAACGGTCGTATCACAGTTCGTCACCAAGGTGGTGGACACAAACGTTTCTACCGTTTGGTTGACTTTAAACGTAACAAAGATAACGTTGAAGCAGTTGTTAAAACTATCGAGTACGATCCAAACCGTTCTGCAAACATCGCTCTTGTACACTACACTGACGGTGTGAAAGCATACATCATCGCTCCAAAAGGTCTTGAAGTTGGTCAACGTATCGTTTCAGGTCCTGAAGCAGATATCAAAGTAGGTAACGCTCTTCCACTTGCTAACATCCCAGTTGGTACTTTGGTCCACAACATTGAGTTGAAACCAGGTCGTGGTGGTGAATTGGTTCGTGCTGCTGGAGCTTCTGCTCAAGTATTGGGACAAGAAGGTAAATACGTTCTTGTTCGTCTTCAATCAGGCGAAGTTCGTATGATTCTTGGAACTTGTCGTGCTACAGTTGGTGTTGTCGGAAACGAACAACATGGACTTGTAAACCTTGGTAAAGCAGGACGTAGCCGTTGGAAAGGTATCCGCCCAACAGTTCGTGGTTCTGTAATGAACCCTAACGATCACCCACACGGTGGTGGTGAAGGTAAAGCACCAGTTGGTCGTAAAGCACCATCTACTCCATGGGGCAAACCTGCTCTTGGTCTTAAAACTCGTAACAAGAAAGCGAAATCTGACAAACTTATCGTTCGTCGTCGCAACGAGAAATAATTTAAAACTAGTCGCTTAAGCAACTAGGAAATTCCGCCAGCTCGGTAGCGCTCCTTGTGAGCGCAAGCCGCTGTGGTACAAAATTTAAAGGAGAAAATATAAAAATGGGACGCAGTCTTAAAAAAGGACCTTTCGTCGATGAGCATTTGATGAAAAAAGTTGAAGCTCAAGCTAACGACGAAAAGAAAAAAGTTATCAAAACTTGGTCACGTCGTTCAACGATCTTCCCAAGTTTCATTGGTTACACAATCGCAGTTTATGATGGACGTAAACACGTACCTGTTTACATCCAAGAAGACATGGTAGGTCACAAACTTGGTGAATTCGCACCAACTCGTACTTACAAAGGTCACGCCGCAGACGACAAGAAGACACGTAGAAAATAAGGAGAACATAAATGGCAGAAATTACTTCAGCTAAAGCAATGGCTCGCACAGTACGTGTTTCACCTCGTAAATCACGTCTTGTTCTTGACAACATCCGTGGTAAAAGCGTAGCCGATGCAATCGCAATTTTGACATTCACTCCAAACAAAGCTGCTGAAATCATCTTGAAAGTTTTGAACTCAGCTGTAGCTAACGCTGAAAACAACTTTGGTTTGGATAAAGCTAACTTGGTAGTATCTGAAGCATTCGCAAACGAAGGACCAACTATGAAACGTTTCCGTCCACGTGCGAAAGGTTCAGCTTCACCAATCAACAAACGTACAGCTCACATCACTGTAGCTGTTGCAGAAAAATAAGGAGGTAAAATCGTGGGTCAAAAAGTACATCCAATTGGTATGCGTGTCGGCATCATCCGTGATTGGGATGCCAAATGGTATGCTGAAAAAGAATACGCGGATTACCTTCATGAAGATCTTGCAATCCGTAAATTCGTTCAAAAAGAACTTGCTGACGCAGCTGTTTCAACTATTGAAATTGAACGCGCAGTAAACAAAGTTAACGTTTCACTTCACACTGCTAAACCAGGTATGGTTATCGGTAAAGGTGGTGCTAACGTTGATGCACTTCGTGCTAAACTTAACAAATTGACTGGAAAACAAGTACACATCAACATCATCGAAATCAAACAACCTGATTTGGATGCTCACCTTGTTGGTGAAGGAATTGCTCGTCAATTGGAGCAACGTGTTGCTTTCCGTCGTGCACAAAAACAAGCAATCCAACGTGCTATGCGTGCTGGAGCTAAAGGAATCAAAACTCAAGTATCAGGTCGTTTGAACGGTGCAGATATCGCCCGTGCTGAAGGATACTCTGAAGGAACTGTTCCACTTCACACACTTCGTGCAGATATCGATTATGCTTGGGAAGAAGCAGACACTACATACGGTAAACTTGGTGTTAAAGTATGGATCTACCGTGGTGAAGTTCTTCCAGCTCGTAAAAACACTAAAGGAGGTAAATAACCAATGTTAGTACCTAAACGTGTTAAACACCGTCGTGAATTCCGTGGTAAAATGCGCGGTGAAGCTAAAGGTGGAAAAGAAGTAGCATTCGGTGAATACGGTCTTCAAGCTACAACTAGCCACTGGATCACTAACCGCCAAATCGAAGCTGCTCGTATCGCCATGACTCGTTACATGAAACGTGGTGGTAAAGTTTGGATTAAAATCTTCCCACACAAATCATACACAGCTAAGGCTATCGGGGTTCGTATGGGATCTGGTAAAGGGGCACCTGAAGGTTGGGTAGCACCAGTTAAACGTGGTAAAGTAATGTTTGAAGTTGCAGGTGTATCTGAAGAGATCGCTCGCGAAGCGCTTCGTCTTGCAAGCCACAAATTGCCAGTTAAATGTAAATTCGTAAAACGTGAAGCAGAATAAGGAGAAGGCATGAAACTTAATGAAGTAAAAGAATTTGTTAAAGAACTTCGTGGTCTTTCTCAAGAAGAACTCGCGAAGCGCGAAAACGAATTGAAAAAAGAATTGTTTGAACTTCGTTTCCAAGCTGCTACTGGTCAATTAGAACAAACAGCTCGCTTGAAAGAAGTTAAAAAACAAATCGCTCGTATCAAAACAGTTCAATCTGAAGCGAAATAATAGACTAGGGAAGGAGAAATTTCAATGGAACGCAATAATCGTAAAGTTCTTGTTGGACGTGTTGTATCTGACAAAATGGACAAGACAATCACAGTTGTAGTTGAAACAAAACGTAACCACCCAGTCTATGGTAAACGTATTAACTACTCTAAAAAATACAAAGCACATGATGAAAACAATGTTGCCAAAGAAGGCGATATCGTACGTATCATGGAAACTCGTCCGCTTTCAGCTACAAAACGTTTCCGTCTTGTAGAAGTCGTTGAAGAAGCGGTTATCATCTAATCAAACCTGAAAGGAGAAAACTGAAATGATTCAAACAGAAACTCGTTTGAAAGTCGCAGACAACAGCGGTGCACGCGAAATCTTGACTATCAAAGTTCTTGGTGGTTCTAAACGTAAATTTGCGAACATCGGTGATGTTATTGTGGCATCTGTAAAACAAGCTACTCCTGGTGGTGCGGTTAAAAAAGGTGACGTTGTTAAAGCAGTTATCGTTCGTACTAAATCAGGTGCTCGTCGTGCTGATGGTTCATACATCAAATTTGACGAAAATGCAGCAGTTATCATCCGTGAAGATAAAACTCCTCGCGGAACACGTATCTTTGGCCCAGTTGCACGTGAATTGCGTGAAGGTGGCTTCATGAAGATCGTGTCACTTGCTCCAGAAGTACTTTAATTTTCACAGAGCAAAAACAAACAAACACAGTCCCCTGGCTTAGCCAGGGTGCCCACTGGGCGTAAGAATAAAAGGAGAAAAAAATGTTTGTAAAAAAAGGCGACAAAGTTCGCGTAATCGCTGGTAAAGATAAGGGAACAGAAGCTGTTGTCCTTACTGCCCTTCCAAAAGTAAACAAAGTTATCGTTGAAGGTGTTAACATCGTTAAGAAACACCAACGTCCAACTAACGAACTTCCTCAAGGTGGTATCATCGAGAAGGAAGCAGCTATCCACGTATCAAACGTTCAAGTTTTGGACAAAAATGGTGTAGCTGGTCGTGTTGGTTACAAATTTATAGACGGTAAAAAAGTTCGCTACAACAAAAAATCAGGCGAAGTGCTTGATTAATCACGAAGGAAAGGAGAAGTATAATGGCAAATCGTTTAAAAGAAAAATATCTTAATGAAGTAGTTCCTGCTTTGACAGAACAATTCAACTACTCATCAGTGATGGCTGTGCCTAAAGTAGATAAGATCGTTTTGAACATGGGTGTTGGTGAAGCTGTATCAAACGCTAAAAGCCTTGAAAAAGCTGCTGAAGAATTGGCGCTTATCTCAGGTCAAAAACCACTTATCACTAAAGCTAAAAAATCAATCGCCGGCTTCCGTCTTCGTGAAGGTGTTGCGATCGGTGCAAAGGTTACCCTTCGTGGGGAACGTATGTACGAATTCTTGGATAAATTGGTTTCAGTTTCACTTCCACGTGTACGTGACTTCCACGGTGTTCCAACAAAATCATTTGACGGACGCGGAAACTACACACTTGGTGTGAAAGAACAATTGATTTTCCCAGAAATCAACTTCGATGACGTTGACAAAACTCGTGGTCTTGACATCGTTATCGTAACAACTGCTAACACTGACGAAGAGTCACGTGCATTGCTTACAGGCCTTGGAATGCCTTTTGCAAAATAATATAGGAGGTATAACTAATGGCTAAAAAATCTATGATTGCTAAGAACAAACGCCCAGCGAAGTTCTCTACTCAAGCATACACTCGCTGTGAACGTTGTGGACGTCCACACTCAGTTTACCGCAAGTTTAAACTTTGCCGTGTTTGCTTCCGTGAATTGGCATATAAAGGTCAAATCCCTGGTGTAACAAAAGCATCTTGGTAATATCATGATACAAAGAGCGTAACAACCCCAGCAAAAATAGGAGATTTGGTGCAGGAGCGATGCTCCAAGACAAATCTATCTTTTTGCCCAGGTTGTAGCTCGTGTTCAAATGAGATTATCTTGTTTGAATGTGTCAATACTATCTGAGCCCAGCTCAATCATTAACTAGCAAGTGCAACTTGCAAACTACTAGTAAGAGGAGAAAATAAAATGGTTATGACTGACCCAATCGCAGACTTCCTAACTCGTATTCGTAACGCTAACCAAGCAAAACACGAAGTACTTGAAGTACCTGCATCAAACATCAAAAAAGGGATTGCTGAAATCCTTAAACGCGAAGGTTTTGTTAAGAACGTAGAAATCATCGAAGATGACAAACAAGGCATCATCCGTGTATTCCTTAAATACGGACCAAACGGTGAAAAAGTTATCACTAACTTGAAACGTGTTTCTAAACCAGGACTTCGTGTCTATAAAAAACGTGAAGATCTTCCAAAAGTACTTAACGGTCTTGGAATTGCTATCCTTTCAACTTCAGAAGGTTTGCTTACTGATAAAGAAGCTCGCCAAAAGAACGTTGGTGGGGAAGTTATCGCTTACGTTTGGTAATATTTAGCTCTCAATTTCTTTGTGACTCTTCGTTATCGTCTCTTGCCTAATCCAAAGTTATGCCTGCGAGACGATGCCTAGATTCACTTTCAAATTGAAACCTAAACGTTCCTTTAAATCGAGAAATCGATTTAACCCCGTGAAAACTGGCCAACATGGCCTGACAATTTAACAGGAGAATAAAAACATGTCACGTATTGGTAATAAAGTTATCGTGTTGCCTGCTGGTGTTGAAATCACTAACAATGACAACGTTGTAACTGTAAAAGGACCTAAAGGAGAACTTACTCGTGAGTTCTCAAAAGATATTGAAATTCGTGTGGAAGGTACTGAAGTAACTCTTCACCGTCCAAACGATTCAAAAGAAATGAAAACTATCCACGGAACTACTCGTGCTCTTTTGAACAACATGGTTATTGGTGTATCAGAAGGATTCAAGAAACAACTTGAAATGCGTGGGGTTGGTTACCGTGCACAACTTCAAGGATCAAAACTTGTTTTGGCTGTTGGTAAATCACATCCAGACGAAGTTGAAGCTCCAGAAGGAATTACTTTTGAACTTCCAAACCCAACAACAATCGTTGTTAGCGGAATTTCAAAAGAAGTAGTTGGTCAAACAGCTGCTTACGTACGTAGCCTTCGTTCACCAGAACCTTACAAAGGTAAAGGTATCCGTTACGTTGGCGAATATGTTCGTCTTAAAGAAGGTAAAACAGGTAAATAATATTGAGTGGTTGATTTTCAGCCACCAATATCATTTCCAACTTTGTGCATAGCACACGATTTAAAACTAAAGAGGTGAAAACTGTGATTTCTAAACCAGATAAAAACAAACTCCGCCAAAAACGCCACCGTCGCGTTCGCGGAAAACTCTCTGGAACTGCTGATCGCCCACGTTTGAACGTATTCCGTTCTAATACAGGCATCTACGCTCAAGTTATTGATGACGTAGCGGGTGTAACGCTCGCAAGTGCTTCAACTCTTGACAAAGAAGTTTCAAAAGGAACAAAAACTGAACAAGCCGTTGCTGTCGGTAAACTCGTTGCAGAACGTGCAAACGCTAAAGGTATTTCAGAAGTGGTGTTCGACCGCGGTGGATATCTATATCACGGACGTGTGAAAGCTTTGGCTGATGCAGCTCGTGAAAACGGATTGAAATTCTAATAGGAGGACACTAGAAAATGGCATTTAAAGACAATGCAGTTGAATTAGAAGAACGCGTAGTTGCTGTTAACCGTGTTACTAAAGTTGTTAAAGGTGGACGTCGTCTTCGTTTTGCAGCTCTTGTAGTCGTTGGTGACCACAATGGTCGCGTAGGATTTGGTACTGGTAAAGCTCAAGAAGTTCCAGAAGCAATCCGCAAAGCAGTAGAAGATGCTAAGAAAAACTTGATCGAAGTTCCTATGGTTGGAACAACAATCCCACACGAAGTTATTTCAGAATTCGGTGGAGCTAAAGTATTGTTGAAACCTGCTGTAGAAGGTTCTGGGGTTGCCGCTGGTGGTGCTGTTCGTGCCGTTATCGAGTTGGCAGGTGTAGCTGATGTTACATCTAAATCTCTTGGCTCAAATACTCCAATCAACATTGTTCGTGCAACTGTTGAAGGTTTGAAACAATTGAAACGCGCTGAAGAAGTTGCTGCCCTTCGTGGTATTTCAGTTTCTGATTTGGCATAAGAAAGGGGATAAAATGGCTCAAATTAAAATTACTTTGACTAAGTCTCCAATCGGACGCATTCCATCACAACGTAAAACTGTTGTAGCACTTGGACTTGGCAAATTGAACAGCTCTGTTATTAAAGAAGATAACCCAGCAGTACGTGGTATGATTACTGCAGTATCTCACTTGGTAACAGTTGAAGAAGTAAACTAATTAAATTTTAGGGGATGTGCAGTATACCATCCCCTAAAACTAGATATAGTCATCTTTGATGACAAACGTATAGGCGAGTTGATAGGAGAGACAACCTTTTCTCTCTTATCGGCGCTAGCATTTTACAAAAGAGGAGAAAATATATAATGAAACTTCATGAATTGAAACCTGCAGAAGGTTCTCGTAAAACTCGTAACCGTGTTGGTCGTGGTACTTCATCAGGTAACGGTAAAACATCTGGTCGTGGTCAAAAAGGTCAAAAAGCTCGTAGCGGTGGCGGAGTACGTCTTGGTTTTGAAGGTGGACAAACTCCATTGTTCCGTCGTCTTCCAAAACGTGGATTCACTAACATCAACGCTAAAGAATACGCAATTGTTAACCTTGACCAATTGAACGTCTTTGAAGATGGTGCAGAAGTAACTCCAGTTGTTCTTATCGAATCAGGAATTGTTAAAGCTGAAAAATCAGGTATCAAAATTCTTGGTAACGGTGAGTTGACTAAGAAATTGTCTGTAAAAGCAGCTAAATTCTCTAAATCAGCTGAAGAAGCTATCACTGCTAAAGGTGGTTCAGTAGAAGTCATCTAAGAGAGGTGACCTATGTTTTTTAAATTATTGAGAGAAGCCTTCAAAGTCAAGCAAGTTCGATCAAAAATTCTTTTTACAATTTTTATCGTCTTTGTCTTCCGTATCGGGACTAGCATTACGGTTCCATGGGTGAATGCCAATAGCTTGAATGCTTTGAGTGGTCTATCTTTTCTAAATATGTTAAGTTTGGTGTCTGGTAATGCCATGAAAAACTTTTCAGTTTTTGCACTTGGTGTTAGTCCATACATTACTGCTTCTATCGTTGTCCAACTCTTACAAATGGATTTATTACCAAAGTTTGTAGAGTGGGGCAAACAAGGGGAAGTTGGTCGTAGAAAATTGAACCAGGCAACTCGATATATTGCCCTTGTTCTTGCATTCGTGCAATCTATCGGAATTACTGCTGGTTTTAATGCTTTATCTGGAGCCAAACTTTTGACTGTTCCTTTAACACCACAAGTTTTCCTTGTGATTGGAGCAATCCTAACAGCGGGTAGTATGATTGTAACTTGGTTGGGAGAGCAAATTACTGATAAGGGTTATGGGAATGGTGTTTCCATGATTATCTTTGCGGGGATTGTTGCTTCAATTCCTGATATGATCAAGGGTATCTATGTTGACTATTTTGTCAACGTACCAAGCGACCGCTTGACTTCATCCCTCATTTTTGTTGCTATCTTAATCGTAGCAGTCTTATTGATTGTTTACTTTACAACTTATGTTCAACAAGCTGAATATAAGATACCAATTCAGTATACTAAGGTAGCACAAGGAGCACCGTCAAGTTCCTATCTTCCATTGAAGATTAACCCTGCAGGAGTTATTCCAGTTATCTTTGCTAGCTCGATTACTGCAGCACCAGCGGCAATTTTACAATTTGTAAGTGCATCTGGTCTTGATTGGGCCTGGGTACGTAGTGCTCAGGAGTTGCTATCTACAACAGCCCCTACAGGTATCGCTCTGTACGCTCTGTTGATTATCCTCTTTACATTCTTCTATACATTTGTACAGATTAATCCAGAGAAGGCAGCAGAAAATTTGCAAAAGAGCGGTGCTTATATCCACGGTGTCCGTCCTGGTAAAGGGACAGAAGAGTATATGTCAAAACTTCTTCGTCGTCTCGCAACAGTCGGTTCCCTCTTCCTAGGTGTTATTTCTATTTTACCTATTGTAGCTAAGGATTTATTCGGTCTTTCAGAAGTCGTTGCTTTTGGGGGAACAAGTCTTTTGATCATTATCTCAACAGGTATTGAAGGAATTAAACAATTGGAAGGTTATTTATTGAAACGTAAGTATGTTGGTTTCATGAATACAACAGAATAATTGTAATAGAAAAGAAAATTCACTATTGCTCAGAGAGTGGAGTTTAAAAATCAAAGACCTTGTCAGATTTTTATCTCCTCTCTTCTATTTTGTTTTTAAATAGGAGTTGAAATGAATTTTTGCTTCTATTTAAAAACAAAAAAGGAGTTTGAATCATGAATCTTTTGATTATGGGCTTACCTGGTGCAGGTAAGGGTACACAGGCAGCAAAAATTGTTGAACAATTTCATGTTGCTCATATCTCAACAGGTGATATGTTCCGTGCGGCAATGGCTAACCAAACTGAAATGGGTGTCTTAGCTAAGTCTTATATCGACAAAGGCGAGTTGGTTCCAGATGAAGTTACAAATGGTATCGTGAAAGAGCGTCTCTCACAAGATGACATTAAAGAAACTGGTTTCTTGTTGGACGGGTACCCACGTACAATTGAACAAGCTCATGCCTTGGATAAAACTTTAGCTGAATTAGGGATTGAGCTTGAAGGTGTTATTAACATCGAAGTAAATCCAGATTGTCTTTTGGAGCGTTTGAGTGGTCGTATCATTCACCGTGAAACTGGCGAAACTTTCCACAAAGTTTTCAATCCACCAGTTGACTACAAAGAAGAAGATTATTACCAACGTGAAGATGACAAACCTGAAACAGTAAAACGTCGTTTAGATGTTAATATTGCCCAAGGTGAACCAATTATTGCCCACTATCGTGCAAAAGGTTTGGTACATGATATCGAAGGTAACCAAGATATCAATGATGTCTTTGCAGATATCGAAAAAGTATTGACAAAATTGAAATAAAAGCGTTTTTCATGCTTGCAAAATGTCTCTACAAATGTTATACTGAGTTAGTCTGACTTATAATTGTTGTCTCTGTGTCTAGAGGCATCAAATCGAAATTTATGGAGGTACTTTTGCGTGGCAAAAGACGATGTGATTGAAGTTGAAGGTAAAGTAGTTGATACTATGCCGAATGCAATGTTTACGGTTGAACTTGAAAATGGACATCAGATTTTAGCAACAGTTTCTGGTAAAATTCGTAAAAACTATATTCGTATTTTAGCGGGAGATCGTGTTACTGTCGAAATGAGTCCATATGACTTGACACGTGGACGTATCACTTACCGCTTTAAATAATCGAAAAACTTGGAGGGATAAGAAATGAAAGTAAGACCATCGGTCAAACCAATTTGCGAATACTGTAAAGTAATTCGTCGTAATGGTCGTGTTATGGTAATTTGCCCAGCAAATCCAAAACACAAACAACGTCAAGGATAAGATAGAAAGGAGAAAACATGGCTCGTATTGCTGGAGTTGACATTCCAAATGACAAACGCGTAGTAATTTCATTGACTTATGTGTACGGTATCGGACTTCCAACATCTAAGAAAATCTTAGCAGCTGCTGGAATTTCAGAAGATGTACGTGTTCGCGATCTTACACCAGATCAAGAAGATGCTATCCGTCGTGAAGTGGATGCAATTAAAGTTGAAGGTGACCTTCGTCGTGAAGTTAACTTGAACATCAAACGTTTGATGGAAATCGGTTCATACCGTGGTATCCGTCACCGTCGTGGACTTCCTGTCCGTGGACAAAACACTAAAAACAACGCTCGCACTCGTAAAGGTAAAGCTGTTGCGATTGCTGGTAAGAAAAAATAATATAGGAGGTAAAAGTCTTGGCTAAACCAACACGTAAACGTCGTGTGAAAAAGAATATCGAATCTGGTATTGCTCATATTCACGCTACATTTAATAACACTATTGTTATGATTACTGATGTGCATGGTAATGCAATTGCTTGGTCATCAGCTGGTGCTCTTGGTTTCAAAGGTTCTCGTAAATCTACACCATTTGCTGCTCAAATGGCTTCTGAAGCTGCTGCTAAATCTGCACAAGAACACGGTCTTAAGTCAGTTGAAGTTACTGTTAAAGGTCCAGGTTCTGGTCGTGAGTCAGCTATTCGTGCTCTTGCTGCCGCTGGTCTTGAAGTAACAGCAATTCGTGATGTGACTCCAGTGCCACACAATGGTGCTCGTCCTCCAAAACGTCGCCGTGTATAATCATAACCTTACACTGCTTTTCGTTTAAGAGGGAGTAACTAAATGATCGAGTTTGAAAAACCAAATATAACAAAAATTGATGAAAATAAAGATTATGGCAAGTTTGTAATCGAACCGCTTGAACGTGGTTACGGTACAACACTTGGTAACTCTCTTCGTCGTGTACTTCTAGCTTCTCTTCCAGGGGCTGCTGTAACATCTATCAATATCGAAGGTGTATTGCATGAATTTGATACAGTTCCGGGTGTTCGCGAAGACGTGATGCAAATCATTCTGAACATCAAAGGTATTGCAGTAAAATCTTACGTTAAAGACGAAAAGATCATTGAACTAGATGTGCAAGGTCCTGCTGAAATTACAGCTGGAGATATCTTGACAGATAGCGACATTGAAATTGTAAATCCAGATCATTATCTCTTTACAATCGGTGAAGGTTCTTCTCTAAAAGCGACAATGACTGTTAACAGTGGTCGTGGATATGTACCTGCTGATGAAAATAAAAAAGATAATGCACCAGTTGGAACACTTGCTGTAGATTCTATTTATACACCAGTTACAAAAGTCAACTATCAAGTTGAACCTGCTCGTGTAGGTAGCAATGATGGTTTCGACAAATTAACCCTTGAAATCTTGACTAATGGAACAATTATTCCAGAAGATGCATTAGGGCTTTCAGCACGTATCTTGACAGAGCACCTTGATTTGTTTACAAATCTTACAGAGATTGCTAAGTCAGCAGAAGTGATGAAAGAAGCTGATACTGAATCGGACGACCGTATCTTGGAACGTACGATTGAGGAACTTGACTTGTCTGTGCGTTCATACAACTGTTTGAAACGTGCCGGTATCAACACTGTGCATGATTTGACAGAAAAATCTGAAGCAGAGATGATGAAAGTAAGAAATCTTGGACGCAAGAGTTTGGAAGAAGTGAAAGTCAAACTCATTGATTTGGGTCTTGGATTAAAAGATAAATAAAGGAGGAATAAATGGCTTACCGTAAACTAGGACGCACTAGCTCACAACGTAAAGCAATGCTTCGCGATTTGACAACTGACCTTTTGATCAACGAATCAATCGTGACAACTGAAGCTCGTGCTAAAGAAATCCGTAAAACTGTTGAAAAAATGATTACTCTAGGTAAACGTGGTGATTTGCATGCACGTCGTCAAGCAGCTGCTTTCGTACGTAATGAAATCGCATCTGAAAACTATGATGAAGCAACTGATAAGTACACTTCTACTACAGCACTTCAAAAATTGTTCTCAGAAATCGCACCTCGTTATGCTGAACGTAACGGTGGATACACTCGTATCCTTAAAACTGAACCACGTCGTGGTGATGCAGCGCCAATGGCGATCATCGAATTAGTATAAAATCATCAATTTTGTTGAGTGTTATGATGATGGAGTCTTGTGCTCTTAGTCTAGCTCTGGTCTACCGCTAGGACTTATGTCCTAGCGGGAACACTCATCATAAGATGATAAGGTAGACGCTTGTTTACGAAATTGTTTTTTACTAAAGAACAATTTCGTAAGCAGGCGTTTTTGAGTATTTTAGTAAGAAATATGCTATACTATTGAAAAAGAAAATCAACAATGTTCATTTTCTCAAAAATATTCTATAAAGAGGTTATGTGCCAATAAATTATCAGTTTTAAGTTCTAAACTAGCGACTTGGTAAAAAATATTAGCCTGGTACAAGATCAACTAAGAGATTTTTTTAGGGTTTCAACTTGGATAATTATTCACTATTAAGTGATTTAGTTACTCTATCCTCCTTTTTCATTTTATTTTTGTCCAAAATGGATATCGTTCTGTGTTAGAAATGGAGTTTAATCATGAAAGCTATTATTACTGTTGTTGGTAAAGATAAATCTGGAATTGTTGCAGGTGTTGCGACAAAAATTGCTGAATTAGGCTTAAATATTGATGATATCTCACAAACAGTCTTGGACGAATTCTTTACTATGATGGCTGTGGTATCTAGTGATGAAAAACAAGATTTTACACATCTTAGAAACGAATTTGAGGTTTTTGGTCAGACTTTGAATGTCAAAATCAATATTCAAAGTGCGGCTATTTTTGATGCTATGTACAATATCTAGGAGGTATTTATGGATATTAGACAAGTTACCGAAACAATCGCCATGATTGAGGAGCAAAACTTTGACATTAGAACCATTACCATGGGGATTTCCCTTTTGGACTGTATCGATCCAGATATCAATCGTGCTGCGGACAAAATATATGAAAAGATTACTACAAAAGCAGCTAATTTAGTAGCTGTTGGGGATGAAATTGCGGCAGAGTTGGGCATTCCCATCGTAAATAAACGTGTGTCAGTAACTCCAATTTCCTTGATTGGTGCTGCTACCGATGCGACGGATTATGTAGTCTTAGCTAAAGCACTGGATAAAGCTGCGAAAAAAATTGGTGTTGACTTCATTGGTGGTTTTTCAGCCTTGGTACAAAAGGGTTATCAAAAAGGTGATGAAATTCTTATCAACTCCATTCCTCGTGCCTTAGCAGAAACGGATAAGGTGTGTTCATCAGTAAATATTGGTTCGACTAAATCGGGTATCAATATGACCGCAGTAGCGGATATGGGGCGCATTATCAAGGAAACAGCTTCTTTATCTGATATGGGGGCGGCTAAATTGGTTGTATTTGCCAACGCGGTAGAGGACAATCCTTTTATGGCAGGCGCTTTTCATGGTGTTGGTGAAGCAGATGTCATCATCAATGTCGGTGTTTCTGGTCCAGGTGTCGTTAAACGTGCCTTGGAAAAGGTTCGTGGTCAGAGCTTTGATGTTGTTGCCGAAACTGTTAAAAAGACATCCTTCAAGATTACCCGCATTGGTCAATTAGTCGGTCAAATGGCTAGTGAGCGACTTGGAGTTGATTTTGGAATTGTCGATCTGAGTTTGGCTCCAACTCCAGCAGTGGGTGATTCTGTAGCCCGTGTCCTTGAGGAAATGGGGTTAGAGACAGTTGGGACTCATGGAACGACTGCTGCTTTGGCTCTCTTGAACGACCAAGTTAAAAAAGGTGGAGTTATGGCTTGCAACCAAGTTGGTGGTTTGTCTGGTGCCTTCATCCCAGTTTCTGAGGACGAGGGGATGATTGCTGCAGTGCAAAACGGCTCCCTTAATTTGGAAAAACTAGAAGCTATGACGGCTATCTGTTCAGTTGGTTTGGATATGATTGCCATTCCTGAAGATACACCTGCAGAAACGATTGCGGCAATGATTGCGGATGAAGCTGCTATCGGAGTCATCAATATGAAAACAACTGCTGTACGTATTATTCCAAAAGGAAAAGAAGGCGATATGATTGAATTTGGTGGCCTTCTAGGAACGGCTCCAGTCATGAAAGTTAACGGTGCCTCGTCTGTTGACTTCATTGCACGTGGAGGGCAAATCCCAGCTCCGATCCATAGTTTTAAAAATTAAAAAGAAGTGGAATCTTTTTAAGTTGGATTTAAGGATAGACCTGTATACTACTATCATTAAATAAAGACCTCCTAACTTTATTTAATTAAAATCCTAACTTTTTCATAATAATCTCCTACAAAAGTCACTCTTTGGAGTGACTTTTGTTTTATATCAAGAGAAAATAAAGAAAGTAGCATGTTCAAATTTGTAAATTTGTTCAAAAATAAGATGATTTAAAGGATAAAACCAGTTTTTTCATTCTGTAAAATGGGCTAAAACCTTGCTATGATTGGCTTTTTGAAAAATTATGGTATAATAGTAGTAGTTTTAATAGATGGAGTTGAATTTTGAAAAAACGCTTTCGTGTAAAAAAAGAGAAAGATTTTAGTGCAATATTTAAAAAAGGGGAGAGTTTTGCTAATCGTAAATTTGTTATTTATCGATTAGAAAATAATGAACAGCATTTTCGAGTTGGCCTATCTGTCAGTAAAAAATTAGGAAACGCTGTCACGAGGAATCAGATCAAAAGAAGAATTCGACATATTCTGATTGAACATAAAAATCAGCTGGTTGAAAATGTAGATTTTGTTGTGATTGCTCGAAAAGGTGTTGAAATCTTGGACTACGCGGAAATGGAAAAAAATCTACTTCACGTATTAAAGTTATCAAAGATTTACCAGGAAGGAAATGGGAGTGAAAAAGAAATTACAGTTGACTAGCTTAATGGTGCTTGCTTTATTTGTAATGAGCGCCTGCACAGCTAGTGGTACGACGAGTGAGATTACAGCTGAATCAACAGATTTTTGGAGTAAATTTGTTTATTTTTTTGCTGAAATCATTCGCTTTTTATCATTTGATACAAGTATTGGTCTGGGGATTATATTATTTACCCTTCTGATTAGAACGATTCTTCTACCAGTCTTTCAGATACAAATGGTGGCATCTAGAAAGATGCAAGAAGTACAACCACTGGTTAAGGAGTTGCGAGAACGTTATCCGGGACGGGATATGGAGAGCCGTACCAAGTTGGACCAAGAAATGCGTCAGTTGTTCAAGCAACATGGTGTCAAACAGTCAGCTTCTCTTTGGCCAATCTTAATCCAAATGCCAGTCTTGTTTGCCTTGTTCCAAGCTTTGAGTAGGGTAGAATTTCTAAAAACGGGTCATTTCTTATGGATTAACCTTGGTGGTGTTGATACGACTTTCGTTTTGCCTATTTTGGCAGCTATCTTTACTTTCCTTAGCACCTGGTTATCCAATAAGGCCATGGTTGAGAAAAATGGCGCCATGACAGGAATGATGTATGCAATGCCAGTCATGATTTTCTTCTTTGCCATGTATTCACCAAGTGGGGTTGCCTTATACTGGGCGGTATCCAATGCTTATCAGGTGCTCCAAACCTATCTGCTCAACAATCCATTCAAGATTATTGCAGAGCGTGAGGCGGGAGTACAGGCTAAGAAGGATTTAGAAATCAAGAAGAGAAAAGCTCTCAAGAAAGCACAGAAAAAGAAAAAGTAAGGAGGAATCTTGTAATGGTATTATTTACAGGTTCAACTGTTGAGGAAGCGATCCAAACGGGATTGAAGGAATTGGGGATTCCTAGAATGAAGGCGCATATTAAGGTTGTCTCAAGGGAGAAAAAAGGTTTTTTTGGCCTTTTTGGGAAGAAACCAGCGCAAGTTGATATCGAAGCAATTAGTGAGACAACTGTTGTGAAGGCAAATCAGCAAGCAGTCAAAGGAGTTCCAAAGGAAGTTAATGCTAAGAACGAACCCGTTAAGACTGTTAGTGAGGCAACAGTAGACTTAGGTCATGTTGTTGAAGCAATCAAGAAAATCGAGGAAGAAGGACAAGGGATCTCTGAAGAGGTTAAGGCCGAAATTCTAAAAAATGAGAAAGAGGCTAGTACAATTTTAGAGGAGACTGGTCATATTGCCATTCTAAAAGATTTACTGCCAGAAGAATCTAAAGAGCAGGAAGAAGTCGAGCAGAATGATGATTTAGAAAATCTAGGTTTGAAGATTGAACCGACCTATGATATTGACCAGGTGGTCGAAGAAGTGACCAACTATGTTCAAGGTATTATTGATGATATGGATGTTGAGGGAGCAATTTCAAGTACCTCAAATCGCCGTTCTATCAATATGCAAATTGATACTAATGAACCGGGGCGTATTATCGGTTACCATGGTAAGGTTTTGAAATCTCTCCAGCTTTTAGCGCAAAATTATCTTTATAACCGCTATTCAAGAACCTTCTATATTACCATCAATGTTAATGATTATGTAGAGCACCGTGCAGAAGTCTTGCAGAGCTATGCACAGAAGTTAGCTACACGTGTCTTAGAAGAGGGGCGTAGTCAGGTGACTGATCCAATGTCTAGTAGCGAACGTAAAATCATCCATCGTATTATTTCACGTATGGAGGGTGTCACTAGTTATTCAGAAGGTGATGAACCAAATCGTTACGTTGTGGTTGATACAGAATAATCAAAGCAAAATCAGGGGCACCCTGATTTTTTGCTAGCTAAGAGAGGTTGATCTTATGTTGAATACAATGAGAGAATATCTAGCTTTCTCTGGTTTACAGTATCAAAAACCCGAGAGGGCAGGTCAAGAAGCTGAAAAAATGCTTTATTTGAGGAGTAAGGGGCAGGAGGCTAGAAAGGTCTTTACACACTTAGCCAAGGCTTTTCAAGAAAGACATCCAGAATGGGATCTCCAAGGGACGAGTCAGTGGATGAATCAAGCCCAACGTTTGCGACCGCATTTCTGGGCCTATCTACAGCGTGAGGGAGAAGTGACAGAGCCTATGTTGGCCCTTCGTTTGTATGGAAGCCCTTCTGATTTTGGAGTTTCACTAGAAGTGAGTTTTATAGAACGTAAGAAGGATGATAAAACTTTAGACAAACAGGCCAAGGTCCTAGAAGTTCCAGTGCTAGAAGGGATTTACTATCTAGTCTACTCAAATGGAGAAAGTCACAAGATGGAGGCTACTGAGGAAAATCGTCAAATTTTAAGAGAAAAACTATCCCATCAGGAAGTCCGAAAGGTTTTAGTTAAGGTAGATGTTCCAGTGGCCGACAATTCATCTGAAGAAGAAATCCTAGAAGCCCTACTGGAATCTTATGAAACAATTCTTCCCTTTTATCTAGCTACGAAAAAATAAGATAAGCCGTAAAATATCATAAATCATACAGTCCAAGAGTGAACAGTTCGCTGTGTAATTCTTGGTCTTTTTGTTTCCGTTTTCACATTATATAATAAACTTACAAAAACAATTCAAAAGGAGAACAATTATGGAAGTCATTTCAAGTGTTCTAAATTGGTTTTCTAGCAATATTTTGCAGAATCCCGCATTTTTCGTAGGTTTATTGGTGTTGATAGGATATGCACTTTTGAAAAAACCTGCTCATGATGTTTTCTCAGGTTTCGTTAAAGCAACAGTAGGGTATATGTTGCTCAACGTGGGTGCTGGTGGTTTGGTTACAACCTTCCGTCCAATCTTGGCAGCCCTTAACTATAAATTCCAAATCGGTGCAGCGGTTATCGACCCTTACTTTGGACTTGCTGCAGCAAACAATAAAATTGCAGCTGAATTTCCAGATTTCGTCGGAACTGCAACTACAGCTCTATTGATCGGTTTTGGAGTAAATATCTTGCTTGTAGCTCTACGCAAGATTACGAAAGTAAGAACCCTCTTTATTACTGGTCACATCATGGTACAACAAGCTGCGACTGTATCTCTTATGGTTCTATTCTTAGTCCCACAATTGCGCAATGCTTATGGTACAGCAGCAATCGGTATCATCTGTGGCCTTTACTGGGCAGTTAGTTCAAATATGACTGTTGAGGCAACTCAACGTCTGACTGGTGGTGGCGGATTTGCGATTGGTCACCAACAACAATTTGCAATCTGGTTTGTAGATAAAGTGGCAGGACGCTTTGGCAAGAAAGAAGAAAGTCTAGACAATCTTAAACTACCTAAGTTTCTCTCAATCTTCCACGATACAGTTGTTGCATCTGCTACCTTGATGCTCGTATTCTTCGGAGCCATTCTGTTAATCTTGGGCCCAGACATTATGTCTAATAAAGAAGTCATCACTTCAGGAACTCTATTTAATCCTGCTAAACAAGATTTCTTTATGTACATTATCCAAACAGCCTTCACCTTCTCAGTTTACTTGTTCGTTTTGATGCAAGGTGTCCGTATGTTCGTATCTGAGTTGACAAATGCCTTCCAAGGTATTTCAAACAAATTGTTGCCAGGTTCATTCCCAGCAGTTGACGTTGCAGCTTCTTATGGATTTGGTTCTCCAAACGCTGTCTTGTCTGGATTTGCCTTTGGTTTGATTGGTCAATTGATTACAATTGTCTTGCTCATCGTATTTAAAAACCCTGTCCTTATTATTACAGGATTTGTACCAGTGTTCTTTGATAATGCAGCCATCGCGGTCTATGCTGATAAGCGTGGTGGATGGAAAGCAGCCGTTATCCTATCCTTCATTTCAGGTGTTCTCCAAGTTGCTCTAGGAGCTCTCTGTGTAGCCCTTCTCGACTTAGCATCTTACGGTGGTTACCATGGAAATATCGACTTTGAATTCCCATGGCTTGGATTTGGCTATATCTTCAAATACCTCGGTATTGTTGGTTATGTACTTGTATGTCTCTTCTTGCTCGTTATTCCTCAACTTCAATTTGCCAAAGCAAAAGATAAAGAGAAATATTACAACGGTGAAGTTCAAGAAGAAGCATAGTTTCTAGAAAAGGAGAAAATAAAATGGTTAAAGTATTAGCAGCGTGCGGAAATGGAATGGGTTCATCTATGGTTATCAAGATGAAGGTTGAAAATGCCCTCCGTAAGCTTAATCAAACAGACTTTACAGTCAATTCATGCAGTGTCGGTGAAGCAAAAGGTTTAGCAGCAGGCTATGACATCGTAATCGCTTCTCTTCATTTGATTCAAGAATTGGAAGGCCGAACTAATGGGAAATTAATCGGGCTTGACAACTTGATGGATGATAAAGAAATCACTGAAAAACTCAGTCAAGCACTACAGTAAAAGGTTGGAGGGGGCTGGACAGAAACTGAGAGTTATCGTTTCTGTCCTTCTCCCTCTTTAAATAAAGGAGGCAGATATGAATTTAAAACAAGCTTTAATCGACAATGACTCAATCCGACTAGGGTTAGAGGCTAACGATTGGAAGGAAGCAGTCAAGGTAGCAGTAGATCCCTTGATTGAAAGTGGGGCAATTTTGCCAGAGTATTACGATGCTATTATCGAATCAACTGAAGAGTATGGCCCTTACTATATCTTAATGCCAGGTATGGCTATGCCCCACGCTAGACCTGAAGCTGGAGTGCAAAGAGATGCCTTTTCATTGATTACCTTACAAAATCCTGTTGTATTTTCAGATGGGAAAGAGGTCTCTGTTTTGTTGGCATTAGCGGCAACAAGTTCAAAAATTCACACAAGTGTAGCCATTCCACAAATCATTGCCTTGTTTGAATTAGAAGATTCTATTGCACGTTTACAGGCTTGCCAGACTAAAGAAGATGTCTTGGCGATGATCGAAGAATCTAAGGATAGCCCTTATCTTGAAGGATTGGATTTGGAAAGTTAGAAAGAGGAATAAAGAAATGACAAAAAGAGTACCTAATTTACAAGTTGCATTAGACCATTCAGACTTGCAAGGAGCGATTAAAGCAGCTGTTTCTGTTGGTCACGAAGTAGATATTATCGAAGCTGGAACTGTTTGCTTGCTTCAAGTTGGAAGTGAACTGGTTGAAGTCTTGCGTAGCCTTTTCCCAGATAAGATTATTGTGGCAGATACAAAATGTGCCGATGCTGGTGGAACAGTTGCCAAAAATAATGCCGTTCGTGGAGCAGATTGGATGACTTGTATCTGTTGTGCAACCATCCCTACCATGGAAGCTGCTCTAAAGGCTATCAAGGCTGAACGTGGAGACCGTGGCGAAATTCAGATCGAGCTGTATGGTGATTGGACTTTTGAACAAGCTCAGCTTTGGCTAGATGCAGGTATCTCACAAGCTATCTATCACCAATCTCGTGATGCCCTTCTTGCTGGTGAAACTTGGGGTGAAAAAGACCTTAATAAGGTTAAAAAACTCATTGACATGGGCTTCCGTGTTTCTGTAACAGGTGGTCTAGATGTAGATACTCTCAAACTCTTTGAAGGCGTTGATGTCTTTACCTTTATCGCAGGTCGTGGAATTACAGAGGCTGCCGATCCAGCAGGAGCAGCGCGTGCTTTCAAGGATGAAATCAAACGAATTTGGGGGTAAGCCATGGCACGTCCAATTGGAATTTATGAAAAGGCAACCCCGACTCACTTTACCTGGCTAGAACGTTTAAATTTTGCCAAGGAGTTAGGCTTTGATTTTGTCGAGATGTCTATTGACGAACGTGATGAGCGCTTAGCAAGACTTGACTGGAGCAAGGAAGAGCGCTTGGAAGTTGTCAAAGCGATCTATGAAACTGGTGTTCGTATTCCCTCTATCTGTTTTTCAGGCCATCGTCGTTACCCATTGGGATCGAATGATCCAGTTCTAGAGGAAAAATCTCTGGAACTCATGAAAAAATGTATCGAATTAGCTCAAGATTTGGGAGTCCGTACGATTCAATTAGCTGGTTACGACGTTTACTATGAGGAAAAGTCACCCCAGACACGCCAACGTTTTATCAAAAATTTGAGAAAAGCTTGTGACTGGGCTGAAGAAGTTCAGGTGGTACTTGCTATTGAAATTATGGATGATCCTTTCATCAATAGCATCGAAAAATACTTGGCTATAGAGAAAGAAATTGACTCTCCCTACCTCTTTGTCTATCCAGATATTGGTAATGTGTCTGCATGGCATAATGATGTTTACAGTGAATTTTATCTCGGCCATCATGCAATTGCAGCTCTCCATCTCAAGGATACTTATGCAGTGACAGAAAGTTCAAAGGGCCAATTCCGAGATGTACCTTTCGGGCAAGGTTGTGTCAAATGGGAAGAAGCTTTCGATATTTTAAAGCAAACCAATTATAATGGACCTTTCCTAATCGAAATGTGGTCTGAAAATTGTGAAACTGTAGAAGAAACACGCGCAGCCATTCAAGAGGCGCAAGCTTTTCTCTACCCACTTATTAAGAAAGCAGGTCTGATGTAAGATGAATCAAGTAATCAATGATATGCGTAAACGAGTCTGTGATGCCAATCAATCATTGCCAAAACATGGACTTGTTAAATTTACCTGGGGCAATGTATCGGAAGTCAATCGCGAACTCGGTGTCATTGTTATCAAACCATCAGGTGTGGATTATGACGAATTAACACCTGAAAACATGGTGGTAACTGACCTGGATGGCAAGGTTCTAGAAGGAGATCTAAGACCATCTTCGGACCTTCCAACTCATGTGCAGTTATATAAAGCTTGGCCAGAGATTGCTAGTGTGGTCCATACCCATTCGACTGAAGCCGTTGGTTGGGCTCAGGCAGGTCGTGATATTCCTTTCTATGGAACAACCCATGCGGATTATTTCTACGGTTCAATCCCTTGCGCTCGTAGTTTGACTAAGGATGAAGTAGAAGTAGCCTATGAAAAAGATACTGGCCTAGTTATCGTAGAAGAGTTTGAACGTCGTGGTCTCAACCCTGTTGAAGTACCAGGGATTGTCGTACGTAATCACGGTCCATTCACCTGGGGCAAAAACCCAGAGAATGCTGTCTATCACTCTGTTGTACTAGAGGAAGTATCTAAGATGAATCGCTTTACAGAGCAAATCAATCCAAGAGTTGAACCTGCTCCTCAGTACATCCTAGAAAAACACTACCAACGTAAACATGGACCAAATGCTTATTACGGTCAAAAGAAATAAGAAATTGAATTGAAAAGAGGCTAGGACCTTTCGATCCAAGCCTCGCTTTTGTAGTTATGTGACTATTAGTCCGTCTCGCTCCGTGAGGTGCGAGACAAATAAACCACCCGCTATGCGGGTGCGCGTCGAAGGTTATACCAAAAAAAACTCCAAACGCGATACAATAAAGGTGTTCAAACCAATTGTAAAGCGAAAGGAGAAAACCATGGTACAAAAGTCTCATAGTTTATCACACACAAAGTGGCACTGTAAGTATCACATTGTGTTCACCCCTAAGTATAGACGAAAAGTGATCTATAATCAATATCGGAGTAGTTTAGGTGAAATATTTCATCGCTTGTGTAGTTATAAAGGAGTTGAAATTATCGAGGGTCACTTAATGCCAGACCATGTACATATGTTAGTAAGTATTCCACCAAGGATAAGTGTTTCGAGTTTCATGGGTTATTTAAAAGGTAAAAGTGCACTCATGATTTTTGACAAGCACGCCAACCTCAAGTACAAGTTTGGAAATCGACATTTCTGGGCGGAAGGTTATTATGTGAGTACAGTAGGGCTTAATGAAGCCACGATAAGGAAATACATACAAGATCAGGAAAAGCATGATATAGCACTAGATAAATTAAGTGTGAAAGAATATGAGGATCCCTTTAGGGATAGTGGTAAGTAATACTAAAGCCTCTTTAAGAGGCAAGTGACGAGTCAAGAGCAATGAGGCTTGAACAACGTGAAAGCCAGCGTCTTTAGGCGCTGGCTGGTAATTTGGGCTTATAGCCCTGGTGCAAACCACCCGTTAGACGGGTGGTTATGATTGTAAGTATCTACTGTTAGGAGTTTACAGCATATAATTGCAAAGTCTGTACGAATGTGATACCATTATAAAGTTGTTTTGGAAGCGATTGACAAATAGAGGAGTATGAATTATGGTTTTAGATAAGGCGAGCTGTGACTTGCTTCAATATTTGATGGATCAAGAAACGTCCAAAACGATTATGACGATTTCAAAAGATCTGGCTCAATCTCGAAGAAAAATCTACTATCACATTGATAAAATCAATGATGCTTTGGACGATGAGAATTTGCATATCATCAGTCTGCCTCGGATTGGTATTTACTTGACCGATGAACAAAGAGAAGCTTGTCGTCAATTATTAGACGAAGTTGATTCTTATGATTACATCATGAGTGCCAACGAGCGGATGCAGCTGATGCTCCTTCTGATTGGTATTTCTAAAGAGAGAATCACGCTTGAAAAACTCATGGAATTAACAGAAGTCTCTCGGAATACGGTCCTAAATGATTTAAATACTATTCGTTACCAGCTGACACTAGAGCAGTATCAAGTAACGCTTCAAGTTAGTAAATCTCGAGGTTACTATCTAAATGCACATCCTCTTAATAAAATCCAGTATCTTCAATCCCTTCTCTATCATATCTTTATGGAGGAAAATCCAGCCTTTGTTGCTATTTTAGAGGAAAAAATCAAGGAACGATTAGACGGTGAGATGCTTCTTTCCGATGAGGTCAATCAATTTCTCAAAAAACAGGTTCCATTGGTTGAGCAGGATTTGGGGAAAAAAATAAACCATCACGAAGTCACTTTTATGTTACAGGTCCTCCCCTATCTTCTACTTGGATGTGATACCGTTACTCATAATCAGGACAAACACCAAGAAATTGAGCAAGAGTTTTCATTGATTCGAAAGAGAATTGAATATCAGGTATCTAAAAAACTAGGAGAGCGCTTGTTTGAAACATTTGGAATCTCATTTTCAGAATTAGATAGATCTCTGTTAGCCATTCTTTTGTTATCCTATCGAAAAGATCGAGACATCCATGCAGAAAGTAAAGATTTTCAGCATTTGAGAATGGCTTTAGAAGAGTTTATTTGGTATTTTGAATCCCAAACCAGAATGGAAATTGAACAGAAAGAAGACTTATTGAGGAATCTTGTGATTCATTGTAAGGCGCTATTATTCAGAAAGAACTATGGTATTTTCTCAAAAAATCCTTTGACACGTCAGATTCGTTCTAAGTATAGTGAACTTTTCGTAATTACAAAAAAATGTGCAGAAGTGTTAGAAGAAGCTTGGCAGATTCGATTGACGGATGATGAGATTGCCTATTTGACCATTCATGTTGGAGGTTTTTTAAAGTATACTCCATCGATTCAAAACAATACCAAGAAGATTTATATTGTGTGTGATGAAGGAGTGGGCGTCTCTAAACTTTTACTCAAACAGTGTCGCTTCTATCTTCCAAATGAACAGATAGGGGCAGTCTTTACAACTGAGCAGTTCAAAAGCGTAGAGGATATTACTCAGGTTGATTTACTAATCACAACCAACGATGAACTTGAGAGTCATTTCCCGGTTTTAAAGGTAAATCCTATACTTGAGGCAGAAGATATTTTACGCATAACAGACTTTATGAAGAATAAGGTCCTCAGAAAAGACGGTCGAACCTTCAAGGAAAATCTATCAACCATTATCGGCACCTATATATCTGATAAACATGCAGCGGCAAAATTACAAGAAGAAATTCAACTTTTAATCAACCAAGAATTAGTCATCCAAGCTTTTTTAGATGAATCATAAACATCACAGTCCAATGATGAACACAAACCTGTGTTTTTCTTGGTCTTTTTTAATATATCGGTCGGTGTTATACTAAGTATGAAATAAATACTTGAACAAAATATGGAGGATTTCAAATGCCAAACGTAAAAGAAATTACGAGAGAATCATGGATTTTAGCTACTTTCCCAGAGTGGGGAACATGGTTGAACGAAGAAATCGAAGAAGAAGTCGTTCCTGAAGGTAACTTTGCCATGTGGTGGCTAGGCAACTGTGGTACTTGGATTAAAACACCAGGTGGTGCTAACGTTGTCATGGACCTTTGGTCAAACCGTGGAAAATCAACTAAAAAAGTGAAAGATATGGTTCGCGGACACCAAATGGCAAATATGGCAGGTGTTCGTAAATTGCAACCAAACTTACGTGTTCAGCCAATGGTTATCGATCCATTTGCTATCAATGAACTCGACTACTACTTGGTTTCACACTTCCATAGTGACCATATCGACCCATACACAGCTGCAGCAATTCTCAACAATCCTAAGTTAGAGCATGTTAAGTTTATCGGACCTTACCATTGTGGACGAATCTGGGAAGGCTGGGGTGTTCCGAAAGAACGCATCATTGTTGTCAAACCAGGTGATACTATCGAACTAAAAGACATGAAGATTCATGCAGTAGAATCATTTGACCGTACTTGTTTGGTAACTCTACCAGTGAACGGTGCTGATGAGACAGGTGGTGAACTTGCTGGCTTAGCTGTTACAGATGAAGAAATGGCTCAAAAGGCTGTTAACTATGTCTTTGAAACACCAGGTGGAACCATTTATCATGGTGCAGATTCTCACTTCTCAAACTATTTTGCGAAACATGGTAAAGACTTCAAAATTGATGTTGCTTTGAATAACTATGGTGAAAATCCAGTAGGTATCCAAGATAAAATGACCTCTATCGACCTACTTCGTATGGCAGAAAATCTTCGTGCTAAAGTCATTATCCCAGTTCACTATGATATCTGGTCTAACTTTATGGCTTCTACGAATGAAATCCTAGAACTTTGGAAAATGAGAAAAGATCGCTTGCAATACGATTTCCATCCATTTATCTGGGAAGTTGGTGGTAAATACACTTATCCTCAAGACCAACACTTAATAGAATATCATCACCCACGTGGTTTTGATGACTGCTTCGAACAAGACTCAAATATCCAATTCAAAGCCTTGCTTTAATATAAAAATTTTTTCTGGAGGTTATCCGTATGTTGCACGATACGGATAATTTTCATATAATAGTACAAATAGAATATGTGATAGACCTATCACCTCAAAGAGAAAGGAAATTCTATGTCAAATCTATCTGTTAATGCGATTCGTTTTCTAGGTATTGACGCTATCAATAAAGCGAACTCAGGTCACCCAGGGGTGGTTATGGGAGCTGCACCGATGGCATACAGCCTATTCACTAAAGAACTTCGTATCAATCCAGCTCAACCAAACTGGATTAACCGCGACCGTTTTATTCTTTCAGCTGGTCACGGGTCAATGCTCCTCTATGCCCTTCTTCACCTTTCTGGATTTGAAGATGTGAGCATGGATGAAGTGAAGAACTTCCGTCAATGGGGCTCTAAAACTCCAGGTCACCCAGAATTTGGTCATACAGCAGGGGTTGATGCAACAACAGGCCCTCTAGGACAAGGGATTGCGACTGCGACAGGTTTTGCACAAGCAGAACGTTTCCTTGCAGCTAAGTACAACCGCGAAGGTTATAACATCTTTGACCACTACACATATGTTATCTGTGGAGATGGTGACTTGATGGAAGGTGTCTCAAGTGAAGCTGCATCTTATGCAGGTTTGCAAAAACTTGACAAGTTGGTTGTTCTTTATGATTCAAATGATATCAACTTGGATGGTGAGACAAAAGATTCTTTCACAGAAAGTGTCCGCGATCGTTACAATGCTTATGGTTGGCATACAGCCTTGGTAGAAGATGGAACAGACTTAGAAGCTATTCATGCTGCTATCGAAGAAGCTAAGGCTTCAGGAAAACCATCTTTGATCGAAGTGAAAACTGTTATTGGTTATGGTTCTCCAAATAAACAAGGGACTAATGCCGTACACGGTGCCCCTCTTGGCGCGGATGAAACTGCGGCAACTCGCCAGGCACTTGGTTGGAACTATGAACTATTTGAAATCCCAGCAGAAGTTTATGCTGATTTCAAAGAAAATGTTGCAGACCGTGGTGCATCAGCCTATGAAGCATGGACAAAACTAGTCGCAGATTATAAAGAAGCTCACCCAGAACTGGCTGCAGAAGTGGAAGCAATTATCGAAGGACGCGATCCAGTTGAGTTGAATCCAGAAGACTTCCCAGCTTTAGAAAATGGCTTCTCTCAAGCAACTCGTAACTCAAGTCAGGATGCTTTGAATGTAGTAGCTGCTAAATTGCCAACCTTCCTTGGTGGATCAGCTGACCTTGCTCATTCAAACATGACTTACATCAAAACTGACGGACTTCAAGATGATGCAAATCGCTTAAATCGTAACATTCAGTTTGGTGTTCGTGAATTTGCAATGGGTACTGTCTTGAACGGAATGGCTCTTCACGGTGGACTTCGAGTTTATGGTGGAACTTTCTTCGTATTCTCAGACTACCTTAAAGCAGCAGTTCGTTTGTCAGCCTTACAAGGTCTTCCAGTGACTTATGTCTTCACTCACGATTCAATCGCAGTTGGTGAAGATGGACCAACTCATGAACCGATTGAGCACTTGGCAGGTCTTCGTGCGATTCCAAACCTTAATGTTTTCCGCCCAGCAGATGCGCGTGAAACTCAAGCGGCTTGGTATCAAGCAGTGAAGAGCGAGAAAACACCAACTGTTCTTGTCTTGACTCGTCAAAACTTGACTGTTGAAGAAGGAACAGACTTTGCTAAAGTTGCAAAAGGAGCTTATGTTGTATATGAAAATGCAGCAGACTTTGATACAATTTTGATTGCGACTGGTTCAGAGGTTAATCTGGCTGTTGCAGCTGCTAAAGAATTGGCAAGTCAAGGTGGAAAAGTTCGCGTAGTCAGCATGCCATCTACAGATGTATTTGATGCACAAGATGCAGCATATAAAGAAGAGATTTTACCAAATGCAGTTCGTCGCCGTGTAGCAGTTGAAATGGGAGCAACTCAAAACTGGTACAAATACGTTGGTCTTGATGGAGCGGTTCTCGGTATTGATACCTTTGGAGCGTCTGCGCCAGCACCAAAAGTTTTAGCAGAGTATGGTTTTACAGTTGAAAATTTAGTAGAACTTGTAAACAACTTGAAATAAGAAAAATCAGGGCATTTGCTCTGGTTTTTTATTGACCTAAAATCAAGGTGCAATCTTGTAAAAACAAGTGAAATTTGATATAGTAGTTTTATCTGAATTACAAAGGAGAAAAAATAATGGGTGGGAATTTAACATTCTTGATTATGCTTGTTTTGATGTTTGGCTTGATGTTCTTCATGCAACGTTCTCAAAAGAAACAAGCTGAAAAACGTATGGAGAGCCTTAACAAACTTCAAAAAGGCTACGAAGTAATCACTATCGGTGGTCTCTACGGTACAGTCGATGAAGTTGATACTGAAAACAAAACGATTGTACTTGATGTAGACGGAGTATACTTGACTTTCGAATTAGGTGCAATTAGAACAGTTTTGCCAGTCAAAGAAGCTGTCACACCTGAAGGTGCAGTTATCGAAGAAGGCAGTGCTATTGAAGAATAAAACGGGGTGGAATGCATTCCCGTTTTTCTATAAATGAGAGGAACAATGATGAAAAAAGTTGTCTTTGTCTGTCTTGGCAATATTTGTCGTAGTCCTATGGCGGAATTTGTAATGAAATCCCTGACCGATAAATATGAGATTCAAAGTCGAGCGACTTCTTCCTGGGAACACGGTAATCCAATCCACAAAGGGACGCAAGGCATCTTTCGAAGTCATGGCGTTCCTTATGATACTTCGAAAACTTCCCAACAAATTTCTAAAAAAGATTTTGAGTATTTTGACTATATCATTGGGATGGATGAGTCTAATCTCGCTGATTTGCGTGAGATGTGTCCACAGGATCAACAATATAAGATACAGCCTTTTGCATCTGAAAGCGTTCCAGATCCCTGGTATACAGGTGATTTTGAAGAAACTTATGACCGAGTTTTAACTGGTTGCCAGGTTTGGTTAAGTCGCTTAGAAAATGAGAGTGAACATGGAAAATTTAAAAAAACTCTATGAAAAATATAGTGTCTATTTAACACGTCCCCGTTTAGAAATTGCGACAGTGATTGTCATTGTTGTCTGTGCAGGTTTCGTATTTATGACCAATCTTCCAAAACAGGGCGTTCTTAAGCTTGATAACGATGCTATTATTTATGACGGGAGCCTAGTTCGTGGTAAGATGAATGGTCAGGGCACTGTTACCTTCTCAAACGGTGATACCTATACTGGAGAATTTAGCAATGGTGCCTTCAATGGTAAAGGTACCTACCAAGCTAAAGCAGGTTGGGTATATGAGGGAGACTTTGTAAATGGCCAAGCTGAAGGAAAAGGAAAGCTGACTACCGAACAAGAAGTAGTCTATGAAGGGGACTTCAAACAAGGTTTATTTCAACAAGCACAATAACCTCCTCCTAGAAGGAGGTATTCTTCCAGACCGACAGAAAGCGCTTACATGGAAATAAAAACGGCTTACAAGACTGTTTTACAACTAAGTTTGTGAAAAATAAAACTTTTATAGAATAATTCACAAACTTTAAGTGAAAAAGTGCATGTGTGGGTATATTTGAAATTGTTTTCACAAACAAATAAAAAAAGTTTGTGAAATGTCTATGAAACTGTTTACAAACGTTTAAAAAAGAGTTATAATAAACTTGTGAAAAAATTAACAAAGGACTTACAATCCTTGAAAGCTATGGAGGAAAATATGGCTGATAAAAAAACTGTAACACCAGAAGAAAAGAAACTCGCTGCTGAAAAGCATGTCGATGGTTTGGTGCAAAAAGCTTTAGTTGCCCTTGAAGAAATGCGTAAACTTGACCAAGATCAAGTCGATTATATCGTAGCAAAAGCTTCAGTTGCAGCACTTGATGCTCACGGAGAATTGGCTTTACATGCCTTTGAAGAAACAGGACGTGGAGTATTTGAAGATAAAGCAACTAAAAACCTATTTGCTTGTGAGCACGTAGTAAATAACATGCGCCACACTAAAACAGTTGGTGTTATCGAAGAAGATGATGTAACAGGATTGACTCTTATCGCTGAACCAGTTGGTGTTGTTTGTGGTATCACTCCAACAACTAACCCAACTTCAACAGCAATCTTTAAAGCGTTGATTTCATTGAAGACTCGTAATCCTATTGTCTTTGCATTCCACCCATCAGCTCAAGAATCATCAGCTCACGCAGCTCAAATCGTTCGTGATGCAGCGATTAAAGCAGGTGCACCTGAAAACTGTGTACAGTGGATTACTGAACCATCTATGGAAGCAACTAGCGCATTGATGAACCACGAAGGTGTTGCAACAATCCTTGCAACAGGTGGTAATGCCATGGTTAAAGCTGCATACTCATGTGGTAAACCAGCTCTTGGGGTAGGTGCCGGAAACGTTCCAGCTTATGTTGAAAAATCAGCTAACATCCGCCAAGCTGCTCACGATATCGTAATGTCTAAATCATTTGATAATGGTATGGTCTGTGCATCTGAACAAGCGGTTATCATTGATAAAGAAATTTACGATGAATTTGTAGCAGAGTTCAAATCTTACCACACTTACTTTGTAAACAAAAAAGAAAAAGCACTTCTTGAAGAGTTCTGCTTCGGCGTGAAAGCAAACAGCAAAAACTGTGCTGGTGCAAAATTGAATGCTGACATCGTTGGTAAACCAGCAACTTGGATTGCGGAACAAGCAGGATTTACTGTTCCAGAAGGAACAAACATTCTTGCTGCAGAATGTAAAGAAGTTGGTGAAAATGAGCCATTGACTCGTGAAAAATTGTCACCAGTTATCGCAGTTTTGAAATCTGAAAGCCGTGAAGATGGTATTGCTAAAGCTCGTCAAATGGTTGAATTTAACGGTCTTGGACACTCAGCTGCCATCCATACTGCTGATGAAGAATTGACTAAAGAATTTGGTAAAGCTGTTAAAGCTATTCGTGTTATCTGTAACTCACCTTCTACTTTCGGTGGTATCGGGGACGTTTACAATGCCTTCTTGCCATCATTGACACTCGGATGTGGTTCTTACGGACGTAACTCAGTTGGGGATAACGTTAGCGCCATTAACCTCTTGAACATCAAAAAAGTCGGAAGACGGAGAAATAACATGCAATGGATGAAACTTCCTTCAAAAACATACTTTGAACGTGATTCAATTCAATACCTTCAAAAATGTCGTGACGTTGAGCGTGTCATGATCGTTACTGACCACGCTATGGTAGAGCTTGGTTTCCTTGATCGTATCATCGAACAACTTGACCTTCGTCGCAATAAGGTTGTTTACCAAATCTTTGCAGATGTAGAACCAGATCCAGATATCACTACAGTTGAACGTGGTACTGAGATTATGCGCTCTTTCAAACCAGATACAATCATCGCTCTTGGTGGTGGATCACCAATGGATGCTGCTAAAGTTATGTGGCTCTTCTACGAGCAACCAGAAGTGGACTTCCGTGACCTTGTACAAAAATTCATGGATATCCGTAAACGTGCCTTCAAATTCCCATTGCTTGGTAAGAAGACTAAATTCATCGCGATCCCAACTACATCTGGTACAGGATCTGAAGTAACTCCATTTGCCGTTATCTCTGATAAAGCAAACAACCGTAAATACCCAATCGCTGACTACTCATTGACACCAACTGTGGCAATCGTAGACCCTGCTTTGGTATTGACAGTTCCTGGATTTGTTGCTGCTGATACTGGTATGGACGTATTGACTCACGCAACTGAAGCTTACGTATCACAAATGGCTAGTGACTACACTGATGGTCTTGCTCTTCAAGCAATCAAACTTGTATTCGAAAACCTTGAAAGCTCAGTTAAGAATGCAGACTTCCACTCACGTGAGAAAATGCATAACGCTTCAACAATCGCTGGTATGGCCTTTGCCAATGCCTTCCTAGGTATTTCTCACTCAATGGCTCACAAGATTGGTGCGCAATTCCACACAGTTCACGGACGTACAAATGCAATCTTGCTTCCATACGTTATCCGTTACAACGGTACTCGCCCAGCTAAGGCAGCTACATGGCCTAAGTACAACTACTACCGTGCAGATGAGAAATATCAAGATATCGCTCGTATGCTTGGACTTCCAGCTTCTACACCAGAAGAAGGGGTGGAATCTTACGCAAAAGCTGTCTACGAACTTGGTGAGCGCGTAGGTATCCAAATGAACTTCAAAGCACAAGGTATTGACGAAAAAGAATGGAAAGAACATTCACGTGAATTGGCCTTCCTTGCTTATGAAGATCAATGTTCACCTGCAAACCCACGTCTTCCAATGGTTGACCATATGCAAGAAATCATCGAAGATGCTTACTATGGTTACAAAGAAAGACCAGGACGCCGTAAATAATTGATTATCAGCCAAAACCGAGGGTAAACCTCGGTTTTTTTATGCTTAGAGAATATATTTTTTATTAAGAAATGCATAGAATTGGAGTAGGCCGCAAGGCTAAGTAAAGAAATGAAAATATTACCAAAGCTTATCAGAAAAACAAGGCCAGCGCTTGCAATTAAACTAAAATAGTTATATAATAGGTATGTTGAAAGGTGATTTGTAGTGATTCAAGTTACTCTTTTCACAATAAAATTTTCATGATTTTCATAAGGAGGAAATCACTAATGGTAGTTAAAGTTGGTATTAACGGTTTCGGACGTATCGGTCGTCTTGCTTTCCGCCGTATCCAAAACGTAGAAGGTGTTGAAGTTACTCGCATCAACGACCTTACAGATCCAGTTATGCTTGCACACTTGTTGAAATATGACACAACTCAAGGTCGTTTCGACGGAACTGTGGAAGTTAAAGAAGGTGGATTTGAAGTTAACGGTAAATTCGTTAAAGTTTCTGCTGAACGTGATCCAGAACAAATTGACTGGGCTAACGACGGTGTAGAAATCGTTCTTGAAGCAACTGGTTTCTTTGCTACTAAAGCAGCTGCTGAAAAACACTTGCACCCAGGTGGAGCTAAAAAAGTTGTTATCACTGCTCCTGGTGGATCAGATGTTAAAACAGTTGTATTTAACACTAACCACGACGTTCTTGACGGTACTGAAACAGTTATCTCAGGTGCTTCATGTACTACAAACTGCTTGGCTCCAATGGCTAAAGCTCTTCAAGATAACTTCGGTGTTGTTGAAGGATTGATGACTACTATCCACGCTTACACTGGTGACCAAATGATTCTTGACGGACCACACCGTAAAGGTGACCTCCGTCGTGCTCGCGCTGGTGCTGCTAACATCGTACCTAACTCAACTGGTGCTGCTAAAGCTATCGGTCTTGTAATCCCAGAATTGAACGGTAAACTTGACGGAGCTGCACAACGCGTTCCTACACCAACTGGTTCAGTAACTGAATTGGTAGTTGTTCTTGAAAAGAACGTTACTGTTGATGAAGTGAATGCAGCTATGAAAGCAGTAGCCAATGAATCATACGGTTACACAGAAGATCCAATCGTATCTTCAGATGTTGTAGGTATGTCTTACGGATCATTGTTTGACGCAACTCAAACTAAAGTTCTTGACGTTGACGGTAAACAATTGGTTAAAGTTGTTTCATGGTACGACAACGAAATGTCATACACTGCACAACTTGTACGTACTCTTGAATACTTCGCTAAAATCGCTAAATAATTCTTGAGTTGATAAAAGCAAGGCTAACTGGTCTTGCTTTTTTTGTATCTATAAGAAAAAATGGATGATAGTGTCATCCATTTTGGTTTAATTCTCTTTCAAATGTATCTGATAGCGCAGTAAAGCTTAATTTGTTTAAGGTCAGAGGATGGACAAAGGAAAGTTTAAATGCATGAAGCATTAGTCTCTTAGTTTTTGAGTGTGGGTTGTAGAGCGGGTCTCCGAGGATTGGATGTCCGTGGTGAGATAGATGAACCCGAATCTGATGAGTTCGCCCTGTTTTTAATCTACAACGAACGAGACTAGTTTTGTTTTGAAATTGTTTCAATCGAGTTACATGAGTTTCAGCATATTGACCATTTTTGAAATCTACCACCCGTTTTCTACGATCGTGACGATCGCGACCGATTTTGTCTCGAAAGACAAGCTCTTTAGTTCCTATTTTTCCCTCAACCAGAGCCCAGTATTCGCGGGAGATTTCTTTTTTCTCCAATAATCGATTGAGGATGGGCAGTATAAATGGATTTTTAGCAAATAGTACGAGACCGCTTGTTTCTTTGTCTAGTCTATGAACGACATAGCAAGTCTGGCCTACATAGGCGGTGACATGGTTGAGAAGAGCAATCTCATCTGGTTGATTCCCGTGAGTTTTCATACCTTCAGGTTTGTTAACGATAATCAAATGTTGGTCTTGGTAGACTTCTTGGACAAGATTAGGATTCCCCAAAACAATTTCTTTTGTAGGATAATCCTCCTCATCGAAAATCAGTTGACATTCATCTCCGGCTTTGACAGTTTGATGCCAGTGGACTTCTTCTTGATTGATGAGAATGTGCTTTTTAATTCTCAAGAAATGCCGTATTTTTCTCGGAATGAGTAGTTGTTCTTCCAAGAAGACTTTGACAGTCATTTCAGGAAGAGAGTCAGGAATAACAAAGGTAAATTTCATACAGATATTGTAACAAAAAATAGATTATTTGGATAGAGAAACTAGCTAAATTCTTGTCATCCTATGGGGAAGATGATAAAATAAACGCATGAAATTAGATACATTATTTGAAAAGTTTCTTTCTTTATTTAAAAAAGAAGAAGCTGAAATGGAAGAAATAGAAATCGACGAAGCTAATAACGAAGAAAATACCTCGACTAATTTAAGACGGTCAAGAGGTGGGCGAAAGAAAGTTGGGGAAGTCGGACCTATTCGAAAATTTTGGCGTCGCTATCATTTGACCAAAATCTTTCTAATTCTTGGACTAAGTGCAAGCTTGTTTGTTGGGGTCTATCTATTTGCCTTGGCTAAATCGACAAATGTTACAGACTTGCAGAATGCTTTGAAAACACGAACGGTGATTTTTGACAGAGAAGAGAATGAGGCTGGTGCCTTGTCAGGCCAAAAAGGGACCTATGTTGAACTTTCGGAAATTAGTGAAGATTTGCAGAATGCTGTTATTGCGACAGAAGATAGAAGCTTCTATAAAAATAGTGGAATTAACTATGGTCGCTTTTTTCTAGCTATCCTAACAGCTGGTCGCTCGGGTGGTGGTTCTACAATTACTCAACAGTTGGCGAAAAATGCTTATCTTTCACAAGACCAAACTGTGCAAAGAAAGGCCAAAGAATTCTTTCTTGCTTTAGAATTAACCAAAAAATACAGTAAAAAAGAAATTCTAACCATGTATTTGAACAATGCCTACTTTGGCAATGGAGTTTGGGGTGTTGAGGATGCTAGTAAAAAGTACTTTGGAGTTTCGGCATCGGAATTAACTCTTGATGAAGCCGCCACTTTAGCAGGTATGCTTAAAGGCCCAGAATTGTACAATCCTCTGAATTCCATTGAGCATTCAACTAATCGAAGAGATACTGTCTTGCAAAATATGGTGGCTGCCGGCTACCTTGATAAAAATAAGGAAGCAGAAGCAGCAAGTGTTGATATGGCTTCTCAATTGAAAGATAGTTATGAAGGGAAAATATCAGACTACCGTTATCCTTCTTATTTTGATGCAGTTGTTAATGAGGCTATTGAAAAGTATAATCTAACAGAGGAAGAAATCGTTAATAACGGTTATAGAATTTATACGGAGCTAGATCAAAATTACCAAGCAAATATGCAGGTTATCTATCAAAATACTTCGCTCTTTCCGACAGCTGAAGATGGGACACATGCAGAGTCTGGTAGTGTCGCTTTGGAGCCAAAAACGGGTGGAGTTCGAGGAGTTGTTGGTCGAGTGGCAGGGGATGATAAGACAGGTTTCAGGAATTTTAACTATGCAACCCAATCAAAAAGAAGCCCAGGTTCGACTATTAAACCCTTGATAGTGTACACGCCAGCGGTTGAAGCGGGTTGGTCTCTTAATAAGGAGTTGGATAATCATACCATGCAATATGGTGATTATAAAGTAGACAACTACGCAGGAATCAAGACATCACGAGAAGTACCCATGTATCAAGCTTTGGCAAAATCTCTAAATTTACCTGCAGTAGCTACTGTTAAAGAACTTGGAATTGATAAAGCCTTTGAAGCGGGTGAAAAGTTTGGTCTCAACATGAGCGATGTAGATCGTGTGCTTGGAGTAGCTTTAGGTGGTGGCGTAGAAACTAACCCTCTTCAGATGGCCCAAGCCTACGCAGTGTTTGCAAATGAAGGACTCATGCCGGATGCTCACTTTATCACCCGTATTGAAAATGCTAGTGGTCAAGTGATTGCTACTCATAAAAATACTCAAAAACGAGTGGTTGACAAATCGGTAGCTGATAAAATGACCAGTATGATGTTAGGTACTTTTACAAATGGTACAGGAGTCAGTTCGTCTCCAGAAGATTATGTAATGGCAGGAAAAACAGGAACAACAGAGGCAGCTTTTAACCCAGAATATACCAGTGATCAATGGGTGATTGGATATACCCCTGATTTAGTGATTAGCCATTGGCTTGGTTTCCCTACTACCGATGAAAATCATTATCTAGCAGGTTCGACTTCGAATGGTGCTGCTCACATTTTTAGAAGTATGGCGGAAACAATCCTACCATATACACCAGGTAGCACTTTTACAGTTGAAAATGCTTATAAAATGAATGGTATTGCACCAGAAAATACACCTAAACAAACTACAAGTGATACTAGTACGCAGTCGGATGATATATTAGCAGATATTCGTGGACGAGCACAAAATCTGGTCGATGAAGCAGGAAAAGCTATTTCAGATGCTAAGATTAAAGAAAAAGCTCAGACAGTTTGGGATACCATTGTAGATCTGTTTCGCTAATACGTTTATAAGCTAAAAGACAAGGATTCAAATCTTTGTCTTTTTTTACTCTCACATGTCAGTATTCATGCTTCCTGATACACCTTGGACTTGAAAAAACACAAGATAGGAACGATGGCCCTTCTTTCCCCCTTTCTCTGCTATACTACAAGCAGAGAAAGGGGGAAAGCAAATGCTTGAGAAATATTATGCGAAGGTAAAAGGAATTGTTCATAAATGTAGAAAAGATTACTATCTCCACCTGTGGGAGAAAGAGGATTGGGACCAAGAGGGAATGATCTGTCTCCATGAACTTCTAGAACACCATCCAGAATTAGTGGAAGAGGAAAAGAAACTCTACGTCTACTTCAAAACAAAATTCCGCAATCGAATCCTTGATAGCGTCAGAAAACAAGAGAGTCAAAAACGTCGCCTAGACCGGATGGCCTATGAAGAAGTAGGGGAGATTAGCCATCGCCTACCAGAAGGAGGATTGTGGTTGGATGATTACTACGCCCTTCATGAACTGTTGAATACTTATAGAAGAAAATTACCAGAAGATAAGCAGGAAGCTTATGAACGCCTCTGGGCAGACGAACGATTTAAAGGTCGCAAAGCCCTTCTCAGAGAGCTGAAGGAAAGATTACAAGACTTCTAAAAAAAATTAAAAAAAGGTGTTGACAAAGTAAGAAAAGTCGGTATAATAGTAAGAGTTGAAAATAACAACTCTGGTCCGT
>NZ_JAQFJI010000011.1:0-81541 GCF_030440055.1 Streptococcus sp. SO4
AAAAAATAGGGTGAAAAAACCTTTATTTGTTATGCAAAAAAAATAGAAGATAGGATAGAGAATCACTTTGATGATCTCAATCCTATCTCCTATTCAAATAGTTAGATTACTAACTTAATGACATTGGAACCTAGAGAGGTTCCTTTTTTTTAAAATTTTATACTCTTCGAAAATCAAATTCAAACCACGTCAGCTTCACCTTGCCGTATATATGTTACTGACTTCGTCAGTTCTATCTACAACCTCAAAGCAATACTTTGAGCAACCTGCGGCTAGCTTCCTAGTTTGCTCTTTGATTTTCATTGAGTATTAGTTACTTGCCCCAGATGTAGCATCCGCGTCTCCATGACCTCCATCACCGTGACCTCCGGCATCAGATGCGCCTGAAGTAGCATCTGCGTCACCGTGGCCTCCAGCAGGAGCAAATGGTCCGCTGCCTCCTACCAAGCGTTGACCTGTTTCTTTCAAGTACCAGTCAAGCCATGGTTGGAAGTTAAAGACAATTTCATTGATACCAGCATATGAACCGTCAGGATAGTACATTGCTTGGTAGTTGTGAGTGTTGATAACACCAGCAGGTGAGCCAGGAACGATTGTACGTACGTATTCTTGGTTACCATTGCGAAGTGTTCCGATAACCCACTCAACGTTTTTCATACGTGCAGGTGGAAGTGATCCATGAACTGTTGACATACGGCTACCAGATTGAGATGGTACACGTTTTGCAAACATTGTATCAGGATCTTGGTGAGCGTTGTTGTAGTAGAGGAATTGGTTGTTATCGTCAGCGTATGTCAATTCAAAAGGCATAGCTTTCAAGAACATATCAATTTGGTTAACAGTCAAGATACCATGGTCAAGTTTAACATATGTATCACCTGAAACAGCACCTGTGATTTCTGCGACTTTTTCTACCCAGTTTGGATCGTCAGGATCAACTTCTGTAATAGTTGTAGCGATTGGTTTTCCACAATCCAAGTCTTCTGGTTCAATTGGTTTTGGTTTTTTCAATTTAGAAACGACTCCTACGTATTTGACAAAGTTATCTAAGCAAGTTTCAAGGAATTTAACAGTTCCTTCGTTGATAATATTTCCGTTAGCATCAAAAGCTTCTTTAGCTTTTCCAAGAAGGAATTCATTACCTGGAAGAGTATAGGCATTTACACCTGGAGCGTCAAGAATCTTACGAAGGTGAACTTGCGCACGAGAAGTTCCTTGGTCGTAGTAAGAAGCACCCACGATCATCACTGGTTTGTTTTCGAATGGATGTACTTCATATGAAAGCCATTCAAGAACTGACTTGAGTGAAGCAGAAATTGTATGGTTGTGCTCAGGAGTAGCAATAATCACACCATCAGCACGAGTAATTTTATTGTAAAGAAGGCGTAATTGGAAGCTTTCGTCCCATTTTTCGTCTTGGTTAAACATTGGAACTTCATCGATTTCAAGAACTTCTAATTCAAATTTCAGTTTGAAGTTACGACGGATGAATTCCAAGAGTTTGCGGTTATATGATTGGTCGTAGTTTGATCCAACAAGTCCAACAAATTTCATTCTTTCGATCTCCTATCTTACAAATTTTCCCAGTCAAATTCTTCTGCATCTTTACGAAGAAGTTCTTGAGCATTACGCAATTTTTCAGTAATCTTGACAAAGATACGGAAGTCATCAAAGATGGCATCCAATTTCTTGATGACATCAAGATCTACCAAGTCACCATTCTTATCGAAGGCTTGAAGAGAATGAGAGAGCAAGAACTCATCTGGGAGAACATTTGCTTTAATTTCTGGTGCATTCAAGATTTGACGGAGTTGCAATTGAGCACGTGATGAACCGAGTGTACCGTATGAAGCACCTGTGATCATCACTGGTTTGTTAAGAAGTGGAAATACTCCATAAGAAATCCAAGCAAGAGCGCTCATAAGAACAGCAGGAATTGAGTGATCGTATTCAGGAGTACCGATAATGACACCATCAGCTGCTTCAATTTTTGCAACAATTTCTAAGGCTTCTGCAGGAATAAGTTTATCTGCAGGTTTGTTGAAGACTGGTAGGTCTTTAATTTCTACCAATTCGATTTCTGCTTTATCAGCAAAGTGTTTTTGCATATATTGAAGCAGTTGGCGGTTTGTGGAACGTTTAGAGTTAGTTCCTACAATAGCAATAAGTTTTAGCATGAGCTTTCCTTTCTCTTTTTGCATTATTTATTATTTATCTTTGGATACCGGATGAACAAGCGATATGTCCATCTTTATCAATAAGGATGGCTTCGATTCTATCGATATTTTCGATTTGCCACATGATAGAAGCGCTACGTTCACCAAACAATCGTGTGGTCCATATCTCACCATCAACTGAGCGGTCAGATATGATCGTTAAACTAGCCAAATCCGTCTCAATAGGATAGCCGGTTTCACTATCGAAAATGTGATGATAATCCTTTCCATCGATTTCAAGATGCCGTTCATAAATTCCAGAAGTAACAACGGATTTTCCAGTAATAGATAAGGTCATCAGGTGATTACCACGTGGATGATTAGGGTCTTGAATACCAATTTGCCAAGGTTGTCCATTTCTGGCTTGGTTATTACCAATGGTAAGGATATTTCCCCCAAGATTGATAAGAGCAGAAGTGACACCATTTTCTTTTAAGAAAGTAGCAACCTTATCTGCGCTATAGCCCTTTGCTAAACAACCTAAATCAATTTTCATTCCTTTCTTTTCTAAGAAAACAGTAGAAGAAATTGAATCAAGTTTGATAAAACTGGGATCTATCAATGGTAAAACCGAAGAAATTTCTTCAGGACTAGCAACTTTTGCATCGGAAAAACCAATACGCCAGGTTTGTACCAAGGGACCAATGCTGATATTGAGATGACTTCCAGGAGCTAGACTGTGTTCTAATCCTAAAGAAATCAGTTCAAACAAATCAGGGTGGACCTTAACTGGGGCAATTCCTGCCTGATAGTTAATTTCCATCAATTCCGATTCGGTGCTATTCGCATTGAATCGAAATTCAAGTTCCTTGAGCAAATCAAAAGCTTGACGGAGAAGATTGTCCGCTTGTTCATGTACCAAGGAAATAGTAATCGTAGTTCCCATTAACCGTTCAGATAATGAACTGAGAGGCAAAAAATCAACTCCCTTCAAATCAATTGGAAATAGTTGTAAATCCAGATATGAAAGCAATCTGAAGATTTAAATTTCATTTCCATATAAATAGAATATCATAAAGTCAGCGTTTTCACAAATTATTTTTTACAAAAAGTCAAGAAATATGCTTGGATAAATAAAAAATGTGCAGAAAACTTTGAAAAAGTTGAAAATAAATTAATATATATTTCGAAAAAATTTCAAAAAAACAGCAAACTAGTCAAAAAGCTTGTAAACGCTCACAGATAATGATATACTAGAAAGGTAAATAAAAAATTAAAGGTAGGAATTATCTTATGAGTAAAATCGTAGTCGTGGGTGCTAACCACGCTGGAACTGCTTGTATCAACACTATGTTGGACAATTTTGGAAGTGAAAATGAAATCGTTGTCTTTGACCAAAACTCAAACATTTCATTCCTAGGATGTGGAATGGCTCTTTGGATTGGTGAGCAAATCGATGGTCCAGAAGGTCTCTTCTACTCAGATAAAGAAAAATTGGAAGCAAAAGGTGCTAAAGTTTATATGAACTCACCAGTTCTTTCAATTGACTATGATAACAAAGTTGTAACTGCTGAAGTTGATGGAAAAGAACACAAAGAATCATACGAAAAATTGATCTTTGCTACAGGTTCTACACCAATCTTGCCACCAATCGAAGGTGTTGAAATTGTTAAGGGTAACCGCGAATTCAAAGCAACTCTTGAAAATGTACAATTCGTTAAATTGTACCAAAACGCAGAAGAAGTTATCAACAAACTTGCTGACAAGAGCAAACATCTTGAGCGTATCGCTGTTGTCGGTGGTGGATACATCGGTGTTGAGCTTGCTGAAGCATTCGAACGTCTTGGAAAAGAAGTTGTCCTTGTTGATATCGTAGACACAGTCTTGAACGGTTACTACGACAAAGACTTCACGCAATTAATGGCTAAGAACTTGGAAGACCACAACATCCGCTTGGCACTTGGACAAACTGTTAAAGCTATCGAAGGCGACGGTAAAGTTGAACGCTTGATCACTGACAAAGAAACATTCGATGTTGACATGGTTGTTCTTGCAGTTGGTTTCCGTCCTAATACAGCTCTTGCTGATGGCAAGATTGAACTTTTCCGCAACGGTGCCTTCCTTGTAGACAAGAAACAAGAAACATCACTTCCAGGAGTATTCGCTGTGGGTGACTGTGCGACTGTTTATGACAACGCTCGTAAAGACACTAGTTACATCGCTCTTGCATCAAATGCTGTACGTACTGGTATCGTAGGTGCTTACAATGCTTGTGGACATGAACTTGAAGGAATCGGTGTTCAAGGATCAAACGGTATCTCTATCTATGGTCTTCACATGGTTTCAACTGGTTTGACTCTTGAAAAAGCTAAAGCTGCAGGCTACAATGCTGTTGAAACAGGCTTCAACGATCTTCAAAAACCAGAATTTATGAAACATGACAACTATGAAGTAGCCATCAAGATTGTCTTTGATAAAGATAGCCGTGAAATCCTTGGTGCTCAAATGGTATCTCGTGATTCAGCAATCAGCATGGGAATTCACATGTTCTCATTGGCTATCCAAGAACATGTTACTATTGAAAAATTGGCATTGACAGACCTATTCTTCTTGCCACACTTCAACAAACCATACAACTACATCACAATGGCTGCACTTACAGCTGAAAAATAATGACTTGTAAAACGGAAGATTTGCTTCTTCCGTTTTTATCATCAAAAAAATAGTAACTTCAAATTTGAAGTTACTATTTTTGTTATCTATGTATTAGGAAGTTTCTTCTTTTACAAAGGTGAAGCCTTCTCCAAGAATTTCGTGAGCTTCAGTGATGGTAATAAAGGCCTTAGGATCAATCGTATGAATCAATTCTTTCATCTTAATCATTTCATTTCTTGCTACGATACAGTAGATAATTTTTAAATCTTTTTGACTGTAGTAACCTTGTCCAGATATGAAGGTGACACCTCGACCTAATTCTTCATTGATTTTATCTGCCACTTCCATAGGCTTTTGAGTGATAATCATAAAACCTTTTCCAGCATATCCGCCTTCACCAATCAAGTCAATAACTCTAGAGACGATGAAGTCAAATAGAAGTGTATAAGTAACGAGACGAAGGTCTTGGAAGATTATTAAAATGAGCATTAAGATGAGAAAGTCTAGTGCAAAGAGTAATTTCCCCACGGAGATATTGGTGTACTTATTAAGAATTCGAGCGACGATATCTGTTCCACCAGTGGTACCACCAGCATTGAAGATAATACCTAGACCAAGTCCTAAAAGAACACCCGCAACTAAAGCAACGATGACAAGATCTCCCTCAAGATTAAAGCTGAGAGGAATCTTGTCAAAGATTGCTAACCAAATGGATAAGGAAATAGTACCAAGCAGGCTACTGTATAGGGTCTTTGCACCAAATATTTTCCAGGCTAGAATGAATAATGGGATATTAATGATGAGGTTCATCACGGAGATAGGGATGTTAAAGAGATAATAGGTAATCAAGGTGATTCCCGTTGCTCCACCTTCGAATAAGTGGTGGGGAACAACAAAATACGTGAGTCCGAAGGCATAAATGGCAGCTCCGAATATAATGGTTAAAATAGATTTGATATGCCGTAGCATTGAACGCACCTCCCATTTTAATTTGAGTCTATAGCAGTAACAGCCCACCAGTATACAAGACTTTATTTGATTTTCATGGACTGAATTTTTTCAGGGTCGGGTGTAACACGGAGGGTCTTTTGCCCAGTATAGGTGACAAAACCAGGTTTCCCACCAGTTGGTTTGTTGAGTTTTTTAACTTCAATCATATCAACCTGAACGAGGTTAGAGAGACGTCCCTTAGAGAAGTAGGCTGCAAGTTCTGCTGCGTCTGTTTTAACCTCATCAGTAGGATTGAGATTGCCTGAGATAACAACATGACTTCCAGGGATATCCTTAGCGTGGAACCAGAGTTCTTCTTTACGGGCCATTTTAAAGGTCAATTCCTCGTTTTGTAGGTTATTGCGCCCCACATAGATGATCGTTTTTCCATCACTAGCTAGATACTGCTCTGGTTTCTGTCGTTTCTGGATTTTTTCCCTTTGTCTTCGACGGATAAATCCTGTTTGGATCAATTCTTCACGAATTTCAGCAATCTCATCGAGTCCGGCTTGATTGAGTACTGTTTCGACACTTTCTAGATAGAGGATGGTTGCCTTGGTTTCTTCAATCAGGTCAGTCAAGTATTTAACAGCTTCTTTTAATTTCTGATAGCGTTTGAAGTAGCGTTGAGCATTTTGGTTTGGCGTTAATGCCTTATCAAGTGCAATCGTGATAGGCTGGTTGGTGTAGTAGTTTTCCAAAATGACCTGATCTTGGTCATTAGGAACTTGATGAAGGAAGGTTGTCAGCAACTCACCTTTTTGTCTAAATTCCTCTGCATTTTCAGTAGCTTGAAGTTCTTTTTCTTGTTTCTTCAGTTTTTGACGATTCTTTTGTAGTTCATTTTCAACTCGACGTATGAGTTCGCTAGCCTGTTGTTTCACACGGTCACGTTCGGCTTTATACTTATAATAGATATCAAGTAATTGTGAAAGACTGTCAAAATTCTCCGCTGTTTTACTAGAAAAAGGCACACAAGAAAAGGATTTATCTGTTAGGCAAGGTTTGGTTTCTTGTCCAAAGAAGTTCCGGAAAGTGGCTAGTTTATCATTAAGCAGTTGTCTTTCTAACTCAGTTGCTGTATCTCTTCCCAAACCTTGAAAGAGGTTTTGAAGGTTTTTAGCAGTTAACTCTTGGGTTTGTAGAATCTCAAAGAGTTTTTCGTCCTTGACCATAAAAGGATTGAGAGCTTCTGTACTTGGAGGAGCGATATAAGTAGCACCTGGTAATAAGGTACGGTAGCTATTTTGAGAGAAACCGATATGCTTGATAACTTCAAGAATTTTGTGACTAGACTTATCTACAAGGAGAATATTGCTATGTTTGCCCATAATCTCGATAATAAGCGTGGCCTGGATATGGTCCCCAATCTCGTTTTTATTGGAAACCGTGATTTCCACGATACGATCGTTTTCAATTTGCTCGATTGACTCAATAACTGCTCCTTGAAGATACTTTCTCAATACCATAATAAAAGTAGATGGCTGAGCAGGGTTTTCAAAGGTGGACTCTGTTAACTGGATGCGTCCAAAAACTGGATGGGCAGACAGGAGCAAACGATGACTTTTACGATTGCTACGGATTTGCAGGACCAATTCTTGGTCAAAGGGTTGATTTATCTTTTGGATGCGACCATTTAGTAGTTCAGTTCGCAATTCCTCAACCATGTGGTGTAAAAAAAATCCATCAAATGACATGGTTCTCTCCTCGTGAATGTATTCCATAGTATTATATCAAAAAGGTAGAATAAAATCATAGAAATGTGATATAATAAAGCCAAGTAAAGAGAATCGAGAAACACATGTATATTGAAATGGTAGATGAAACTGGACAAGTTTCAAAAGAAATTTTAGAACAAACACAGGAAATTTTAGAATTTGCTGCAAAAAAAATTGGAAAAGAAGACAAGGAAATGGCGGTCACATTTGTGACCAACGAACGAAGCCATGAACTCAATCTAGAGTTTCGTGATACCGATCGTCCAACAGATGTCATCAGTCTTGAATATAAGCCGGAGTTAGAGATTGCCTTTGATAAGGAAGATCTGGAAAATGATCCTGACTTGGCAGATATGATGTCAGAATTTGATGCTTATATCGGTGAGCTTTTCATTTCCATTGATAAGGCACATGAGCAAGCTGAGGAGTACGGTCATAGTTTTGAACGTGAAATGGGCTTCTTGGCAGTGCACGGCTTTTTACACATTAACGGCTATGATCACTACACTCCCGAGGAAGAAGCGGAGATGTTCGGTTTACAAGAAGAAATTTTGACAGCCTATGGACTCACAAGACAATAAACGAAAATGGAAAAATCGTGACCTAATCTCCAGTTTAGAATTTGCCATTACAGGGATTTTTACTGCGATTAAGGAAGAACGTAACATGAGAAAGCATGCAGTGACGGCTCTAATAGTTGTCCTTGCAGGTTTTGTTTTTCAGGTGTCACGAATCGAATGGTTATTTCTACTTTTGAGCATTTTCATGGTAGTAGCTTTTGAGATTATTAATTCAGCTATTGAAAATGTAGTAGATTTGGCTAGTCACTATCACTTTTCTATGTTGGCAAAAAAAGCTAAGGACATGGCGGCTGGTGCCGTACTTGTGGTTTCTCTTTTTGCCGCTTTGACAGGTGCACTCATCTTTCTCCCACGAATTTGGGATTTATTATTTTAAACAGTAAGAGGAAATTATGACATTTAAATCAGGCTTTGTAGCCATTTTAGGACGTCCAAATGTAGGGAAGTCAACGTTTTTGAATCATGTTATGGGGCAAAAAATTGCTATCATGAGTGATAAGGCACAAACAACGCGCAATAAAATCATGGGGATTTACACCACTGATAAGGAGCAAATCGTCTTTATCGATACTCCAGGGATTCATAAACCCAAGACGGCTCTTGGAGATTTTATGGTGGAATCTGCCTATAGCACTCTTCGTGAAGTAGATACCGTTTTGTTTATGGTGCCTGCGGATGAGGTGCGGGGTAAGGGTGATGATATGATCATCGAACGCCTTAAGGCTGCTAAGGTTCCTGTAATTTTGGTCGTCAATAAGATTGACAAAGTTCATCCAGATCAGCTTTTGGCTCAAATCGATGATTTCCGTAGTCAGATGGACTTTAAGGAAATTGTTCCTATTTCAGCCCTTCAGGGAAATAACGTTTCTCGTCTAATCGATATTCTGAGTGAAAATTTGGAAGAAGGATTCCAATATTTCCCAGCGGACCAAATTACCGATCACCCAGAACGTTTCTTGGTTTCTGAGATGATTCGTGAAAAGGTTTTACACTTAACTCGTGAAGAAATTCCGCATTCTGTTGCAGTAGTAGTGGATTCTATGAAGCGAGATGAAGAGACAGACAAGGTTCACATTCGAGCAACCATTATGGTTGAACGTGACAGCCAAAAAGGGATTGTCATCGGTAAAGGTGGTGCCATGCTCAAGAAAATTGGGACTATGGCCCGTCGTGATATCGAGCTCATGCTAGGAGACAAGGTCTTCCTAGAAACTTGGGTCAAGGTCAAGAAAAACTGGCGCGATAAGAAGCTAGATTTGGCTGACTTTGGCTATAACGAAAAAGAATATTAAGAAGAGGTGGGCAATAGCCTGCTTCTTGTTTTTAGAGAGTGAGGAGTTATGCCTGAATTACCTGAAGTCGAAACGGTTCGACGAGGTCTTGAAAAACTGATTCTAGGGAAGAAGATTGCTAGTCTTGATATTCGTTATCCTAAGATGATTAAGACAGATTTGGATCAGTTTCAGAAAGAATTACCTGGTCAAGAAATTCAATCGACGGGGCGCCGTGGCAAGTATTTACTTTTCTACCTGACAGACAAGGTCTTGATTTCTCATCTAAGGATGGAAGGCAAGTATTTTTATTATCCAACCAATGTTCCTGAACGTAAGCATGCTCATATTTTCATCCAGTTTGAAGACGGTGGCACTTTAGTTTATGAGGATGTACGTAAGTTTGGCACTATGGAATTGCTTGCTCCTGAACTCTTAGATGCTTACTTTGTATCTAAAAAGCTTGGACCAGAACCTACTGAACAGGATTTTGACTTAGAGATTTTTATAGGTGCCTTGAAGAAATCTAAAAAACCTATCAAATCGCATCTTCTCGACCAGACTTTGGTTGCTGGATTGGGAAATATCTATGTGGATGAAGTTCTCTGGAGAGCGAAAGTTCATCCTTCTAGAACTTCTAAAAGTTTAAGCGCCCAAGAGGCTAGAAAAGTCCATGATCAAACCATTGAAGTTTTGGGGCAGGCTGTTGAGAAAGGCGGTTCAACCATTCGCACCTATACCAATGCATTTGGTGAAGATGGGACCATGCAAGATTTTCATCAGGTCTATGATAAAGCTGGACAAGCTTGTTCACGTTGTGGATCCATTATCGAAAAAATTCAACTCGGTGGTCGTGGAACCCATTTTTGCCCAAAATGTCAAAGGAGAAAGTGATGGGAAAAATTATTGGAATCACTGGTGGTATTGCATCTGGGAAGTCCACCGTCACAAATTTTCTAAGACAAAAAGGGTTTGAAGTGGTAGATGCGGATGCTCTTGTTCACCAACTTCAAAAACCTGGTGGACGACTTTTTCAGATTTTAGTAGAGCATTTCGGTGAAAAAGTCCTTCTAGAAGATGGGGAATTGAATCGACCATTACTTGCCAGTCTGATCTTTTCTAACTCTGATGAGAGAGAATGGTCTAAACAGACTCAAGGACAAATCATCCGTGAAGAATTGGGCTCTTTGAGAGACAAGTTATCTCAGACAGAGGACATATTTTTCATGGATATTCCATTGCTTTTTGAACAGGACTATGCTTCATGGTTCGATGAAACTTGGCTAGTTTATGTAAGGCGAGATACCCAGCTGGATCGCTTAATGAACCGTGATCAGTTATCCCAAGAGTCAGCTGAAACTCGTTTAGCTTCACAGTGGCCTTTAGAAAAAAAGAAGAAATTTGCTACTTATATATTAGACAATAATGGTAGTCGAGAGCAGCTTTTGAGTCAAGTAGTGACCTTACTTGAAGGAGGCAATGTCCATGCAAGAGATTAGTTGGAAGGATAATCTTCGTATTGCTTGGTTTGGTTGTTTTTTAACAGGAGCCAGCATTTCTCTTGTTGTTCCTTTCATGCCTATTTTTGTCGAACAGTTAGGAATTGAAGGAGATCAAGTTGCCTTTTATTCAGGTTTAGCTATATCAGTCTCAGCCATTTCTGCAGCCTTTGTATCACCAATTTGGGGAATATTAGCAGACAAGTATGGTCGAAAACCCATGATGATTCGTGCAGGGCTAGCCATGACTATTACTATGGGAGGTCTGGCATTTGTTCCAAATGTTTTCTGGCTCTTGTTCTTACGCTTTCTTAATGGTGTTTTTACAGGATTTGTACCCAATGCGACAGCTTTAATTGCAAGTCAAGTCCCCAAAGATAGGTCGGGATACGCTCTAGGGACTTTATCAACTGGTGTTGTCGCTGGAACTTTGACTGGTCCCTTTGTCGGTGGTTTCATTGCCGAAATTTTTGGAATTCGAAATGTCTTTTTATTGGTTGGTGGTTTCCTGTTCTTTGCAGCTATCTTAACCATTCTTTTTATCAAAGAAAACTTTCAACCAGTGCCAAAAGAAAAAGCACTCCCTACAAGAGAGCTCTTTACTTCTGTTAAATATCCTTTTCTCCTGATAAATTTATTTCTAACTAGCTTTGTGATTCAATTTGCTGCCCAATCTATCGGTCCCATCCTTGCCCTGTATGTACGAGACCTTGGACAGAAAGAGAATCTTCTTTTTGTCTCTGGTTTGATTGTATCCAGCATGGGATTTTCAAGTATGATGAGTGCAGGTATCATGGGGAAACTAGGTGATAAAGTGGGCAATCATCGACTCCTTGTCCTAGCTCAGGTATATTCAGTTTGTATTTATCTACTATGTGCAAATGCGACTAGCCCATTCCAATTAGGCTTCTATCGTTTTCTATTTGGTCTGGGAACAGGAGCTCTAATACCTGGTGTCAATGCTCTCCTAAGCAAAATGACTCCTAAAGTTGGCATTTCAAGGGTATTTGCCTTTAATCAAGTATTCTTTTATCTAGGAGGAGTGATAGGTCCCTTAGCAGGATCAGCAGTAGCGGGACAATTTGGCTATCACTCAGTATTTTATGCAACAGCTCTTTGTGTAGCTCTCAGTTGTTTATTTAATCTTATCCAATTTAGAACATTATTAAAAGTGAAGGAAATCTAGTGCGAGTAAAAATCAATCTCAAATGCTCCTCTTGTGGCAGCATCAATTATCTAACCAGTAAGAACTCCAAAACCCATCCAGACAAGATTGAAGTCTTAAAGTATTGTCCTAAAGAAAGAAAAGTGACTCTACATCTTGAATCTAAGTAGAAATTATGGTAGAATAATAGAGATTTTAAGGAGTTTGATATGTATAACCTATTATTAACCATTTTATTAGTATTATCTGTTGTGATTGTGATTGCAATTTTTATGCAACCAACTAAAAACCAATCTAGCAATGTATTTGATGCCAGTGCAGGTGATTTGTTTGAACGTAGTAAAGCGCGCGGTTTTGAAGCTGTGATGCAACGTTTGACAGGAATTTTAGTCTTTTTCTGGCTAGCCATTGCCTTAGCATTGACGGTATTATCAAGTAGATAAGAAAATAATGGGCAGGACTAGGTCTTTGCCTATTTTTATTTTTAAAAGAAATAAGGTTTTACACCAAAAAGAAAATATTATAAATCTAGAAAGTAAACATGAAAGATAAAATAAAAGAATATTTACAAGAGAAGGGGAGTGTCACAGTTAATGACTTGGCCAGTGCTCTCGGGAAGGATGGTTCAAAGGACTTCCGTGAGTTAATCAAAACTCTTTCCTTGATGGAACGTAAGCACCAGATTCGCTTTGAAGAAGATGGTAGTTTAACCCTAGAACAGAAGAAAAAACATGAGATTACCCTAAAAGGAATTTTCCATGCCCATAAAAATGGGTTCGGTTTTGTAAGTCTTGAAGGCGAAGAAGACGATCTTTTTGTTGGAAAAAGTGATGTTAACTATGCCATTGATGGAGATACTGTTGAAGTTGTCATCAAGAAAGTTGCTGACCGTAACAAAGGAACTGCTGCAGAAGCAAAGATTATCGACATCCTAGAGCACAGTCTCACGACAGTTGTCGGGCAAATTATTCTTGATGAAGAGAAACCAAAGTATGCGGGTTATATCCGTTCTAAAAATCAAAAGATTAGTCAACCGATTTATGTGAAAAAGCCATCTCTCAAACTAGAAGGGACAGAAGTACTCAAGGTCTTTATTGACAAGTACCCAAGTAAGAAACACGACTTCTTTGTGGCGAGTGTCCTAGATGTTGTGGGACATTCAACAGATGCAGGAATTGACATTCTTGAGGTCTTGGAATCAATGGACATTGTCTCAGAATTTCCAGAGGCTGTTATTAAAGAAGCGGAAAGTGTACCTGATGCTCCATCCCAAAAGGACATGGAGGGACGTCTGGACCTGAGAGATGAAATTACATTTACCATAGATGGAGCAGATGCTAAGGACTTGGACGACGCAGTTCACATCAAGCCATTGAAGAATGGAAATTTTGAACTTGGAGTTCATATCGCTGATGTCTCTTACTATGTGACTGAGGGTTCTGCCCTTGATAAGGAAGCCCTTAATCGTGCGACCTCTGTCTATGTGACAGATCGTGTAGTTCCAATGCTACCAGAACGCCTTTCAAATGGTATTTGTTCCCTCAATCCTCAAGTAGATCGTTTGACCCAATCAGCTATCATGGAAATTGATAAAAATGGTCGGGTTCGTAATTATACTATTACGCAGACAGTTATCAAGACAAGTTTCCGTATGACCTATAGTGATGTGAATGATATCCTAGCAGGTGATGAGGAGAAGAGACAAGAGTATAAGAAAATTGTTCCTAGTATCGAGTTAATGGCCAAGCTTCATGAAATTCTTGAAGGTATGCGGATTAAGCGTGGGGCTCTCAATTTTGATACCAATGAAGCTAAAATCTTGGTTGACAAGCAAGGGAAACCAGTAGATATTGTTCTTCGTCATCGTGGGACTGCAGAACGTATGATTGAGTCCTTTATGCTGATTGCAAATGAAACAGTTGCTGAGCATTTCAGCAAGCTTGATTTACCTTTCATCTATCGTATCCATGAGGAACCTAAAGCTGAAAAAGTTCAGAAGTTTATTGATTACGCCTCTAGTTTTGGCTTGAGAATCTATGGAACTGCGAGTGAGATTAGTCAGGAAGCTCTTCAAGACATCATGAGTGCTGTTGAAGGTGAGCCTTATGCGGATGTTCTCTCTATGATGCTTCTCCGTTCTATGCAACAGGCTCGTTATTCTGAGCATAATCATGGTCACTATGGCCTAGCAGCGGAATATTATACCCACTTTACCAGTCCGATTCGCCGTTATCCGGACCTCTTGGTTCACCGAATGATTCGTGACTATGGACGTTCCAAGGAAATAGCAGAACATTTTGAACAGGTCATTCCAGAGATTGCGACCCAGTCTTCAAATCGTGAGCGCAGAGCTATTGAGGCAGAGCGTGAAGTTGAAGCCATGAAAAAAGCTGAATACATGGAAGAGTTTGTGGGTGAAGAGTATGATGCAGTAGTATCAAGTATCGTCAAATTTGGTCTTTTTGTTGAATTGCCAAATACAGTCGAAGGCTTGATTCACATTACTAATTTACCTGAGTTCTATCATTTTAACGAACGTGATTTGACTCTTCGTGGGGAGAAATCAGGGACAACCTTCCGTGTGGGACAACAGATACGCATTCGTGTCGAAAGAGCCGATAAGATGACTGGCGAGATTGATTTTTCTTTTATTCCAAGCGAATTTGATGTCATTGAGAAGGGGTTGAAACAGTCTGGTCGTAGTAAGGATAGAGGTCGTCGTTCAGATAAGAAAGAAGACAAGAGAAAAGCTGGTCGCTCAAGTGATAAGCGCAAGCATTCTCCTAAAGACAAGAAGAAAAAGAGCAAGAAACCTTTTTATAAGGAAGTAGCAAAGAAAGGAGCTAAGCATGGCAAAGGGCGAGGGAAAGGTCGTCGCACAAAATAAGAAAGCAAGCCACGATTATACAATTGTTGATACCATTGAAGCAGGAATGGTCCTCACTGGTACAGAAATCAAGAGTGTACGAGCAGCCCGCATCAATCTGAAAGATGGGTTTGCCCAAGTGAAAAATGGGGAAGTTTGGTTGAGCAATGTTCATATTGCACCCTATGAGGAAGGCAATATCTGGAATCAGGAACCAGAACGTCGTCGTAAACTTCTCCTTCATAAAAAACAAATCCAGAAATTGGAGCAAGAAACCAAAGGGACAGGGATGACTCTGGTTCCACTTAAAGTCTACATCAAAGACGGCTATGCCAAGCTTCTTTTAGGACTTGCTAAAGGAAAACATGACTACGATAAACGTGAGTCAATCAAACGTCGTGAGCAAGATCGCGATATCGCGCGTGTTATGAAAGCAGTTAACCATCGATAGAAAGAGTGAAGAATATGGAAAAACTAGTTGCCTATAAACGCATGCCTGTCTGGAATAAAGACACCATGCCTGAAGCTGTTCAAAGAAAACACAATACCAAGGTCGGAACCTGGGGCAAGATTACCGTATTAAAAGGGGCTCTTAAGTTTATTGAATTGACTGAGGAGGGGGAAGTTATAGCTGAGCACCTCTTTGAAGCGGGTGCTGATAATCCGATGGCGCAACCTCAAGCATGGCACCGTGTAGAAGCTGTCACAGAAGATGTGGAATGGTACTTGGAATTTTATTGTAAACCAGAAGATTATTTCCCCAAGAAATACAATACCAATCCAGTTCATTCTGAGGTTTTAGAAGCTATGCAGACGGTGAAGCCATGTAAGGCACTAGACCTAGGATGTGGTCAAGGAAGAAACGCACTTTTTCTAGCTCAACATGGATTTGATGTCACAGCAGTGGACCAAAATGAGCTATCCCTTGAAATTTTGCAAAGTATCGTAGAGCAAGAAGATTTAGAAATGCCTGTAGGTCTCTACGATATTAATTCAGCTAGCATTGGACAAACTTACGATTTTATCGTATCAACGGTTGTGCTCATGTTTTTACAAGCAGATCGTATTCCTGCTATAGTTCAAAATATGCAGGAACAAACCTCTATCGGTGGCTACAATCTTATCGTTTGTGCCATGGACACGGAGGATTATCCTTGCTCAGTGAACTTCCCATTCACCTTTAAAGAAGGGGAATTGGCAAATTACTACCAGGACTGGGAATTGATCAAGTACAATGAAAATCCAGGTCATTTACATCGTCGTGACGAAAATGGCAATCGTATACAACTACGCTTTGCGACCATGTTGGCAAGAAAAGTAAAATAAAAATCTTAAAACGAATAGCTATCCATTTCTATTCGTTTTTTTATATAAAGACTTGAGGGCCAATCAACTGAATTATGCTATACTAGATGTGTAGACGATGCTAAAGACAATTTCTTAACCCGTATTTCTATGAAGTTTATAATAAGAAATTTTAAATTTTCCATACAACTAGCAAATTTTTAATAGGGAGGTAGCGCCATGCCTAGTCTTTTAGTCGAACTTTTTGATCATCACACTATCGAGAAAAATGTTTATCAGACTTTTATTTGTGATTGTGATGAGGTTTTATTTCTCTCCCTGAAAAAAATTACAGAAGAAGAAAGGTTGTCCTTGAAACATTTTTTGCTGAATCAAGTTTCCCATGTAAAGCAAGTGCATTTTCGGCAAATAAGTCTAGATAAGATTACGAATGATTTGAATCTTTTCTTGACTAACTATGATTCAGTGACCTTAGATGTTTTTGGAGGAGATTCGATATTAGCTATTTTTCTGTATCAGTATGGTTTGGAAAAGCAATTACCGATTATTGCAATAGATATTGAGAAAGGAAAACAATTTAAATGGAAAATGGGTAAAGTGGAGAAGGAAGAGTTAGTGATTCCTAACCTAACCATTGAACAGTTGATGGCCTTACGGGGTGGTAAACTCATCAAATCGAAACAACCTAAATACAGTCCGAAACAAATTACTACCATCAAAAAACTAGCAAACTATGCAATTTTAAACCCAGAAGAATGGTATCAGATCACTCAATTCTTTGCATTAGCAAAAACAGCTGATTTTCACGCTGAAACAGCAAAAGTTTTGGAAAGTAACGGTAAAAAGTACCTTTATCCAGAATCTATAATTCCTCTACTAACAGAAGCTAACTTGATTCATATTGAAGAGGAAAGTTCCGATCATATTAGTTACACTTTTTCTAGCCCCGAGGCACAATTACTCTGTCGCACAAAAGGTCATATTTTAGAATTATATCTCTATCTTTTAGCGATAGAGTCAGAGTATTTTGATGAATGTATGATAGGGGCTGAAATTGACTGGAATGGTATTTTCCCTGAGGTCGATAATGTACAAAATGAAATTGATGTTGTCCTCCGTAAAGGTCAATCCATTATTTTTATATCTTGTAAAATGACAGACTTGTCTGTAGAAGCTATTAATGAACTAGAGGTATATGCCAATCATTTTGCTGGTGAAACTTGTTTGAAATTAATTGTTTGCTCTGGCAAAATCAATCCCGTATATAATCATCGTTGTCAAGAGTATGGTGTGCTGGTGATTAAACAAGATCAAATTTCAAATCTGATTCCCATGTTACAAAAACATATCAAGAAGCATAAAATATGAGCTGGGTTAAAGGATTATCCTCAAAATATAATAGGAAGGCTGGTTTTCTCAGCCTTTTTCTTATCCTTTTCGAATAAAGTAGAAAAGGAGGTTTTATGTTTTTTGCTAGAGATGAAAATGGGCACCTAGTCAATGCCTTGGAGGATGAACTAGTCAAACAAGATTATTATTGTCCAGCTTGTGGAACAAGTGTCCGCATGAGAAAAGGAAAAAATGTGAGAAGGCATTTTGCGCATGAAAGTCTCAAAAAATGTGATTTTTTCCATGAAAATGAAGGACCAGAGCATCTGGAAAACAAGAAAAGACTGTTTTATTGGGCTAAGGAGAATGATGCGGTTGAGATGGAATATCCCATACCTGAACTGAAGCAAATCGCAGATATCTTTATCAACAAGCAACTAGCTCTAGAAATTCAGTGTAGTCCCATTTCTTGTGAACTTTTACGGGAGAGAAGCAATGGTTATCGAAGTTTGGGAATTCAAGTTCTTTGGCTACTAGGAGAAAAGCTCTGGCTAAAAGAGCGGCTAACTCAACTTCAGAGAGATTTTCTTTACTTTAGTAATAACATGGGCTTTCATATTTGGGAGTTAGACCATAAAAAACAAGTTTTGAGACTTAAGTACCTCCTTCACCAAGATTTGAAAGGGAAACTCCATTATCAAATCAAGGAATTTTCTTATGACAAAGGAAATCTTCTAGAAATATTACGGACTCCTTATCAGCAACAAAATCTTATCACTTTTTCGGTTGAACAAGATAAGAACATTTGTCGTTACATTCAAAAACAACTCTACTATCAAAATCCCTATTGGATGAAGCAACAAGCCAAGGCCTACTTGAGAGGGGAGAACCTTTTGAATCTGAAGAATCAGGACTGGTATCCTCAAGTAAGGCCGATAGAACATGATTCTTTTTGTCAAATTAAACAGGATATTAGTGATTATTATCGCAACTTTCGAATTTATTATCAAAAAAATCCTCAAACAGAGTTACAAAAGCTCTATCCACCTGCCTTTTATCAGCAATATTTCTTAAAAAATATGGTAAAATAGAAAGGATGGAGGAAACTTATGGTATTACAACGAAATGAAATCAATGAAAAAGATACATGGGATCTATCAACGATCTTTGAAACTGACCAGAAATGGGAAGAAGAACTCGCCCTTTTAACGGAAGATACAAAACAAGCAGCTAGTCTTGAAGGACATCTCTTGGATAGTGCAGAGAGTCTTCTTGACATTACAGAGCGTTATCTGGACTTGAGTCGTCGTCTTGAAAAACTTTATGTCTATGCACATATGAAAAACGACCAAGATACTCGAGTAGCTAAGTATCAAGAATACTATGCAAAAGCAATGGCTCTTTATAGTCAACTTGATCAGGTCTTCTCTTTCTATGAACCAGAATTTATGGCTATAATAGAAGACCAGTATCAAAACTTTTTAACAGAAGAACCAAAACTCCAGCCTTATAAACACTTCTTTGATAAACTATTGCAAAATAAGGACCATGTCCTTTCACAACGTGAAGAAGAGTTACTTGCAGGTGCTGGTGAAATCTTCGGTGCTGCTAGTGAAACCTTTGCTATTTTAGATAATGCAGATATCGTCTTTCCATTTGTTAAAGATGAAGATGGAAATGAAGTACAATTGTCACACGGCGTTTATATGCGCTTGGTAGAATCTAAGAATCGTGAGGTTCGTCGTGGAGCTTATGAAGCCCTCTATGCTACTTATGAGCAATACCAGCACACTTACGCTAAAACCTTGCAGACCAATGTTAAAGTGCAAAACTATCGTGCAAAAGTTCGAAACTATAAGAGTGCGCGTGAAGCAGCTCTTGCAGCAAACTTTGTGCCAGAAAGTGTTTATGACAATCTAGTATCTGCTGTTCGTAAGCACCTGCCACTCTTGCATCGTTATCTGGCTCTTCGCTCAAAAATCTTGGGTATTCCAGACCTCAAAATGTATGATGTCTATACACCATTGTCTTCAGTGGAATACAGCTTTACTTATGAGGAGGCCTTGAAGAAAGCAGAAGAAGCTTTGTCAGTTCTTGGTGAGGATTACTTGAGCCGAGTTAAACGTGCCTTCAGCGAACGTTGGATTGATGTTTATGAAAATCAAGGCAAGCGTTCAGGTGCATATTCAGGTGGTTCTTATGATACCAACGCTTTTATGCTCCTTAACTGGCAGGATAACTTAGATAATCTCTTTACTCTTGTACATGAGACTGGTCACAGTATGCATTCAAGCTATACACGTGAAACACAACCTTATGTATACGGTGATTATTCAATCTTCTTGGCAGAAATTGCTTCAACTACTAATGAAAACATCCTAACAGAAAAATTATTGCAAGAAGTTCAAGACGATGCAACACGCTTTGCCATTCTCAACAACTTCTTGGATGGTTTCCGTGGAACAGTCTTCCGCCAAACTCAATTTGCAGAATTTGAACATGCTATCCACCAAGCCGATCAAAATGGTGAAGTCTTGACAAGTGAGTTCCTAAACAATCTCTATGCTGACTTGAACCAAGAATATTATGGCTTGAGCAAGGAAGACAATCCTCAAATCCAGTACGAGTGGGCTCGTATCCCGCATTTCTACTATAACTACTATGTCTATCAATATTCAACAGGCTTTGCAGCAGCTTCAGCTTTGGCTGAAAAGATTGTTCATGGTAGCCAAGAGGATCGTGATCGCTATATCGACTATCTCAAAGCAGGGAAGTCAGACTATCCACTCAATATCATGCGTAAAGCTGGTGTTGACATGGAAAAAGAAGATTACCTCAACGATGCCTTTGCAGTCTTTGAACGCCGTTTGGATGAGTTTGAAGCCCTTGTTGAAAAATTAGGATTGGCATAAGGCAGATGGTAAAGTCTTATAGTAAAAATGCCAATCATAACATGCGACGTCCTGTTGTCAAGCATGAGATTGTCGAGTTCATGCGCCACAGACAAAAGCAGGTGACAGGTTCCCTAAAAGAACTAGAAAACTTTGCTCGCAAGGAAAATATTCCCATCATTCCTCATGAAACCGTCGCCTACTTTCGTTTCCTTATGGAAACCATTCAACCAAAAAATATTTTAGAGATTGGTACGGCGATTGGATTTTCAGCACTTTTGATGGCAGAGCATTCACCCAAGTCAAAAATCACCACTATTGACCGAAATCCTGAGATGATTGGTTTTGCCAAGGAAAATTTTGCAAAATTTGATCAACGCAAACAAATCACTCTCTTAGAAGGTGATGCGGTAGATGTCTTGTCAACGTTGACAGAGACCTATGATTTTGTGTTTATGGATTCTGCTAAGTCCAAATACATCATCTTTCTACCAGAAATCCTCAAACACCTAGAAGTAGGTGGAGTGGTTGTCTTAGATGATATTTTCCAAGGAGGAGATATTGCTAGGGATATCATGGAAGTCCGTCGAGGACAAAGAACGATTTATCGTGGCTTGCAACGACTCTTTGATGCGACTTTGGACAATTCAGGATTAACCGCTACTTTAGTTCCTCTTGGAGACGGAATTCTCATGCTGAGAAAAAATCAAGCAGAAGTAGAACTGCCTGATATTGATTGATTTCAGATATTTTTAAGACAATTTGGTAAAATAGATAAGGTAAACCTTTAATTAGTGAACAAAAGGAGTAAACATGAAGAAAAAACTAATGGCAGGAGCCATCACATTGTTGTCAGTAGCTACTTTGGCTGCTTGTTCCAATAGCTCTGAAGGAGCAGACTTGATCAGTATGAAGGGTGATGTGATTACAGAACATCAATTCTACGAAGAAGTTAAAAATAATCCAACTGCTCAACAAGTCTTGCTGAATATGACCATTCAAAAAGTTTTTGAAAAACAATATGGTTCAGAAGTTAGCGATAAAGAAGTAGAGGATGCCGTTGCAGAAGAACAAAAGAAATACGGTGATAGCTATCAAACGATTCTCGCCCGTTCAGGTATGACTGCAGAAAGCCGTAAAGCTCAAATTCGTACCAGTAAATTAGTTGAGTATGCTGTTAAGAAAGCCGCTGAATCTGAATTAACAGATGAAAACTATAAAAAAGCATTTGAAGAGTATACTCCAGAAGTAACGGCTCAAATTATTAAACTTGACAGTGAAGATAAGGCTAAGGAAGTTCTTGCCAAAGCAAAAGAATCTGGAGCTGATTTTGCACAACTTGCAAAAGACAATTCTACAGATGAAAAGACTAAAGAAAATGGTGGAGAAATTACCTTTGACTCTGCATCAACAGAATTGCCAGACGTGGTTAAAAAAGCTGCTTTTGCGCTTGATGTCAACGGAATTTCAGATGTTATCACTGCTCCAGGAACTCAAGCTTATACAAGTAGTTTCTACATTGTTAAGTTGACGAAGAAGTCAGAAAAATCTTCTAACTTGGATGATTATAAAGAAAAACTTAAAACAATCATTTTGACTCAAAAACAAAATGATGCAACCTTTGTTCAAGGTGTTATTAGTAAAGAATTGCAAGATGCCAACATTAAAGTTAAAGATCCGGCCTTCCAAAATATCTTTACGCAATACATCAAAGGCGAAACAACTTCTGACAGCAGCAGTAGCGCCTCAAACTAAGATAGTAATGAACTACCTTCCTCTGTCTGGAAGGTAGTTTTTAAGTTTATAAAATATCAACATTATAGTTTTATAAGTCCTAGTAACTAAAAACAATCGATAGGTCGGATAAGGGACCACTCAAGACATTCTTGTTCAGAGTCCGTTTTGAGTAAAATTCGAATGTTTATACTGTAAGAGTTTTTTTCTAGGCTAAAAAATGGTATAATAGCATGTAAAACTAGAAATAATATGGGAAAATTAAAATATTTTTCCGAAAGATAGGTGACATATGAAAATAAGTAAAAGGCACTTGCTGAATTATTCCATTTTGATTCCTTATTTACTGTTATCCGTTTTAGGATTGATAGTAGTTTATTCGACAACTAGTGCAACTCTTATCCAAGAGGGAAAAAGTACCCTGCAACTGGTTCGAAATCAAGGAATTTTCTGGATAGCCAGTTTGTTTTTAATTGCCTTGATTTATAAATTGAAATTAGGATTTCTGCGAAATGAGCGATTACTCTTTATCGTCATGTTTGTTGAGCTGATACTGCTAGCTCTAGCGCGTTTAATTGGGATTCCTGTCAATGGGGCCTATGGCTGGATCAAGGTTGGTCCAATAACGATTCAACCAGCAGAGTATTTAAAAATTATCATTGTCTGGTATCTAGCACAGCGTTTTTCAAAACAACAGGATGAGATAGCTGTTTACGACTTCCAAGTTTTAACCCTTAATCAGTGGATTCCTCGAGCATTTAATGATTGGCGTTTTGTTCTACTGGTTATGATTGGTAGTTTGGCGATTTTCCCAGACCTAGGAAATGCTACTATCTTGATTTTAGTATCCTTGCTCATGTATACTATCAGTGGAATAGCTTATCGATGGTTCACAACTATTCTGGGCTTACTAGCTGGTGTCTCTATGATTTCCTTAACAGCCATTCGGATAATCGGTGTTGAGAAATTCTCTAAAATTCCTGTATTTGGTTATGTTGCCAAGCGGTTCAGTGCTTTTTTCAACCCCTTTAATGACTTGGCTGGAGCTGGACACCAGTTGGCCAATTCCTACTATGCTATGGTTAATGGAGGATGGTTTGGTCTGGGATTAGGAAATTCTATTGAAAAACGAGGGTATCTGCCAGAAGCCCATACGGACTTTGTCTTTTCGATTGTCATTGAAGAGTTTGGATTTGTAGGAGCAAGTCTTATTCTCGCTCTCCTATTCTTCTTAATTCTACGAATCATTTTGGTAGGAATTCGCGCAAGGGATCCTTTCAACTCAATGGTAGCAATAGGTATTGGGGGAATGATCCTGATACAGGTATTTGTTAACATTGGGGGTATATCAGGCTTGATTCCTTCAACAGGGGTAACCTTCCCTTTCCTTTCGCAAGGGGGGAATAGTCTCTTGGTTCTTTCTGTAGCCATAGCATTTGTATTAAATATTGATGCCAGTGAAAAGCGTGCGCGACTTTTTAGTGAATACGAAGCACAGCTTTAAGACATAGATAACAAGGAGAAAAAAAATGTCTCTTCAAAAGTTAGAAAATTATAGTAACAAAACGGTCGTACAAGAAGAAGTTCAAATCTTGACAGATATGCTGGAAGATATCACAAAAAATATGCTTCCTGCTGAAACCTTTGATAAGATTATGCACTTGAAGGAACTTTCGTCAAAACTTGACTATCAAGGGCTAGATAAAGTAGTAACAGGTCTTTCAAATGATGAGATGGTCTACATTTCTAGATATTTCTCTATTTTGCCTCTCTTAATTAACATCTCAGAAGATGTTGACTTGGCTTATGAGATTAACCATCTAAATAATGTCGATCAAGACTATCTGGGTAAATTGTCAACAACGATCAAAATGGTGGCTGAAAAAGAAAACGCTGCTGAGATTCTTGAACACTTGAACGTGGTACCAGTTTTGACCGCCCACCCAACTCAGGTTCAACGTAAGAGTATGTTGGATTTGACCACTCATATCCATACCCTTTTGCGTAAATATCGTGACGTGAGAATGGGACTCATCAACAAAGAAAAATGGCATAATGATCTTCGTCGCTATATTGAGATTATCATGCAGACAGATATGATTCGTGAGAAGAAACTAAAAGTAACCAACGAAATCACCAATGTGATGGAATACTATAATAGTTCCTTCCTACAGGCTGTTCCTAACTTGATGTTAGAGTACAAACGTCTAGCAAAAGAGCAAGGAATTGATCTTAAACAAGCAAAACCTATTACTATGGGAATGTGGATTGGTGGAGACCGTGATGGAAATCCATTTGTAACTGCTGAGACGCTTCTGCGTTCTGCTACTATCCAAAGTGAAGTGATCTTGAACTACTATATTAGCAAGATTTCTAGTCTCTATCGTACCTTCTCTCTCTCGACTAATTTATCAAAAACTAGTAAAGCTGTTGAAGAAATGGCTGCTCAATCTGGTGATACATCAGTCTTTCGTGAGAAAGAACCCTATCGTCGCGCCTTTCATTTGATTCAATCCAAATTGATTCAAACACTCTTGAATTTAAAAGAATGGTCTGTTGTTGGCTCGTCAGCTGATGAACGTCATCCTGTTGAACGTCTTCTAGGTACTCAAGGACATCAACAAGGAGTGATTACAGACTATATTAGTAATCGACTTTCAGGAGCTATTCAAGAGCTAGCTGAAGATCGTCCACCATTTTACGAAACAGTTGAAGAGTTCAAAAAAGATCTATATACCATTAAGGATTCATTACTTGAAAACAAGGCAGAGTCCTTACTCACAGGTGAATTTGCAGAACTTTTAGAAGCTGTAGAAGTATTTGGTTTCTTCTTGGCCTCCATCGACATGCGTCAAGATTCAAGCGTCCACGAAGCCTGTGTAGCTGAATTGTTGGCATCTGCTGGAATCAATGACCACTATAGCGATTTGTCAGAAGATGAAAAATGTGACTTGCTATTGCATGAATTATTAGAAGATCCTCGAATCTTGTCTGCAACTCATGCTGAGAAGTCTGAACTTCTCGAAAAAGAACTGGCTATTTTCCAAACAGCACGTGAATTAAAAGACCGTTTGGGAGAAGATGTCATTCGTCAAACGATTATCTCTCATGCAACTAGCGTGTCAGATATGCTGGAGTTGGCTATCATGCTCAAAGAAGTAGGTCTGGTAGATGCTGAAAAAGCGCGTGTTCAGATTGTTCCACTCTTTGAAACAATTGAGGACTTGGACCATTCTGAAGAAACAATGAGAAAGTATTTCTCTCTACCACTTGCTAAGAAATGGATTGCTTCTAAAAACAATTACCAAGAAATCATGCTTGGCTACTCTGATAGTAATAAGGATGGCGGTTATCTATCATCTTGTTGGACACTTTATAAGGCCCAACAACAATTGACTGCTATTGGTGACGAATTTGGAGTCAAAGTAACCTTCTTCCATGGTCGTGGTGGTACCGTTGGCCGTGGTGGTGGCCCTACATATGATGCCATTGCTTCTCAACCACTCAAGTCTATCAAGGATCGTATCCGTTTGACAGAGCAAGGGGAAGTTATCGGCAACAAATACGGAAACAAGGATGCAGCCTACTATAACCTCGAAATGTTGGTTTCAGCAGCTATCAACCGTATGATTACCAAGAAGAAGAGTGATACCAATACGTCAAATCGCTATGAAGCCATCATGGATCAAGTGGTGGAACGCAGTTACGATATCTACCGTGAACTCGTATTCGGAAATGACCATTTCTATGATTATTTCTTTGAATCTAGTCCAATCAAGGCGATTTCAAGTTTCAATATTGGTTCTCGTCCAGCAGCTCGTAAAACGATCACTGAAATCGGTGGTCTACGTGCTATTCCTTGGGTATTCTCATGGTCACAAAGTCGTGTTATGTTCCCAGGTTGGTATGGTGTTGGTTCAAGCTTCAAAGAATTCATCGATCAAGATCCAAAAAATATCGAATATCTTCGTGATATGTATCAAAATTGGCCATTCTTCCAGTCACTCCTATCTAACGTAGACATGGTATTATCTAAATCAAATATGAATATCGCCTTTGAGTACGCTAAACTGTGTGAAAGTGAAGAAGTTCAAGCAATCTACTATACTATCTTAGATGAATGGCAGTTGACTAAGGACGTTATCTTGGCTATTGAAGGCCATGAGGAGCTCTTGGCAGAAAATACTTATTTGAAAGACAGTCTCAACTACCGCATGCCTTATTTCAATATCCTTAACTATATTCAGTTGGAATTGATTAAGCGTCAACGTCGAGGTGAGCTATCTTCAGATGAAGAAAGATTGATCCATACGACCATTAACGGAATTGCTACAGGATTACGTAATTCAGGCTGATACAAGTTAGATTTTATAAAAAACGTAGGAATTTTTGTTAATATTTAAAATATTTTATGAAAACCCTTGACAAGTTTTAGTAAAATGATATAATTTAAGCATTCAGAAAGTAATCATTGAAATTTTTTAGAGAGTCTGTGGTTGGTGGAAACAGATAGGTGGAAGTGATGAAAATTGGGCTGAATGTTATTAAGAATTTGAAATCATAAGAATTCGGTGAGCACACCTTACAGTGCAACTCGTTTTAGCGAGTAAGAGCGATAGGACTAGTTCCTATAATTGAGGTGGCACCGCGCATCGACGTCCTCACACAAGTTTTTTGTGTGAGGACTTTTTCTATGGGAGGAAAAAATTATGGAAATCAAACGATGGCGTCGCTTGAATAAGTGATTGAATAAAAAAATAATAAGTTAAGAAGAAATAAGGAGAAAATTATGAAAAACAAACGTCTACTCGGTATTATCGTAGCATTAGCACTTGTAGTTGGAGGAAGCTTGGTATATTCTAGCTTAACGAAACAAGAAATTAAAACTGAGACAGCTAATAAAACAGCTAAGGTTGGTGTTCTTCAGTTTGTAAGCCACCCATCGCTTGACTTGATCTACCAAGGTATCCAAGATGGACTTGCTGAAGAAGGTTATAAAGGTGACCAAGTCAAAATCGACTTTATGAACTCAGAAGGTGACCAAAGTAAGGTTGCCACAATGAGTAAACAATTGGTGGCAAACGGAAATGATGTAGTTGTTGGTATTGCAACACCAGCAGCTCAAGGTCTTGCAAGTGCAACAAAAGACCTTCCTGTTATCATGGCTGCTATCACAGATCCAATTGGTGCTAACCTTGTACAAAACTTGGAAAAACCAGGTGGGAACATCACAGGGGTATCTGACCACAACCCTGCTGAACAACAGGTTGAATTGATCAAAACTTTGACACCTGATGTCAAGACGGTTGGAGCTCTTTACTCAAGTAGTGAAGATAACTCAAAATCACAAGTTGAAGAATTTAAAACTTACGCTGAAAAAGCTGGTTTGAAAGTCGAAACATTCGCAGTTCCTTCAACGAACGAAATTGCTTCAACAGTGAACGTTATGACTGGTAAAGTAGATGCAATCTGGGTTCCAATCGATAACACAATCGCATCTGCATTCTCAACTGTCGTTTCAAGCAATCAAACAGCTAAAAAACCAATCTACCCAAGTGCGACTGCCATGGTAGAAGCTGGAGGCTTGGCATCAGTCGTTGTTGACCAACACGATCTTGGTGTTGCTACTGGTAAAATGATTGCCAAAGTCTTGAAGGGGGAAAAACCTGCAGATACACCAGTTAATGTCTTCTCAACTGGTAAATCAGTGATCAACAAAAAAGTTGCTCAAGAACTTGGAATCACTATTCCTGAATCAGTTCTCAAAGAAGCTGGTCAAGTAATCGAATAAGAATGAAGGAGGAGTTGGAGACATCTCCTCCAATTTTTAAAATAAAGGAAATGAATCAAACATGCTAATATCTATTATTTCACAGGGATTGGTCTGGGCTATCCTAGGTTTAGGAATCTTTATGACCTTTCGTATCTTGAACTTTCCAGATATGACAACGGAGGGCTCTTTCCCCTTGGGAGGAGCTGTAGCAGTGACTCTGATTACGCAAGGAGTTAATCCTTTTCTTGCGACTTTAGCGGCTGTAGGGGCAGGGTGTCTTGCTGGTTTAGCAGCGGGGTTATTATATACCAAAGGGAAGATTCCAACTCTTCTATCAGGAATTTTAGTCATGACTTCTTGTCATTCTATCATGCTTATGATTATGGGACGAGCTAACCTTGGGCTCTTAGGAACAAAACAAATCCAGGATGTTCTTCCATTTTCATCAGAGGTTAATCAATTACTGACAGGTTTAATCTTTGTGACTTTGGTTATCCTTCTCATGCTTTTCTTCCTAGATACCAAACTTGGACAGGCCTATATCGCTACAGGGGATAATCCAGACATGGCTCGTAGTTTTGGTATCAATACAGGACGTATGGAGCTTATGGGCTTGGTCTTGTCAAATGGTGTAATCGCACTTGCTGGTGCCCTTATCGCTCAACAAGAAGGCTATGCCGATGTCTCTCGTGGTATCGGTGTTATCGTTGTTGGTCTTGCCAGCTTGATTATCGGTGAAGTCCTCTTCAAGAGTCTTACCCTAGCAGAACGCTTGATTACAATTGTAGTTGGTTCCATCAGCTATCAATTCTTGGTATGGGGAGTCATTGCTCTCGGCTTTAACACTAGCTACCTCCGTCTATATAGTGCCCTTATCCTAGCAACTTGCTTGGTAATTCCAACCCTTAAGGATAAATACTTGAAAGGAGTCAAGTTAAGCAAATGACAGCAATTGTAGAATTAAGAAATGCCACAAAAATTGTGACAAATGGCTTTGACGAAGAAAAGATTATTCTAAACGATGTTTCACTTGATATTTATGAACATGACTTCATCACAATCTTGGGTGGAAATGGTGCAGGGAAATCAACCCTCTTTAATAGCATTGCAGGAACGCTACCCTTGACTAGTGGTAGCATTCGTATCATGGGTGAGGATGTGACTCATTTCAGCCCTGAGAAACGTGCCAAGTATCTCTCTCGTGTCTTCCAAGATCCTAAGATGGGAACAGCTCCACGTATGACAGTTGCAGAAAATCTTTTGATTGCCAAGTTCCGTGGAGAAAAACGTGGACTTTTCCCAAGAAAATTGTCATCCTATAAGGAAGAATTTCAAGCGACCATTGAGAAGGTTGGCAATGGTCTAGAGAAGCATTTGGATACACCGATTGAATTTTTGTCAGGTGGACAAAGACAGGCCTTGAGTCTATTGATGGCAACCTTGAAGCGCCCAGAACTCCTTTTGTTAGATGAGCATACAGCTGCACTTGACCCTAAAACAAGTGTTGCCTTGATGGAATTGACAAATGACTTTATCAACAAGGACCATCTAACAGCTTTGATGATTACTCACCATATGGAAGATGCTCTCAAGTATGGAAATCGCTTGATTGTTATGAAAGATGGACAAATCATCCAAGATTTAAACAAGGATGAAAAAGCCAAGATGAAAATTTCCGATTACTATCAACTGTTTGAGTAATTGATTTTAAATAATTGAGATAAAAAACTTAGAAGTAGGCTTTTGCTTCTAAGTTTTTTGGTGAATTTTAAATATTGCTTTTTTTCCTTTTCGTCAGTTTTACTTTGGAGTATAATCAGTATAAGAATCTTAAACTTGGATAGGAGTAGGAGATAAAAAGATGACTTACACACAAGAAGATTTTCAAGAATGGATTTTTCAGATTGGATTTAAGATGGACTATTTTACTAGGGAGTTTGCTGAGGAACAAGGCCTTCATTTAGACTATAGCATGAAGTCTTTGGATGATTTGGAGGCCTGGATCTTGGCTCACTACGAAGACCACCATGTTTTGATAGCAGACCGCCAGATGTTGGATTATTTGACCGTTTATATCGGTGAAACCTTCCGTAAGCATCTAGGAGGTAAATGGTTTATTGACCTTAAAAATAAAAAGAATGCCTATTATTCTATGCCTGTATTGACCGACCCATCATATAGAGGAGAAGTTTATATAGCACCTATGACTTTTGCAACGGCTTGTATTAGTAGAAAAGATGGTCAGTATATTAGCAGAATATTGAAAAATAATCTCGAAGATCAAGTGAAATAGGATTTTATTTCTTTTGTTTTTCTTTCAAATATTAGAATGATTTCCTCAGAAGATTCAGTTTTTCATGATAGCTGGAAACTTATGAAATAGTCTCATGTAAAGTGTATGAAATGGTTTACTTTTTTTCAGAAATAAGCTATACTAGTTAGTGTAAACTGTGATAAAATGGAGGTATTGTCTATGGTTGACAAGAGACTCATCGAAGAGATCAAAAACAATACCAATATTGTCGAAATCATAGGAGAAGTGATTTCTTTACAAAAATCTGGACGGAACTTTTTAGGGCTCTGTCCTTTTCATGGTGAAAAGACCCCTTCCTTTAACGTGGTCGAGGATAAGCAGTTTTACCACTGTTTTGGTTGTGGTCGTTCTGGAGATGTTTTTAAGTTTATTGAGGAGTATCAGCAGGTAACCTTTGCGGATGCAGTGAGGATATTAGCTAAGAGACTTGGGATTCAGATGGCAGCGCCTGTTCAAAGTTCTGTACAGCCTAGTTCGCCCCATCAAAATCTCTACGATATGCATGAGAAAGCAGCTCGTTTTTATCATGCTATTCTCATGACGACTAAGATGGGTGAAGAGGCGAGAAACTATCTCTATAAACGTGGCTTAACAGATGATGTTCTCAAGCATTTTATGATTGGTTTAGCTCCAGCAGAACGCTCTTATCTATATCAGCGTTTAGCCGATGATTATAGTGAGAAGGACTTGCTGGATTCAGGTTTGTTTTATCTATCTGAGAGTAACCAATTCTTTGATACCTTTCATAATCGCATTATGTTTCCTCTTTCAAATGATCAAGGAAAGGTGATTGCCTTTTCTGGTCGTGTATGGCAAGAGACTGATTCTCAAACTGGAAAGTATAAAAATAGTCGAGCGACGGCAATTTTTAACAAAAGTTACGAATTATATCATTTGGAGAGGGTAAAAAAAGGATCGGGCAAGGCTCCTGAAATCTACCTGATGGAAGGGTTTATGGATGTCATTGCGGCTTATCGTGCTGGTATTGAAAATGCAGTTGCTTCTATGGGGACCGCACTGACGGGTGAACATGTGGAGCATCTGAAACGCTTTACCAAAAAAGTGATCGTCACCTATGACGGAGATAAGGCTGGGCAAGCTGCGACGGCTAAAGCCTTGGACGAGCTTAAAGATATACCTGTCCAAGTAGTCCAGATTCCTGACGCGATGGATCCGGATGAATATTTGCAGAAAAACTCTCCTCAAGACTTGGCTTATCTCTTAACCAATACACGCATTAGTCCTGTTGAGTTTTACATCCATCATTTCAGACCTGAAAATAGTGAAAATCTACAAGCTCAGATTGAATTTATAGAGAAAATTGCTCCCTTAATCGCCAAGGAACCCTCTATCACAGCTCAGAATTCCTACATTCACATTTTGACGGATCACTTGCCATCTTTTGACTATCAGCAAGTCGAACATATTGTCAATGAAAGTCGTGTTAGACAGAGAAAGGAGAAGGTCAAGGAGACCTATAGTCCGAGTCCTGTCACCATGTCTGTCTCCAAGCAGCTGACAGCAGTGATGAGAGCGGAGGCTCATATCCTCTACCGAATGATGGAACATCCTTTGGTGCTCAATGACTACCGCTTAAGAGATGACTTTATTTTTGAAACTCCAGAGTTTCAGACCTTGTATGGACTCTTGATTGATAATGGAAGTATCTCGTCTGAGGATTTGGCTCATCAGACTAGAGAAGTGGAAAGTGCTTGGTATCAAGTCCTAGCCTTAGATTTGCCACCTGAGATGTCCCCTCACGAGTTAGCTGAAGTGGAAGAGTCTCGAAAAAGAGCTCTCTTGAATCAGGAAAATCTGCAAATTAAAAAGAAAGTTCAGGAAGCTAGCCATGTCGGTGATACAGACACCGCATTAGAAGAGCTAGAACGCTTAATTGCCCAAAAAAGAAGAATGGAGTAAGAATGGCAACAAAACAAAAAGAAGTAACAACCTTTGACGTCCAAGTAGCGGAATTTATTCGCAATCATAAAAAAACTGGTACGGCTACAGATGACGAAATCAATAACGCCCTGGTAATTCCCTTTACTTTAGATGTGGAAGGAATTGAGAATCTTTTGCAACGCATTCAAGATGCTGGCATCTCAATTACGGACAACGAAGGAAATCCAAGTGCGCGTGTTTTGAGCACTGAGGAAGAACCAGAGTTGACTGATGAAGATTTGATCGGTTCAACCTCAGCTAAGGTCAATGACCCTGTCCGTATGTATTTGAAAGAAATCGGGGTTGTACCTCTGCTTACAAATGAAGAGGAAAAAGAATTAGCTCTTGCTGTTGAAGCGGGTGATATCGAAGCTAAACAACGCCTTGCAGAAGCTAACCTTCGTTTGGTAGTATCTATCGCTAAACGTTATGTTGGACGTGGAATGCAGTTCCTTGACTTGATCCAAGAAGGAAACATGGGCTTGATGAAGGCCGTTGATAAATTTGACTACTCTAAAGGGTTCAAATTCTCAACTTATGCGACTTGGTGGATTCGTCAAGCTATTACTCGTGCAATTGCTGACCAAGCTCGTACCATCCGTATCCCCGTACACATGGTTGAAACCATTAACAAGCTTGTTCGTGAACAACGTAATCTGCTTCAAGAGTTGGGACAAGATCCAACTCCTGAACAAATCGCCGAACGCATGGATATGACACCAGACAAGGTCCGTGAAATCCTCAAGATTGCCCAAGAACCAGTTTCTCTTGAAACACCAATCGGTGAAGAAGATGATAGCCATCTTGGTGACTTTATCGAGGACGAAGTGATTGAAAATCCAGTGGACTATACAACTCGTATCGTTTTGCGCGAACAATTGGATGAAGTTTTGGATACTCTTACAGATCGTGAAGAAAATGTCTTGCGTCTCCGTTTTGGTCTTGATGATGGGAAAATGCGTACCTTGGAAGATGTTGGTAAAGTCTTCAACGTGACTCGTGAGCGTATCCGTCAGATTGAGGCAAAAGCTTTGAGAAAACTTCGCCAGCCAAGTCGAAGCAAACCACTTCGTGATTTCATTGAAGATTAAGTTGAGGGAGAGTGAAGATGGCTTATACAGAAGAGCAAATTGAAAATATCAAAACACGTATTTTGACAGCCTTAGAAGAAGTGATTGACCCAGAATTAGGGATTGATATTGTCAATCTAGGCTTGATCTACGAGATTCGTTTTGATGGCGATACAGGTGAGACTGAAATTGATATGACCTTGACAACCATGGGTTGTCCCTTGGCAGATCTTTTAACTGACCAAATCTATGATGCTATGACAGATGTTCCAGAAGTTACTAACGTTGAAGTCAAATTAGTATGGTATCCAGCTTGGACAGTTGAGAAAATGAGTCGTTACGCTCGTATCGCTTTAGGCATCAAGTAAGTAAATGATAAAAAGAGAAATAGTGTAGACGCCAGGAAATTCCCAGCTTTTATACTATCTCTCTTTTTATTTGCTGATTTTATTTGAAGAAAATGGTATAATGGTTACTATGGAAAAAGAGAAATTACGCATCAACATGCTAAGTTCAAGTGAAAAAGTAGCAGGCCAAGGTGTGTCTGGTGCATACCGTGAACTGGTACAGCTTTTAAAACGAGATGCGAAAGACCAACTGATCGTAACAGAAAATCTTCCAATCGAAGCGGATGTTACTCATTTTCATACGATTGATTTTCCTTATTACCTCTCGACCTTTCAGAAAAAACGTTCTGGACGTAAGATTGGCTATGTTCACTTCTTACCGGATACTTTGGAAGGTAGTTTGAAGATTCCATTCTTCTTAAAGGGGATTGTCAAACGCTATGTATTTTCTTTTTACGACCGTATGGAGCATCTGGTTGTGGTCAATCCTACCTTCATTGAGGATTTGGTTGCTGCTGGAATTCCACGTGAAAAAGTGACCTATATTCCTAACTTTGTCAACAAAGAAAAATGGCATCCACTTCCTATAGAGCAAGTTGAACAACTTCGTAAAGATATGGGAATTGATGAGAATCAGTTTGTAGTAGTTGGTGCAGGTCAGGTTCAGAAGCGTAAAGGAATAGATGACTTTATCACTCTAGCTGAGGAATTACCTGATATCACTTTTATTTGGGCTGGTGGATTCTCTTTTGGGGGAATAACCGATGGTTATGAGCGCTATAAAAAGATTATGGATAATCCTCCAGAAAATCTAATTTTCCCAGGGATTGTAGATCCAGAACGGATGAGAGAACTCTATGCCTTGGCTGATCTTTTCTTGCTTCCAAGTTATAACGAGCTCTTTCCAATGACTATTTTAGAAGCTGCGAGTTGTGAAGCACCCATTATGCTTCGTGATCTAGATCTTTACAAGGTCATTCTTGAAGGAAATTACAGACCAACAAGTGATGTAGAAGAGATGAAAGAGGCTATCTTGGAATATCGAGAGCATCCAGAAACACTAAAAGAATTAAAAGAAAAGGCTAAGGCCATTTCAAGAGAATATTCAGAAGAACATCTTCTTGAAATCTGGCTAAAATTCTATCGGGAGCAAGCAGCTTTAGGAAAAAAATGAGGTAGTATATGCGAATTGGATTATTTACAGATACTTATTTCCCGCAGGTCTCGGGTGTTGCGACCAGTATTCGAACCTTAAAAACAGAACTTGAAAAGCAAGGACATGCCGTCTTTATCTTTACAACAACAGACAAGGATGTTAATCGTTATGAAGACTGGCAGATTATCCGTATCCCTAGTGTTCCTTTCTTTGCCTTTAAGGATCGTCGTTTCGCCTATCGTGGATTTACGAAAGCTCTTGAGATAGCAAAACAATATAAGCTGGATATTATTCATACGCAGACTGAGTTTTCTCTTGGTTTATTAGGGATTTGGATAGCGCGTGAGTTGAAAATCCCTGTTATTCATACCTATCATACCCAGTACGAAGATTATGTCCACTATATCGCTAAAGGGATGTTGATTCGTCCAGGTATGGTAAAGTACCTTGTGAGAGGCTTCCTTCATGATGTTGATGGTGTGATTTGTCCAAGTGAGATCGTGCGAGACCTTCTATCAGATTATAAGGTAAAAGTTGAAAAACGAGTTATTCCTACAGGGATTGAGCTAGCCAAGTTTGAACGACCTGAGATTGGACCAGAACATATCGCAGACTTACGGGTTAAACTAGGTATTAAGGAAGATGAAAAGATGCTTCTTAGCCTTTCACGTGTCTCTTACGAGAAGAACATTCAAGCTGTTCTGGCAGCATTTCCAGAAGTTCTAAAAGAAGAGCAAAATGTTAAATTAGTCGTAGCTGGAGATGGTCCTTATCTGGAAAATCTCAAGGAGCAAGCAGCAGATTTTCAGATTCAAGATTCTGTTATCTTTACTGGTATGGTTGCCCCAAGTGAGACAGCGCTCTATTATAAGGCGGCTGACTTCTTTATCTCAGCTTCAACTAGTGAGACGCAAGGCTTGACCTATCTTGAAAGTCTTGCAAGTAAGACTCCGGTAATAGCTCATGGAAATCCCTATCTTGATAACCTCATCAATCATAAAATGTTTGGAACGCTTTATTATGAAGAGAGAGATCTAGCAGGGGCTATTTTAGAAGCTTTAATTGCAACTCCAAAGATGGATGAGAAACTTTTGGCTGAAAAATTGTATGAAATTTCAGCTGAGAATTTTGCTAAGAGAGTGCATGAATTCTATCTAGATGTTATTATTTCAAATAATTTTGAAAAAGAATTGACTGCAGATGAACCTGTTACGAAACGCATTTTAAAGACAGTATTTTATATACCACAACAAGCAGTGTCTATGCCGGTCAAGGGTTCAAGACGTATGTTGAAAGCTTCTAGAAAACAGTTGAGTCATTTAAGAAAATATTTGAACGATTAATCGAATCAAAGAAAGGAAATAAAATATGAAAAAGAAATTTATGAGAAGTGGTAGAGATCAAAAAATCGGTGGTGTATGCGCTGGTTTAGCTAATTATTTTGATATTGACCCTACAATTGTACGTGTGGTTTGGGGAGTTCTAGCTTTCTGTTATGGTGCTGGACTAATTGCTTACTTGATTTTGTGGGCAATCGCTCCTGTATCAGATGAATTTTAAGATTAGAGTATTATAGTAAAGGAGAAAAAATGGCATTTGGTGATAATGGGAAACGTAAAAAAACTTTCTTTGAAAAACTAACAATGTTTGTCGTGTTAATCATGTTATTTGTAACCCTAGCAGGTATCTTTGCTACAGCCATTGGTGTATTTAGCAGATTTTAAAATGCTAGATTTTCTAGCAAGTAGTAATAGTTGGTGACTGGGATTTCCCAGCCCTTTTTAGAGTGAGAAAAGAATATGAGTATGTTTTTAGATACAGCCAAGATCAAGGTCAAGGCTGGAAATGGTGGCGATGGGATGGTTGCCTTTCGCCGTGAAAAATACGTCCCTAATGGCGGTCCATGGGGAGGTGATGGAGGCCGTGGTGGTAACGTTGTCTTTGTTGTAGATGAAGGTTTACGTACCCTGATGGACTTCCGTTACAATCGTCATTTCAAGGCCCAATCGGGTGAAAAAGGGATGACTAAAGGAATGCATGGTAGAGGGGCAGAAGACTTGATTGTTCGTGTACCTCAAGGGACAACTGTGCGTGATGCTGAGACTGGAAAAGTCATCACTGACTTGATTGAGCACGGCCAAGAGTTTATCGTTGCTCACGGTGGTCGAGGTGGTCGTGGAAATATCCGTTTTGCAACACCAAAAAATCCTGCTCCAGAGATCTCTGAGAATGGAGAACCTGGTCAGGAGCGCGAATTACAGTTAGAACTTAAAATCCTTGCTGATGTTGGTTTGGTTGGATTCCCTTCAGTTGGAAAATCAACTTTGCTCAGTGTAATTACCTCTGCAAAACCTAAAATTGGTGCCTACCACTTTACAACAATCGTTCCTAATCTTGGTATGGTCCGTACCCAATCAGGGGAGTCCTTTGCAGTGGCAGACCTACCTGGATTGATTGAAGGTGCTAGTCAAGGCGTGGGCTTGGGAACTCAGTTTCTTCGCCATATTGAGCGTACTCGAGTTATCCTTCACATCATCGATATGTCAGCCAGTGAAGGTCGCGATCCTTACGAAGATTATCTAGCTATTAACAAAGAGTTGGAATCTTACAACCTTCGTCTGATGGAGCGTCCCCAAATCATTGTTGCTAATAAGATGGATATGCCAGAGAGTCAGGAAAACCTTGAAGAGTTCAAGAAAAAATTGGCTGCTAATTATGATGAATTTGAAGAATTACCGCCAATCTTCCCAATCTCAGGTTTGACCAAGCAAGGTTTAGCACCTTTATTGGACGCAACGGCTGAACTTCTTGAGAAGACCCCAGAATTCCTTCTTTATGACGAGTCAGAAATGGAAGAAGAAGTTTATTATGGCTTTGATGAAGAAGAAAAACCATTTGAAATTAGTCGTGATGATGATGCAACTTGGGTACTTTCAGGTGAAAAACTCATCAAACTCTTTAACATGACTAACTTTGACCGTGATGAGTCTGTTATGAAGTTTGCTCGTCAGTTGCGTGGTATGGGAGTTGATGAAGCTCTCCGTGCCCGTGGCGCCAAGGATGGAGATTTGGTTCGTATCGGTAAGTTTGAGTTTGAATTTGTGGACTAGGAGATAGCTATGGGAGATAAACCGATATCTTTCCGTGATGCTGATGGAAATTTTGTTTCTGCAGCAGATGTCTGGAATGAGAAGAAGTTAGAAGAACTGTTTAATCGTCTCAATCCAAATAGAGCTTTGAGACTTGCAAGAACTAAAAAGCAAGCTGAAAATAGCAAATCATAAAATAAACCCGTGATGAAAGTCATCACGGGTTTTTGTTACCGATCAAAAAATAGAGGTGGTGCAAATTGTTTGAGGCGTTCAAAGCAAGATTGAGCTTGCTCCTTATCCTCGCAGATAACCAAACAGACATCATTTCCACAGATAGTAGCGACTATTTCAGGAAAATTTAGGGCGTCCAAGATAGATCCGAAGGATTGTGCCAAACCTGGATAGGTTTTGATAACAACTTGGTGTTGGACGGGTTGCATCATGTAGAGGGCTTCCTCCATATAGACTTCTAGCCGTTTTTCCCACTTGGATGTAGAGCCAGTGTTTATTGAATAATAGGAGTGTTCACCTTCACGAATCTTAGAAAGATTCATCAGGTTAATGTCTCTTGAAAGTGTTGCTTGTGTGACCTGTACTCCGTTTTCAATCAGTAGTTCTTGTAATTCAGTTTGGGTATGAATTTTTTGTTTAGTGATTAGGGCTCGGATGAGCTGGTGTCTTTGCTCGGCTTTGTTCATCTACAGTTACCTCCCTTTGAAAAGGTATCTCAAGATTGGACTGTGCAAGATCGACAGTCAAGTGATAGTCTGTATTGTCACGTACAGTAATCTCAAAGTCTGTAGTATAAAGAACGAGACGTACTGTATCGCCTTCTTTTAGTTTGTAAATAGTTGGTTGGAGTTCAAATTGGAATTCCATCCATTCATCAGGCTTAACTTCTTCAATTTTCAATAAATCATGACGATTTTGAAGATTGAGATAACCTTTGGTGATAACGCGCTGTGCACTTGGGCTAAATGGTAGCTCGCAAAGATTTTCCAGCATGTGGTAACGACCATTATCAATGGTACGAGCAGACAAGACTCCTGGATACGGTTGTAGGTATTTCTTTTGACCAAGTTCGAGAAGTTGGGCAGATAGTAAGCCTTTATTTGTACTTGATTTGAGACGGAGGTTTAGTTTAACACGCCCATTGAGATGAAGGTCTTCTGTCACTGGCAGGTCAATGGTAACCTGATTGACTTTCCCTTGATAGAGTTCATTGTTAAAGGTTTGGTAGGTCTTTCCAAAACGTTCAAAGTCAGAATCTTGGTAGTGATTTTGAATGACAGCTTCTTCAGTACCTAATGTGAAAGTTTTGTGGTCAGTTTGATTTCCGAAATCATCTAATGTCATCCAAGTTTGAGGACTGGTGTTATCTTGCCAAACGACTCTTGGAAGCTGGTAATCAGTTTCTTGCCCCAATAATTTCTGTGTCAGAAGGGCATTCATAGATTCACGGAAATCAATAGACTGCCAGTTGTTCATATAAACATGTGCACCGTTATGATAAAAGAGATGTTTATTAATATGCTTTGGAAGAGCATTGAACATTTGATAGACATGAAGTGGTTTTACATTCCAGTCTTGCGAACCGTGGGTAAAGACGACTTCAGCCTTAACTTTTTCAGCATTGAGTAGGTAGTTTCTGTCATGCCAAAATTGGTTATAATCACCAGTTTTACGGTCTAGATTTTTCTTCAGTTCTTCTATAGAATCTTTATGAGCCTCGTTTCCACGGATAAAGTCACCAGCTAAGAGATTACGAGAATAAGTTAATTCATCTAATGAATCGAAGTCCTCCCCTGGATAGCCACCAGGGCTTGTTACCAGACCATTTTCACGATAATAGTTGTACCAAGAAGAAATACCTGCTTCAGCAATAATGACTTCTAAACCATCAACTCCTGTAGTAGCCAGACCATTAGACATTGTTCCTAGGTAAGAAAGACCAGTAGTTGCTACTTTACCATTTGACCAGTCAGCCTTGACCTGACGTTTACGACTGTGGTCTGTGAAGGCACGACAACGACCATTGAGCCAATCAATAACATTTTTATAGGCTTCAACTTGGCGGTAATCTCCGTTTGTCATTTGACCTTGAGAATCCTTGGTACCAAGACCAGATACGTAGATATTTGCAAATCCTCTTGGAAGGAAGTGGTCATTAAGTGTGTAGCTGCTATTGATATGAGTGAGTCTTTCTTCAGCTTCTGAAACAAGTTCAGCTTCTCCAACAGGTTCAACCAAGTCTAATGTTGGTTTTTCTAGAGAAATTTCATGCGGTTCCTTGACTTCTAGCTCAGCTTCCATTTTGTAAAGAGCTTTATCGCTTGCCTTATCATTGGTTCCTTGGTGGTAAGGACTTGCCGTCATGACAGCTGGAATTTTGCCGTGGTAAGATGGACGAATAATGTTTACCTTGATAAGATCTGGCAGTCCATCATTATCAGAATCAATACGACTCTCTACATAAACAACTTCACGAATAACATTGTTTGCAGAGAAGGTTGCCAAGCTCTTGCCATTGAAGTAGTGGTAATCATTGTCCTCAGGGATAAGACCATCGCTAACCAATTGATCAATCAAGGTATTTCCCTTTTTAGTGCGCGTGTTAAGGAGTTGATAGAGATTGTCAATCAAATTTCCGTATACAATAGGGAATGCCGTTTCTTTATGAAAAGCAAGACAATCTTCAAAGTCTGTCAAGTAACTGAAACCAAGCAACTGAAAGGCAACAGTATAGAAAATTTCTGCAGTTAATTCACGATCAGAATTGAAGAAAGTGAGCAGATCAGTTTCTTTATCAACAGCTAAAGTTGAGAAGGGATAATCCGTATTTTTGTAATTGAAAAAACAAGTTCTAACAAAAGCTTCAAACAGTTCTTTATCAGAATTTGATTGGTCAAGCTTGAATCCAAGGCTGGATAATTCCTGTAAAGCTTCTTGCTGGCTTACAGGATAGTAACTGAATTGATTAAAACGCATAGATGCCTCCTTTGAAGAATCATTAAATTTATTATATCAAAAAAGTAGGGAAAATGATAGGATCAGCTGGTTTGTAAAGGCTAAATTGCTAATTTTCTAATAGAGTTTAAGAGAGTGTTTTATCTGGCCTTATCTTGATTTTTTGAGTATCCTAAAAGGTTATGCTATACTAGAAATATGTTAGATTTGGAGAAATATGGTGTGACCATGTGGGAAGAGGACAAGATTCTCTCTTTCCGTCAAAAACTATTAGCTTGGTATGACGAAAACAAGCGGGATTTACCCTGGAGACGAAGCAAGAACGCTTATCATATCTGGGTATCTGAAATCATGTTGCAGCAGACTCGAGTTGATACCGTCATTCCCTATTATGAACGTTTTTTAGACTGGTTTTCGACTGTAGAGAGTTTAGCAAATGCTCCTGAGGAACGCTTATTAAAAGCCTGGGAAGGACTTGGCTATTATTCTCGTGTTCGCAATATGCAAACAGCTGCTCAACAGATTATGAATGAATTTGAAGGCAAGTTTCCGTCAACTTATGAAGGTATTTCAAGCTTAAAAGGGATTGGTCCTTATACAGCTGGTGCAATCTCTAGTATTGCCTTTAACCTTCCGCAGCCTGCAGTAGATGGCAATGTCATGCGTGTTTTGGCACGTTTATTTGAAGTCAATCATGATATTGGAAATCCTAGCAATCGCAAGATTTTTCAAGCAATGATGGAAATCTTGATTGACCCAAATCGTCCAGGTGATTTCAATCAGGCTTTGATGGATTTAGGTTCAGATATTGAGGCACCTGTTAATCCAAGACCGGAGGAGAGTCCTGTTAAGGAGTTCAGTGCTGCTTACCAACATGGGACCATGGATCGCTATCCCATTAAGGCTCCCAAGAAAAAGCCAATCCCTATTTATCTAAAGGCTCTTGTAGTGCAAAACAATCAGGGGCAGTTTCTATTAGAGAAGAATGAGAGTGAAAAACTCTTGGCTGGATTTTGGCATTTTCCCTTGATTGAAGTTGATGAATTCTCAGACCAGACTCAGGACTTGGACCTTTTTAGTCAAGTAGCGGAGCCAATTCTAGAACTGGGACCATCTCCACAGGAGAGTTTTGAACAGGACTATGATCTTGAAGTTGATTGGCAAGATCTACGATTTGAAGAGGTCAAGCACATTTTTAGCCATCGTAAATGGCATATCCAGATAATTGCAGGCCGAGTTACTGAAACACAGGAATATGCAGATAGAGAAGTCCTTTGGTTAAGTCCGGAAGAATTTATCAATTATCCCCTAGCTAAACCTCAGCAAAAGATTTGGCAAGCCTACTTGAAAAGAAGCTGCTAGTATCGGTCTTTCGTGTCTTCTTTACATTTTTTTGGTATAATGAGATAAGGAAAAAGGTGACTAAATGAAAAAAATACTAATTGTAGATGATGAAAAACCCATCTCAGATATTATAAAATTTAATATGACCAAGGAAGGTTATGAAGTTGTAACTGCTTTTAATGGTCGTGAAGCTCTTGAACAATTTGAAGCTGAGCAACCAGATATTATTATCTTGGATTTGATGCTTCCAGAGATTGATGGACTTGAAGTTGCAAAAACTATTCGTAAGACAAGTAGTGTTCCTATTATCATGCTTTCAGCAAAGGACAGCGAGTTTGATAAGGTTATTGGGCTTGAACTTGGAGCGGATGACTATGTAACCAAGCCATTTTCAAATCGTGAACTACAGGCCCGTGTTAAAGCTCTTCTCCGTCGTACAGATATTGTCTCAGTTGATAACCAAGAACCTGAAACGAAATTACAAAGTCTGCAGATTGGCGATTTGGAGATTTTACCCGATGCTTACGTGGCTAAGAAATATGGTGAAGAGTTAGACCTAACCCACCGAGAATTCGAACTCTTACATCATTTAGCTTCTCATCTTGGTCAAGTTATTACCCGAGAACATCTTCTTGAAACTGTTTGGGGATATGACTATTTTGGAGATGTCCGTACAGTTGATGTAACAATTAGACGTTTGCGCGAGAAGATTGAAGACACACCAAGTAGACCTGAATACATCCTAACTCGTCGTGGAGTAGGATATTATATGAGAAATAATGATTGAAGTAATTAAACAAACAATTTTGACGAGTGACTTTATCTTTATCCTCATCCTAATTGGCTTTATTATGCTGGTGACTTTTCTTTTGCTTGAGAGCCGTCGTGATAATATTCGCCTTAGACAGCTAAACCAGAAGGTTAAGGATTTGATTGCTGGTGATTATTCTCAGGTTTTGGATATGCAGGGAAGCTCAGAGATAACTAATATCACTAACAATCTTAATGATTTGTCAGAAGTAATCCGTTTGACTCAAGAAAATCTGGAACAAGAGAGTAAAAGGTTGAATAGTATCTTGTCCTACATGACAGACGGAGTACTTGCGACCAATCGTCGTGGTCAGATTATCATGATTAATGATATGGCTAAGAGACAACTTGGAGTTGAAAGGGATGATGCTCTTAATCAAAATATCTTAGAGTTACTCAAGATTGAAGAAGAGTATGAGCTGAGAGATCTCATTACCCAAAGTCCTGAATTGATGATTTATTCGCAAAATGTGAATGGGGAGTATATCAGCTTGCGCGTGCGTTTTGCCTTGATTCGTAGAGAGTCTGGCTTTATCTCTGGTTTAGTAGCAGTTCTACATGATACAACTGAACAAGAGAAGGAAGAACGAGAGAGAAGGCTTTTTGTTTCGAACGTTAGTCATGAGTTGCGTACACCTTTGACCAGTGTAAAATCCTATCTTGAGGCCTTGGATGAAGGAGCTCTTACAGAACCGGTTGCTCCAGACTTTATCAAGGTTTCTCTGGATGAAACCAACCGTATGATGCGGATGGTGACGGACCTCTTGCATCTTTCACGGATTGACAATGCAACTAGTCACTTAGATGTTGAATTGATTAATTTTACGGCCTTTATCACTTTTATCCTTAATCGTTTTGATAAAATGAAAAGTCAGGATGAGGAGAAGAAGTACGAGTTGGTGAGAGATTATCCGATTAACTCTGTTTGGATTGAGATTGATACGGATAAGATGACCCAGGTGATTGATAATATTTTAAATAATGCTATCAAGTATTCACCAGATGGTGGAAAAATCACTGTAAGCATGAAGACTACAGATGATCAGATGATTTTATCAATTTCGGACCAAGGGCTTGGGATTCCTAAAGAAGATCTACCAAAGATTTTTGACCGTTTTTATCGTGTTGACAAGGCAAGAAGTCGTGCTCAAGGTGGTACTGGTCTAGGACTTGCTATTGCTAAAGAAATCGTCAAACAACATAAGGGATTTATCTGGGCTAAGAGTGAATACGGTAAGGGTTCAACCTTTACTATCGTACTGCCATACGATAAGGATGCCGTGAAAGAAGAGATTTGGGAGGATGAACTAGAAGACTAGAATGAGTGATATCGGTTTTAAATACAGTATTTTAGCATCGGGTTCCAGTGGAAATTCATTTTACTTGGAAACACCAAAAAAGAAAATTTTAGTAGATGCGGGCCTATCTGGCAAAAAAATTACAAGCCTTTTGAGTGAAATCAATCGTAAACCAGAGGATTTAGACGCTATCTTGATTACGCATGAACATTCAGACCATATCCACGGTGTGGGCGTTCTGGCTCGTAAGTACGGCATGGATCTTTATGCCAATGAGAAAACCTGGCAGGCTATGGAAAATAGTAAGTATCTTGGTAAGGTTGACTCGTCGCAAAAGCATATTTTCGAGATGGGAAAAACTAAAACATTTGGCGACATCGATATTGAGAGCTTTGGTGTGAGTCATGATGCAGTTGCGCCCCAGTTCTATCGTTTTATGAAGGATGATAAGAGCTTTGTTATGTTGACGGATACGGGATATGTTAGTGACCGTATGGCTGGCATTGTCGAGAATGCAGATGGCTATCTAATCGAGTCAAATCATGATGTGGAAATCCTGCGAGCAGGATCTTACGCATGGCGACTCAAACAACGCATCCTGTCTGACCTTGGTCACCTTTCAAATGAAGATGGAGCAGATGCTATGATTCGCACACTAGGTAATCGTACCAAGAAGATTTACCTAGGCCATTTGTCTAAGGAAAATAATATCAAGGAGCTGGCCCACATGACCATGGTCAATCAGTTAGCTCAGGCAGATCTGGGAGTTGGAGTAGACTTTCAAGTTTACGATACTTCACCAGATACCGCAACACCATTGACGGAGATATAGCAAGGAACGCCGAGAGGTGTTCTTTTTATCTTGACTGAGCTCTTAAAAAGTAATACAATAGTGTTACCAATAGTTATAGGAGAAGAAACATGACGACTATTACATTAAAAGTTTCCGAAGCAGATAAAACATTTATGAAAGCCATGGCTAAGTTTGAAGGAGTTTCTCTATCAGAGTTGATACGGACAAAAACTTTAGAAGCTTTAGAGGATGAATATGATGCTCGTGTAGCAGATTTAGCTTATCAAGAGTATTTAGAAGATTTGGAAAAAGGGCTTAAACCCATTACTTGGGAAGAAATGATGCATGATCTAGGTCTGGAGGAAGATTAACTTGTATAAGCTAGTTCCAACAAGACGATTTATTAAACAACTAAGGAAATTAGATCGTTATACACAAATATTAATTACAAAGTATCTAGAAAATAACGTTTTAGAGGATCCAAGACGTCATGGGAAAGCTTTGGTGGGGAATCGAGGTGGTCAATGGAGGTACCGGATTGGTAATTATCGAGTTATTGTGCAAATTGTAGATGATGAACTGATAGTCTCTACTCTGGAAGTTGGTCATCGTAGAGATATTTATTAGAATTCCCATTAAACTATTTTATTTACTTTTTATAACAAGAGGAGTTTACAGATTGCAGAACAAGTGGAAGATAAAAGCCTATTACGATACTAGTATTATAATATTAGCTTTAATATCAGTTGTTTTAGTAATACTTGGTTTTACAGATTTAATTGATCTTGAGAAACCTCCATACAGTATTATAGACTTAGTCATATGGTTTGTTTTTCTTGTCGATTATATTTGGAGATTTAGTATTTCCAAAAGTAAATGGTCATTTATTATAAACAACATTTTTGACTTGCTTGCAATTCTGCCTTTGAATGCTATTTTTACAGTCTTTCGTTTGGGGAGGATCTTCCGTCTTGCACGCTTAACAAAGTTAGTAAAACTAAGTCGGTTATTAAGAATTATAGGTCTTACTGGCAAATTAGAGAAAAAGCTAAAAATTTTTCTAAGAACAAATGGATTAATTTACATTCTGTATGTCAATTTTTTTATCGTTCTAGTTGGTAGTTCAATCTTATCGGTTGTTGAAGAGAAGTCATTTTCTGATAGTGTATGGTGGTCACTTGTTACAGTTACAACTGTTGGATATGGGGATATTGTACCGAGTAGCCTATTTGGAAAATGGCTAGCTGTATTATTGATGCTAGTTGGAATTGGAACAATAGGAATGCTAACAAGTTCTTTAACTAATTTTTTTGTTAAGGATGAATCTAAAACTCAAATAAATCTTGATAAACTTTATAAGGAAATTGAGAATCAAAGACAATTAATAGAATCACAAGATAAAAAGCTTGAGGAGCTGAATCAGATGGTTAAAGAATTGCTGAAAAAAAGTTAGCAAACAAATAGTTCTTCAACAGTCTATAAAATCAAAAAACGCATAATATCAGGTGTTCATAAACCTTGATATTATGCGTTTTAACATGAAAAAAATTATTGGATTATCTCCTAAAATTCAATTTAAACTAAGTTTCTTACAACCCTGCAAATTCTTTGATTTCTTGAGCTGACATCGAAGAGTCGCAACGGACATTTATTTGTCCATTTGCAACATGGACGAATCCTGGTACAGTAGGGATTTCATAGCGTGAGCGGAAGTCTTGTAAAGCTTCAAGTTGACTTGGCTCTTCGCTATTGATGAAGTAGATGTGAGCTTTGGTTTCAGTCACCACACCAGCCAATGTACCAGCAAATTTACGGCAATAAGGACAAGTTTTGCGTCCGATAAAGAAAGTTGCTGTTTCTTGCTTGTCAAGTGCTTCTTGAGCACGTGCTACAGTTGTAACTTCAAGATCTTTGATGTTTTCTAAAAATTGTTCCATGAGATTACCTCGCTTTCATTGCTATGTCTAGTATGCCATAAAGTTTCTAAAATTGCTCAGTTTTGATACGAGAATAGATGGTGGTGCAGAAAGTAGTAGACTAAGTCTGATTTTCTAGTCCTATATTTCTGTATCTTTAAAGAAATAGCAACTAAAGTTCTGGTCAAAAGAGATAGAAGAAGACATAAATTACAGTCAGCTTTTACTTTATCATCAAAAATAAAGGTCAGGATTTTTCCCGACCTTTAAATAGTTGATTATTTTACAAAGGCATTGATTTCAGCTTCGATGTTAGCAATCTTAGCTTGTGAATCTTCGTTACTTTCACCAACAACTGCAATGTAGAACTTGATTTTTGGTTCAGTACCTGAAGGGCGAACTGCAATCCATGAACCATCTGCAAGTGTGTATTTCAACACATCACTTGGAGGAGTAGTTAAAGCTGTAACTGTTCCATCAGCTGCAGTAGATGTTTGTGCTTTAAAGTCTTCAACGACAGTGATAGTTGTTGCATTCCATTCCTTTGGTGCATTGTTGCGGAATTTAGCCATAATTGCTTTGATTTGTTCAGCACCGTCAACACCAGAGAGGGTAACAGAGATTGTCTTTTCAGCATAGTAGCCGTACTCTTTGTAGATTTCTTCGATACCATCTGCAAGAGTCAAACCACGTGAACGGTAGTAAGCTGCAAGTTCAGCAACAACAAGAACAGCTTGGATAGCGTCTTTATCACGTACGAATGGTTTAATCAAGTAACCGAAGCTTTCTTCAAATCCCATCATGTAAGTGTGATTGTGTTTTTCTTCGAATTCTTGGATTTTTTCAGCGATAAATTTGAAACCAGTCAAGACGTTGAACATAGTTGCGCCGTAGCTTTCAGCAATCTTCGTTACCAAGTCAGTTGATACGATAGATTTGCAAAGAGCTGCGTTTTCTGGAAGTGTACCAGCATTTTTGTGAGCTTCCAAGATGTACTTAGCCATGATGGCACCGATTTGGTTACCTGAAAGGTTGAGGTAGCTACCGTCTTTTTGAAGGACTTCAACACCGACACGGTCAGCGTCAGGGTCAGTTGCCACAAGAACATCAGCTCCTACTTGGCGACCAAGTTCTTCTGCAAGAGCAAAGGCTGCTTGGCTTTCTGGGTTTGGAGATTTAACAGTTGAGAAATCTGGGTCTGGAGTTGCTTGAGCTTCAACGACTTGAACAGAGTCAAATCCTGCTTGAGCAAGAGCACGACGAGCCAACATTTCACCAGTACCGTGAAGAGGAGTGTAGACAATCTTCATGTCCTTACCAAACTCTTCAATCAAAGCTGGGTTGATGTTCACATCTTTAACTTCTTTGAGGTATTCGGTATCGACTGCTTCGCCAATAACTTCAATCAAACCAGATGCTTTTTCTGCTTCTACATCAGCAACTTCAACAGCAAATGGATTTTCGATAGTACGGATGTAAGTTGTCAAAGCATCAGCATCGTGTGGAGGCATTTGACCACCGTCTTCTCCGTAAACCTTGTAACCATTAAATGGAGCAGGGTTGTGGCTAGCAGTAATCATGATACCTGCGAAGCAGTTGAGGTGACGAACGGCAAATGAAAGTTCTGGTGTTGGACGGAGACTTTCAAAAACATAAGATTTAATACCGTGTTTAGCAAGAACTGCTGCAGATTCAAAGGCAAATTCTGGAGAGAAGTGACGGCTATCATAAGCGATGGCTACACCACGTTCTTTTTCGTTTCCACCTTTTGACTCAATCAAACGAGCCAAACCTTCAGTTGCTTGACGAACAACGTAGATGTTAATGCGGTTAGTACCAGCACCAATCAGTCCACGCATACCTGCAGTACCAAACTCAAGATTGGTATAGAATGCGTCTTCTTTAGTTTTCTCGTCCATGTTTTCCAAATCTTGACGAAGGTAATCTGGAAGTTCTGCGAAATCAAGCCATTTTTGGTAGTTTTCTTGATAAGCCATAGGAAATCTCCTTTAATATATAATCTAATCGCTTACATTATACCACGATTTGAAGTTTTAGTAAAACGTTAGCGTGAGTTTCTGAAAAGTTATGAATAGAGCTAAACCACAAGTCTTGAACGGCTTACCGAAACATGCTATACTAACTGTATGATTATTTTACAAGCTAATAAAATTGAACGTTCTTTTGCAGGAGAGGTTCTTTTTGATAATATAAACCTACAAGTAGATGAAAGAGACCGTATTGCCCTCGTTGGAAAAAATGGTGCTGGGAAGTCTACTTTGCTCAAGATATTGGTTGGAGAAGAGGAGCCAACCACTGGTGAAATCAATAAGAAAAAAGATATTTCCCTCTCTTATCTAGCACAGGATAGTCGCTTTGAGTCTGAAAATACCATCTATGATGAAATGCTTCATGTATTTGATGACTTGCGTCGTACTGAAAGACAACTTCGACAGATGGAGTTGGAGATGGGGGAAAAGACTGGTGAAGAACTAGATAAACTCATGTCTGACTATGATCGCCTATCAGAAAATTTCCGTCAGGCTGGAGGCTTTACTTATGAAGCTGATATCCGTGCTATCTTAAATGGTTTTAAGTTTGATGAGTCTATGTGGCAGATGAAAATTGCAGAGTTATCTGGTGGTCAAAATACTCGTTTAGCCCTTGCCAAAATGCTTCTTGAAAAGCCTAATCTCTTGGTTTTGGATGAGCCGACTAACCACCTAGATATTGAAACCATTGCCTGGTTAGAAAACTACCTTGTAAACTATAGCGGTGCCCTCATTATCGTAAGTCACGACCGCTATTTCCTCGATAAGGTTGCGACCATAACACTCGACTTAACAAAACATTCTTTGGACAGATATGTAGGAAACTACTCGAGCTTTGTGGAGCAGAAGGAGCAGAAGCTCGCAACTGAAGCTAAAAACTACGAAAAGCAACAGAAGGAAATTGCTGCCTTAGAAGACTTTGTCAATCGAAATCTTGTTCGAGCATCGACAACCAAACGAGCGCAATCCCGACGAAAAAAACTGGAGAAGATGGAGCGCTTAGATAAACCCGAAGCTGGTAAAAAATCAGCTAATATGACCTTCCATTCTGATAGAGTATCTGGTAATGTTGTTTTGACAGTGGAGAATGCTGCCATTGGCTATGATGGTGAAATTTTATCAGAACCCATCAACCTCGACCTTCGTAAGATGAACGCTATTGCCATTGTTGGTCCTAATGGTATTGGTAAGTCAACCTTTATTAAATCCATTGTGGACCAGATTCCCTTTATCAAGGGGGAAAAGCGCTTTGGTGCCAATGTTGAGGTTGGTTATTATGACCAAACTCAAAGTAAGTTAACACCGAGCAATACAGTCTTAGACGAACTCTGGAATGATTTTAAATTGACGCCAGAAGTTGAAATCCGTAATCGCCTAGGTGCCTTCCTTTTCTCTGGTGATGATGTTAAAAAATCAGTTGGAATGCTCTCAGGTGGTGAGCGAGCGCGTTTGCTTCTGGCTAAACTTTCCATGGAAAACAATAACTTCTTAATTCTCGATGAGCCGACAAACCACTTAGACATCGATAGCAAGGAAGTTCTGGAAAATGCCCTGATTGACTTTGATGGTACTCTTCTATTTGTCAGCCATGACCGTTATTTCATCAACCGTGTAGCCACTCATGTGCTGGAATTATCTGAGAATGGATCAACACTTTATCTGGGTGATTATGACTATTATGTTGATAAAAAAGCAGAGCTAGCAGCTAGCCAAGCAGAAGAAGCTTCAGCTTATAGCCAAGAAAAAGAGGCTTCTCCAGTTAATGACTACCAAGCGCAAAAAGAGAATCAAAAAGAACTGCGTAAATTGATGAGACAAATCGAAAGTCTTGAGACAGAAATCGAAGAGCTGGAAACTCAAGCCCAAGCTATCTCTGAACAAATGCATACCACCAATGATGCGGATGAACTCATGCAATTACAAGCGGAACTGGATAAAATTAGCCATCGTCAGGAAGAAGCTATGCTGGAGTGGGAAGAATTGTCGGAGCAGGTGTAAGATGGAAAATCTTGGAAAAGTTTTTCGTGAATTTCGAATCAGTAAAAATTACTCTCTAAAAGAAGCTGCGGGAGAGGCTTGCTCTACCTCCCAATTATCCCGCTTTGAATTGGGGGAGTCGGATCTAGCTGCATCTCGTTTCTTTGAAATATTAGATAATATTCATGTGACGATTGAGAATTTTATGGATAAGACTAGAAATTTTCAACATCATGAGCATGTGAGCTTGATGGCTCAGATTATTCCACTTTACTACTCAAATGATATTGCAGGTTTTCAAAAACTTCAAGAAGAACAACTTGAAAAAGCAAAGAGTTCAACTAATCCCCTCTATTTTGAGCTGAACTGGATTTTGTTACAAGGTCTGATTTGTCAAAGATCTGCTAGCTTCACTATGAAGCAAGCAGATCTGGATAAGGTGGCGGATTATCTTTTTCAAACAGACGAATGGACCATGTATGAGTTGATTCTGTTTGGCAATCTCTACAGCTTTTATGATGTGGACTATGTTGCTCGCCTTGGTAGAGAAGTGATGGAGAGGGAAGATTTCTACAAAGAAATTGGCCGCCATCGAAAACTGGTCTTGATTTTAGCTCTTAATTGTTACCAGCATTGTTTAGAACATCTTGCTTTTGAAAATGCCAGCTACTTTGAAGCTTATATAGAGAAGATTATAGGTAAGAGCATCAAACTCTATGAGCGTAATGTTTTCCACTATCTTAAAGGATTCTCTCTTTATCAGAAGGGGCAAAAAGAAGAAGGTTGTAAACAAATGCAGGAAGCCATGCATATTTTTGACCTGCTAGGTCTTCCGGAGCAAGTAGCTTACTATCAGGAACATTACGATAAATTTGTAAAAGATTAATTTCCCAAATATGGGAAAAATGAGAAACTCCTTCAAGTTTTGATACAATAGTTTCAAAATTTGAGAGGAGTTTTTATGAATCGATATGCAGTACAGTTGATTAGTCGTGGAGCTATTAACAAACTAGGAAATATGCTCTATGATTATGGGAATAGTGTTTGGTTGGCATCAATGGGAACGATTGGGCAAACCGTTCTAGGGATTTATCAGATCTCTGAACTCGTTACATCCATACTAGTTAATCCCTTTGGAGGCGTGATTTCAGACCGTTTTTCCCGTCGCAAGATTTTGATGACAACAGACTTGGTTTGTGGGATTCTCTGTCTGACCATTTCCTTTATCAGAAATGATAACTGGATGATTGGAGCTTTGATCTTTGCTAATATTGTTCAAGCGATTGCCTTTGCATTTTCTCGAACTGCCAATAAAGCTATTATAACTGAAGTTGTAGCAAAGGACGAGATAGTGATATATAACTCTCGCTTGGAGTTAGTTTTACAGGTTGTAGGAGTCAGTTCTCCAGTGCTTTCTTTCCTTGTTTTACAATTTGCTAGTCTCCATCTGACGCTCTTATTAGATGCTTTGACCTTTTTCATCGCTTTTGCCCTAGTCGCTTTACTTCCCAAAGAAGAACCAAAGGTTCAAGAGCAGAAGAGTTTTACAGGGAAAGATATTTTTGCAGATATCAAAGATGGCTTGCACTATATCTGGCATCAAAAAGAAATTTTCTTTCTCTTGTTAGTGGCTTCCAGTGTGAATTTCTTTTTTGCAGCTTTTGAGTTTTTGCTCCCTTTTTCAAATAAACTCTATGGTGTAGAAGGAGCCTATGCAACTATCTTAACCATGGGTGCAATTGGCTCAATCATCGGAGCATTGATTGCAAATAAATTTAAATCCAGTATGAATACACTTTTGTTCTTATTGATCCTCACAGGAGTAGGAGTTTTCATGATGGGCTTGCCACTACCTAATTTTCTCACTTTTTCAGGAAACCTAGTTTGTGAATTATTTATGACAATTTTTAATATTCACTTCTTTACACAAGTACAGACCAAGGTTGACGGAGACTATCTGGGGAGGGTATTGAGTACCATTTTTACACTGGCAATTCTCTTTATGCCGATTGCGAAGGGTTAATGACCTTTCTACCAAGTGTTCATTTAGGTTCCTTTTTAATTATCGGTCTTGGAGTTATTTTTCTTTCTTTAGTATCAATCTTCTATATTCAAAGACAAGGGTAACACAGAAAAAAAGCAACGGCGCCGTTGCTTTTTTGTTTACATCTATCCACCCTGAGGGAATCGAACCCCCATCTCAAGAACCGGAATCTTACGTGATATCCATTACACTAAGGGTGGAAACTTTAATTATTATATCAAAAAAGAGAGCTGAACTCAAGTTTTTTCTAAACTCAGCAAAAGGGGAAGTAAAAAAGGATTCAGTATTGAACCGAATCCTCTAGATGATTATTTTTTCTCAAGAAGAGCTTTGATTTCTTGAAGAACTTCCAACTCAGTTGGACCAGCAGGTGCTTCTTCAGCAACCTCTTCTTTTTTGCGAAGGTTTTGAGCTTTTTCCATTGCTTTAATCACAAAGAATAGAACAGTACCAACTACAAGGAAGTTGATAACAGCACTCAAGAAGTTACCGTAAGCAACCCCATTCCATGAAAGTTCAGCAATACGTTCGATTTTCGCTGCTTTCAAAGCAGGGTTCAATAGAAGTGGAGTGATGATATCATTAACAAATGAAGTTACGATAGCACCAAAAGCAGATGCAATGATCACACCGACAGCAAGGTCTACAACGTTACCGCGGAGCAAAAATTCTTTAAGATCTTTTAACATTTTCTTTTTCCTTTCGTAATTTAACAGTCTTAATTATAGTATAATAGTTATTAGAATGCAAGAAGTATGCTTATTGTTTTTTAAAAACAAAAACTTTACTGAAGATGTAATTGAGGACTATGATGGTGACCTGTGCAAAAATAGTCTCAATTGAATTGATAGTATTGAGATTATCACCTACGAATTGACCTATAATATGGGGGAAACTAGTCACAAAAATAAAGGTCAGAAGTAGGTCTAATAGGAAGGTTATGAATCTTGCAGTCGTAAACTTTATCAGGCGCTTGAACCAATGTTTTCGTTTTTGTTTAAAAACAATGGTATCATTGGTGAAAAAAGCAAAAAGAATTCCAGCTATATTTCCCAGCGCAGTCGCCCATAATTCTTGTTGGAAAAAGTAAAAAATAGTGATACGAACAATGATAGAAACAAGTGTCGTTGCAACTCCAAAAAATAAGTAGGAGAGGATTTCATTATCGAAAAAATTTTTTATGCATGTTTTCATAAAAATAGTATAGCATAAAGGACATAAATGTGCTATACTTGAAAGGTTGACTTGTTCAACCCTTGGTGCTTAGCTTCTTTCACCAAGCATATTATACGCGGGTTAATCGCTAAAGGAGAATAATAGATGAAAAAACTTACTGTCCGTGATTTGGCAGATATTGCCATTGTCGCAGCAATTTATGTGGTTTTGACAATCACACCACCCCTTAATGCTATCAGTTACGGTGCTTATCAGTTCCGTATCTCTGAAATGATGAATTTTCTTGCCTTTTACAATCCTAAGTACATTATCGGTGTTACTCTTGGCTGTATGATTGCTAATTTCTTCAGTTTTGGAATCATCGATGTCGCGGTTGGTGGAGGATCAACTCTTGTCTTCCTAAGTTTAGGTGTATGGTTGTTTAGCAAATATAAAAAAGACTATCTTTTTAATGGATTGATTCGAAAAGATCATTTCTTCTTTTCAATTCTTTTTTCGATTTCAATGATCACCATTGCTGCTGAATTGAACATCGTAGCAGAAGCACCTTTCTTCTTAACTTGGTTTACAACTGCTATCGGGGAATTCGCTTCACTCATTGTTGGTGCTATTCTTATCGGTAAAATCGGTAAACGTCTTGATTTGACCAGATAAAGATATCACATGAAATATTATTGAAAATGGCTGAACATTGTTCAGTCTTTTTCTTTATCCATGAACCTAGAAGCTCAACAAAAGTGGTATAATAAAGAAAAAAGGGATTATTTTAATATGTATGGTTATCGTATTTCAGTTTTTGAAGTCCTTTGGAAAAATCAGGTCATTAGATTTTTGTTAATTTTTTTAGCACTATTTTATTTCTATCTTTTTTTCCAAAGAGTTAAGACATCTTTAAAAAGTGGTGGGAGTATGTTGGATCCTTTTCATATTGCAAAGGGAAGATTATACATTCACACGATTATTCTTTTTAGAAAAAGGATTGTTCCTCTAGCTGAAATTAGACAGATTGATATTGATTACGTTCGTGGGAGAAGAATGAATGGGGACAGGTATCATCTGTACTTTACAAGGAAAGATGGAAAATCTTTTACTTTTCATTTTGGAAAAAGCAAAAGAAACGAGGAGTTATTGAAAAATCTTGCCAATGTGGCCAAGAAGTGCCATATTAAAATCTATTATTATTATTAAGAGTCGATTGCTAAAATTGGATTGTTGTCACTTGTGACAGTTGTCAAAGCTAGGAGAGTAGCTAATATGAATCAACTACAAGTAATAAGAGAAGATAAACAACTAAGAATTTTATTGATGCAAGAATGCGATATTCTCTTTTATGACCAGTTGAAAGAGGTTGAATTTTCTCAGAACAATGAAGTTTATTCTCTTTCGCCCATAGCCTTTGCTAAAGACGGTAGTGGGGGAGAATATGTAATTCTTGAAGATGATAGTATCGGATTTATAGGGAGTGAAGGCCAAGTTGGGAGAGTTGCAGAAAGCCTTGATGACCTGCTTACCTTCTTACTTCATGCTGGTTCTATCTCAGACTTTTCCTGTCGTTTGCTCTATCAAAACAAGCATTTGTTGTCAAAATTTTGTCAGGGATTTATCAATAAAGCACGACAAAACTACCAGTCAAAAGGCGAAAAGTGGGACAAAGTGAGAGCTGGACTCGCACAAGAGTTGGGACTTGAATTTCAGCCAGAGAAACTGCAAGAGTTAGCTTTCAATTTTTATCAATCCGCGATAAGAACCCCACTATTTACTTGTAAATATGGTCATGGTGAGAATGAATATGTCTGCGATTCTGTTTTGTCAGATATTGTCGGCTTGTGGGTTTCAGAGCTGGTAGGGTTGACTGCAGAAGAAATTGAAGCTTTTGCTAGCACTAAAAACAATCAAATGTAAAGGACAAAAATTTATTTCCACTTAAAATATTTTATGTTATAATATTAACAATGATATTTTAAGGAGTTTATATGAGTTCGTCAGAATTTATTTCAAAGATTGATTATTATTGCCATAAGAAAGAGAGTCTATTTGACCAAAGTAAGTTTAAATATGCCATTCGCTCGATGTTTGCAGGTGCTTTCTTAACCTTTAGTACAGCCGCTGGGGCCATAGGTGCTGATCTACTCAATAGCATCGTTCCAAGTGCTGGATATTTCCTATTTCCCTTTGTATTTGCTTGGGGACTTGCCTATATCGTTTTCTTGAATGCCGAGTTGGTTACCTCAAATATGATGTACTTGACAGCTGGAACATTTTTGAAGAAGATTGATTGGAAAAAAACTTTTATCATTTTACTTTATTGTGCCTTTTTCAACTTAGTTGGCGCTCTGTTAGCAGGTTGGTGCTTTGCTAATTCATCGGCTTTTTCACACCTGACACACGACAGTTATCTTCCAAAGATTGTAGCCAAGAAGTTGGCACGACCTAGTGAGTTGGTCTTGTTGGAAGGGATTTTGGCAAATATGTTCGTAAATATTGCCATTCTGTCTTCAATTTTGGTTAAGGATAGCAATGCCAAACTCTGGATTATCTTGTCAGCTATCTCTATGTTTGTTTTCTTATCTAACGAGCATATTGCAGCTAACTTTTCATCTTTTAGTATTATTAAATTTAGTATTGTAGCTGATCAGATTGCAAACTTTGATATTCCAAATATCCTACGTCATTGGAGTGTTACCTTCATTGCTAACTTGATTGGTGGAGGATTCCTGATAGGTTTACCATACGCTTATCTTAATAGAAATGAAGAGACCTATGTTGATTAGGACAAGCTTTTGAAAATAAAATGAATATTAATAATTGAGGAGGTCGGGACTAAAAATCCAGACCTCGATTTTTTTCCAAAGAAGCTTTTGATAAAAACGTTATTTTTTCTGTCTATAAATTTAAACAAATTATTAGTACATGGACTTTAGCTGAAAACTAAAGAGAATTTTTTGTAAATTCCATATAGATCAAAGCGAAAAACATATATTAAATATATAGAGTAGAGAATTTGAAAATAAAGAGTTGAAAACATTAAATATGCTGATACAAAGCAAATGGAAACGATTGCTAAAAGTGATAAAAATATTGTAAATAGAATTAAGAAAGCCTTCCCATAATTTCGATTTTATGTTATAATATTCACAAATAAAAGTTTTAGGAGTTAATATGGTTTCTTCAGAATTTATCTCAAAAATTGAGTTTGCTTGTAAGAAAAAGGAAAGTCTTTACAGTCAAAGTAAATTCAAGTATGCTATCCGTTCAATGTTTGCTGGTGCATTCTTAACATTTAGTACAGCAGCTGGTGCAGTTGGAGCTGACTTGATTAATAAAATTGCTCCAGGTAGTGGACGCTTCCTCTTCCCATTTGTTTTCGCTTGGGGATTGGCTTACATTGTATTCTTAAATGCTGAATTGGTAACATCTAACATGATGTTCTTGACAGCTGGTAGCTTTTTGAAAAAGATTAGCTGGAGAAAAACAGCTGAAATCCTTCTATATTGTACACTCTTTAATTTGATCGGTGCTCTTATAGCAGGATGGGGCTTTGCGCATTCAGCGGCTTATGCAAACCTAACACATGATAGCTTTATTTCTGGAGTTGTGGAAATGAAGTTGGGCCGTTCAAATGAACTAGTCTTGCTTGAAGCTATCTTGGCTAATGTCTTTGTAAATATCGCAATTCTTTCATTTGTTTTAGTCAAAGATGGGGGAGCTAAACTTTGGTTGGTTCTTTCAGCCATTTACATGTTTGTATTCTTAACAAATGAACACATTGCCGCAAACTTTGCATCATTTGCTATCGTGAAATTCAGTGTTGCTGCTGATTCAATCGCAAACTTCGGTATTGGAAATATTCTTCGTCACTGGGGTGTAACCTTTATTGGTAACTTTATTGGTGGTGGTCTACTGATGGGATTACCTTACGCCTTCTTAAATAAAAACGAAGATACATACGTAGATTAAAAGTTGGATTCATTCCAACTTTTTCTTTTTGTTTATCCATGCTATAATGAATGTAGAATAGATAAATATAGAGGAATAACATGAACGAGATTAAATGTCCCAATTGTGGCGAAGTATTTACAGTTAATGAAAGCCAATATGCAGAATTGATTTCTCAAGTTCGTACTGTAGAGTTTGACAAAGAATTACACGAGCGAATCAAGCAAGAATTGACATTAGTAGAACAAAAAGCCTTAAATGAACAACAGGCAAAACTGGCTCAAAAAGACCAAGAAATTGCCCAGCTTCAAAGTCAAATTAACAACTTTGATACAGAAAAAGAATTGGCTAAGAAAGAGGTGGAGCAAACTGCTAGTCAAAGTCTGCTAGAGAAAGAAAAAGAAGTCCAAGCACTGGAGAATCAGTTAGCTACCCTGCGCTTGGAGCATGAAAATCAACTACAAAAAACTCTTTCTGATCTTGAAAAAGAACGTGATCAGGTCAAAAATCAGCTCCTCTTACAAGAAAAAGAAAATGAGTTGTCTCTAGCTTCTGTTAAACAAAACTATGAAGCCCAGCTCAAGGCAGCCAGTGAACAGGTTGAATTTTACAAGAATTTCAAGGCGCAACAATCAACCAAGGCAATCGGTGAAAGTTTGGAACACTATGCGGAGAGTGAATTCAACAAGGTTCGAAGTTTTGCCTTTCCAAATGCCTACTTTGAGAAGGACAATAAGGTTTCAGCACGTGGTTCTAAGGGCGATTTTATCTTCCGTGATTTTGATGAAAATGGACTAGAATTCATTTCCATCATGTTTGAGATGAAGAATGAAGCAGACGGAACAGAGAAGAAACATAAGAATGCGGATTTTTACAAAGAGTTGGATAAGGACCGCCGTGAGAAAAATTGTGAGTATGCAGTTTTGGTAAGTATGCTTGAGGCTGATAACGACTACTTCAATACTGGGATTGTCGATGTTAGTCACGAATATGAGAAGATGTATGTCATTCGTCCCCAGTTCTTTATCCAGTTGATTGGACTCTTGCGCAATGCTGCACTGAATTCTCTCAAATACAAGCAGGAATTGGCGCTTGTTCGTGAACAAAATATTGATATCACTCATTTCGAGGAAGACTTGGATGCCTTCAAAGTAGCTTTTGCAAAGAACTATAACTCCGCTTCGACCAATTTTGGTAAAGCAATCGATGAAATCGATAAAGCCATTAAGCGTATGGAAGAGGTTAAGAAATTCTTGACCACATCAGAAAACCAACTCCGCCTCGCTAACAATAAGCTAGATGATGTTTCTGTTAAAAAATTGACCCGCAAAAATCCAACAATGAAGGCTAAGTTTGATGCCTTGAAGGGGGAATAGGAGGATCCTATGCAGATACGAAAAGCAACCATGAAAGATACTGAAGCCCTACTGTCTTTATACGAAGACTTGGGCTATCCAACGACCGCTTCTAAGCTGTCTCGACGTTTAGAAATAATTCTTTCTCAACCACATTATGGCTGTCTTCTAGCTGAAAGAAACGGAGAAATTTTAGGTTTCTTAGGTTATGCAAAGCTCTTCTTTTTTGAAGCAGATGGATCTTACTATCGTATTTTAGCTTTGTCAGTTGCAAAAGAAACAAGACGACAAGGAATTGCTAGTAGGCTAATCGATGAATTGAAAAAACAAGCGGTAAAAGAAGGAGTTAAGGCACTGGCTCTAAATAGTGGATTAACCGGTGAACGAAATGCTGCACATCAGTTTTATCAGACAGTTGGATTTGAAAAAGTGACTGCCGGCTTTGCCTTGCATTTAAAAACTCAACATAAATAAATCATGAAAAAAAAAATAGTAGAGGGAACGAAGTAATGTCTTCAACAAAAGGGAAAACCTTATATTTTAACGAAAAGAGCATGGACTATGTGACCTTTGGTAAAGGAAAGAAGTCTCTCGTTATCATACCAGGATTGGGGGATGGGCTTCAGACCGTTAAAGGTATGGCTATGCCTTTTTCAATCACATACCGTATACTTGCTGAACGTTACAAAATTTATGTTTTTTCTCGAATTAATGAGTTGAGGCGGGGTTATACGACACGGGATATGGCAGCAGATGTTGCAGAAGCAATGGAGGTGTTAAATATTACCAGTGCCTATGTTATGGGGATTTCACAAGGTGGGATGATTGCCCAATGGCTAGCTGTAAACTTTCCAGAAAAGGTTGAAAAGCTAGTATTGGCTGTTACAACTGCAAAACTAAGTAATCTAGGTAGGGATAGAATTAGTTGTTGGCTGAACTTGAGTCAAACAGGAACTTATAAAGATCTGATGATTAATATCGCTCGTCATTCTTACACGACTAAATCCTTTGGAAAATTTAAATACCTTTATCGAATAATGGGAATTTTTGGTCATATTAAAGATAAACAACGTATTGATATTCAGTCTGTATCTTGTTTGAAACATGATAGTCTAGATTTTTTGGAAAAAATCAACTGCCCTACGTTAATCATTGGAGCAGAAAAAGATGATGTTCTTGGCGTAGATGGTTCGTTTGGATTGCATCATCATATCAGAGGTAGCCAACTGATTATTTTACTAGGGTGTGGACATGCACTCTATGAACAGAATAAGGATTTCCAAAAAAGAGTTTTAGTATTTTTAGAAAGTTAATAAATGAACGGTATTATCAATTTAAAAAAAGAATCGGGAATGACCTCGCATGATGCAGTTTTTAAGCTGCGAAAGATTTTGGGAACCAAGAAGATTGGTCACGGTGGGACGCTAGACCCTGATGTTGTGGGCGTTTTACCCATTGCTGTAGGGAAGGCGACTCGCATGGTGGAGTTTATGCAGGACGAAGGTAAGATTTACGAGGGTGAAATTACTCTGGGCTATTCTACAACCACCGAAGATGCTAGTGGGGAAGTCGTTGCAGAGACACCCGTTTTGTCCCCCTTGGATGAAAAGCTTGTCGATGAAGCCATTGCTAGTCTGACTGGGCCGATCACACAAGTTCCTCCTATGTACTCTGCTATCAAGGTTAATGGTCGCAAACTCTATGAGTATGCGCGTGCTGGTCAAGAAGTAGAGCGTCCAGAACGTCAGGTGACGATTTATAGTTTCGAAAGAACCAGTTCCATTTCCTATGTGGAGAATCTTGCTCGATTTAGTTTCCGTGTAAAATGTAGCAAAGGGACTTATATCCGTACCTTGTCAGTTGACTTGGGAGAAAAACTTGGCTATGCAGCTCATATGTCTCATTTAACACGAACAAGCGCTGCAGGCTTGCAGTTAGATGATGCTTTGACCTTGAATGAAATTGAGGAAAAGGTTCAAGCTGGTGAGTTAGACTTTCTTCATCCATTAGAGATTGGAACAGGTGACTTAGTTAAGGTTTATTTGACTCCAGAACAAGCAGAAGAAGTGCGTTTTGGTCGCTTTATTGAATTGGAGCAAACTGAGAAGGAATTGGCTGGTTTTGAAGGTGATAAGTTATTAGCCATTTTAGAGAAACGGGATACTCTTTATAAACCAAGAAAGGTTTTCAATTGATTAGAGCTGGTGGAAAAATTGCAAACTGATGTTTAGTTTAAAAAAGCTGATAGACAGTCTAGTTTAGAAGAAAAATTATTTCGAAAAAGGGTTGAAAATACAGTGATATTTGACAGTTTTGCTTGCTTATGATAATATTTAAATAAAGAAAAGCTAGAAAACTTTCAGAGGATATTATGAGTATTGAGATGACTGTTAGTGAGATTGCTGAGGTCTTGGGCTTGTCCCGCCAAGCAATCAATAACCGTGTCAAGGAATTACCTGAAGAAGATACGACTAAAAATGATAAAGGAGTCACTGTGGTAACTCGCAGTGGCTTGATTAAGCTTGAAGAAATCTACAAAAAAACCATTTTTGAAGATGAACCTGTTAGTGATGATGTGAAGCAACGTGAGTTAATGGAGATTCTTGTTGATGAAAAGAATGCTGAAATCATCCGTCTTTATGAGCAATTAAAAGCCAAAGACAAACAGTTAGCTGAAAAAGATGAACAGATGCGTGTTAAAGACCGTCAAATCGCAGAAAAAGATAAGCAATTGGATCAACAACAACAGTTAACCCTACAAGCCATGAAGGACCAAGAAAACCTTCAGTTGGAGTTGGATCAGGCTAAGCAAGAAGTACAAGCAACGAAGAAAGGCTTCTTTGCTCGCTTATTTGGAGGATAAGAAAAAACTGCTTGGTTTCTAGGTATAACCAAGTAGTTTCTTTTTACACATACAGTAAGGGATGGATAAAATGGAAAAAATAAGAGATTATATTTCATTTGATTTGGAATTTAATGAACACCAAGATAAAACTCACTTGATTCAGGTATCTGCTGTCCGTTTTAAAGATGGTGAAGAAATTGGAGCTTTTGACTCTTATGTTCATACAGATGTACCATTGAAAAGTTTTATAAACGGTTTAACGGGTATCACTTCTGAAACCTTGAAAGATGCACCGATGGTGGAGGAAGTTCTTAAGAATTTTCAAGATTTTGTAGGCGAATTACCCCTTGTTGGATACAATGCAGCCAAGAGTGATTTACCGATTTTGTTGGAACATGGTTTGGATTATAGTAGCCAATATCTAGTTGATCTCTATGATGAAGCTTTTGAGCGACGCAGTTCTGATCTTCATGGTATTGCAAATCTCAAGTTACAGACTGTGGCTGAATTTCTAGGATTCAAGGGCCAATCTCATAACAGTTTAGAGGATGCGCGAATGACTGCGCGTGTTTATGAAGCTTTCCTAGAATCTGATGAAAGTAGAATCTTACTGGACTCCAAGAGTAGTCTAAACTCTAATCCTTTCGGTGGTTTAGATTTATCACAGCTGTTTGATTAGGAGGTTTTATGAAACCTGAAAAACCTAAAAAATTGGGATTTAAAAAGATTTACCTGAATCTGGATAAAATCCTCTTTCTATTTTTTCTAATCTTCATGCTGGTAGATTATATTTGGTTGCCATTGAACTCATTGATAGCAGGCTTTTTACTAAGTCAGACGGGCTATTTGTTTATTTCCTATAACAATGTTTTTGAAATTTTAAAACATGCGCCTTTAGTCAGCTTTGGTTTTTTAATCTTAATAGCCATTAACCTTTTAGTAGCTTATTTTCAAATTAGTCTTCTCTTCATTGGGGCTCGGCACCTTCTCTATCATGAGAAACGAACCTTGATTGAATATAGTCGCAAGGTATTTCGTGAAAGTATAGCCTTCATGAAACGTCTGACTCTTTCTAAGGCTTTGTTTATCTTCGTTTATATCGCTATGATTTTTCCGTTTATCAGGAAAATTTTTAAAATTTATTATTTTAATAAAATAGTGATACCTGAGTTTATTCAGACCTATATGGAAGATAAATACTGGATGTGGTGGTTATCTATTTTTATCTTAAGTATCCTATTTCTCTACATCTCTGTAAGAGTGATGTTTGCCCTTCCGAAAATTTTTTATGATAAGATGACAGTCAAGGATGCTGTAGTCTACAGTCTAGAAAAAACCAGGAATCATTTTTGGTTTTACGCTTGGCATCTTTTTCTAATTCTTGTCAAAACAAATCTTTTCTTCTATTTGCTTTTAATACCTCTATTGTTGATACAGTCTTTAGTGGATGGTCTCACACATCGAGAATCATTGGTTCTTGCTATTTCGAACTATATATTGATTAAAAATATCCACTATATGGCTTTGACTTACTTCTTGGTTAAGTTTACCTCCTTTTTAACTGGTGAGGAGTTGGATATTATGCCAAGACGAAAGAAAGATCATCTCATGAGATGGGGTGTAATGGGGGGCGCCAGTGTCTTCTTTGCGATTGAGGGTTATGTTTATCTAGAAGCACCCGTAGTCAACCCTCCACTTGTCATCTCTCACAGAGGTGTCTCAAATGGAAATGGTGTCCAAAATACAGTTGAATCCTTAGAAAAAACAGCTCAGTTAAAACCAGATTTAGTTGAGATGGATGTACAAGAAACTAAGGATGGTCAGTTTGTCATGATGCATGATGCTAACCTAAAAAGTTTAGCGGGATTAAATGTAACACCGCAAGACTTAACTTTAGATGAGTTGAAGCAATTAGATATTTATGAAAATGGTTATCAGACCAAAATATCCAGCTTTGATGATTATATAAATCGTGCCAATGACCTTCATCAGAAATTGCTGATCGAAATAAAAACAAGTCGAAAAGATAGTGCTCAAATGATGGATCATTTTCTAGATCAATATGGGGCAAAGATCAAAGTCTATGGGCATCAGATGCAATCTTTGGATTATCATGTTATTGAAAAAGTAACTCAGTATGATAAGGAAATTCCAGTCTATTTCATTCTGCCCTACAATTCCGTTTTTCCAAGAACGAATGCTACAGGTTATACCATGGAATATTCTACCTTAGATGAATATTTTGTAACCAAGCTTTGGAATACAAAACAAAAACTCTATGTATGGACAATCAATAGTTCGGAATCCTTTGATAAATCCCTACGTTTGGGAGTAGATGGCATGATTACGGATAATTTGGAAATGGTACAAGAAGAACTTGAAACTGCCCAGGAAGACCCAGAATACGCCGATTTACTTTTAAAGAAGGCAACGGAATTCTTTACTTTTTAGATAAGACAAAAGAGGCTGAATTCAGCCTCTTTTTATGCTATTAGAATGGTAATTTTCCTGCAAAAGCACCGAGTTTCTTTTTAGTTGCCTCATCGATTTGTTCAAGAGCTGCATTCACTGCCTGAACAGTCATGTCAGAAAGAGTTTCGATGTCTTCAGGGTCAACAACCGCAGGATTGAAATCAATTTTTGTGACCTTCTTATCTCCCGTCAATGTTGCAGTTACAAGGTTTTGAGCAGAAGTGCCAACAAATTCTGTAGCAGCAAGTTCAGCCTGACTTTGCTCCATTTGTTTTTGAAGTTTTTGAGCTTGGCGCATCATGTTTTGCATATTCATCATGGTGGTGTATGGCTTCCTTTTCTTTTATTTTCCCTATTATTTTAACAATTTTAACTAGAAAAGTCTATTTTTAATTTTAGTACTCTTTTTCTATCTTAATTCATTTTAAGATTTCTTTAAGTTTTCTATACTATTCTAAAGAACTCTATATTAATGGAAAGATGGATTTGAAAACCTACTTTTTATCATTCAAGATACCTTCCCAAAAAGTATGTAACAACCCTCTTTCTGACTAGAGAATCCTAGTATTTATTTCGATAAAGGGCTAGGTTGTGATATAATGGTAAAGAATGAGATTTTTAGAACAAACTAAAGGAGTATTAAAATGATCTACGCTGGAATTTTAGCAGGTGGAACTGGCACGCGCATGGGGATTAGTAATTTACCCAAACAATTTCTTGAGTTGGGCGATCGCCCAATCTTGATTCATACTATCGAAAAATTTGTTTTGGAACCAAGTATTGAAAAGATTGTAGTTGGAGTTCATGGTGACTGGGTTACACACGCAGAAGATTTAGTTGAAAAATTCCTACCACTTCACAAGGATCGTATTATCATCACCAAAGGTGGTGCGGATCGTAATTCTAGTATTGAAAAAATTATTGAAGCTATTGATGCTTACCGTCCACTGACAGCAGATGATATTGTGGTGACGCATGATTCAGTTCGTCCTTTCATCACTCTTCGAATGATTCAAGACAATATTGAACTCGCTAAAAACCATGATGCTGTTGATACCGTGGTTGAAGCAGTTGATACCATCGTTGAAAGTACAAATGGTCAGTTCATTACAGATATTCCAAATCGTGCACATCTTTACCAAGGACAGACTCCACAAACCTTCCGTTGTAAAGACTTTATTGATTTGTATGGTTCATTATCAGCAGAAGAAAAAGAAATTTTAACAGATGCATGTAAGATCTTTGTCATTAAGGGCAAAGATGTAGCCTTAGCTAAGGGTGAATACTCAAATCTAAAAATCACAACAGTTACAGACTTGAAGATTGCTAAAAGCATGATTGAGAAAGACTAAAAACATGATTAATCAAATTTATCAACTGACAAAACCAAAGTTTATCAATATCAAATATCAAGAAGAGGAGATTGATCAAGAGAATCATATCCTTATTCGACCAAACTTTATGGCGGTTTGTCATGCAGATCAACGTTACTATCAAGGAAAACGTGATCCAAAAATATTATCTAAAAAGCTTCCAATGGCTATGATTCACGAGTCTTGTGGGACTGTTATTTCTGATCCCACAGGTACCTACAAAGTTGGCCAGAAGGTTGTCATGATTCCCAATCAACCACCTATGCAGAGTGATGAGGAATTTTATGAAAACTATATGACAGGAACTTATTTCTTGTCTAGTGGTTATGATGGCTTTATGCGTGAATTTGTTTCTTTACCTAAGGATCGTGTGGTAGCTTACGAGGACATCGAAGATACAGTAGCTGCAATTACTGAGTTTGTCAGTGTGGGCATGCACGCTATGAATCGCTTCTTGACGGTTTCACATAGCAGACGTCAGCGTATTGCAGTTATTGGTGATGGTAGTCTAGCCTTTGTAATGGCAAATATTATCAACTATACCTTGCCTGAAGCAGAGATTATTGTTATTGGTCGTCATTGGGAGAAACTTGAACTCTTTTCATTTGCAAAAGAGCTTTACATTACGGACAGTATTCCAGAAGATTTAAGTTTTGACCATGGTTTTGAATGTTGTGGTGGTGATGGCTGCGGACCTGCTATTAATGATCTCATTCGTTACATCAAACCACAGGGAACCATTTTGATGATGGGTGTTAGTGAGTACAAGGTAAATATCAATACTCGAGATTCATTGGAAAAAGGTTTGTTACTGGTAGGTTCTTCACGTTCAGGACGTGTTGACTTTGAAAAAGCTATCCAAATGATGGAGATTAAGAGATTTGCCAATCGTTTGAAAAATATCATTTATTTAGAAGAACCAGTCAGAGAAATCAAAGATATTCACCGAGTTTTTGCAACTGACTTAAATACCGCATTTAAGACAGTCTTTAAGTGGGAAGTCTAATGGAGGACGATTGTGGAAAAAAATATTAAGGAAAAACTTACCTCTTTACTATCAACTGATGAAGATATTCTGAGCGTTGAACAATTAGGTGGTATGACCAATCAAAACTACTTGGTCAAAACAAGCTCAAATCAGTATATCGTTAAGTTTTTCGGAAAAGGTACAGATAAATTAATCAACCGCCAGAATGAAAAGTTCAATCTTGAATTGTTGAAGGATTTGAAATTAGATGTAGAAAATTATCTTTTTGATATCGAAGCAGGTATCAAGGTCAATCAATACATCGAAAATGCAGAGACACTTGATTCAACTACCATTAAAACTAAATTTGAGAAGATAGCTCCAATTTTACAAACGATTCATGCTTCGGGTAAAGAATTAAAAGGAGAGTTTGCTCCTTTTGAGGAAATTAAAAAATATGAATCATTGATTCAAGGGGAGATTTCCTATCCGAACTATGAAGTTGTCAGAAAATCTGTATTTTCTCTGAAAGACCAACTTGAAGAAATTGGAATGGATAAGAAATCGTGTCATATTGATTTGGTCCCTGAAAACTTTATTGAAGGATCAGATGGACATCTTTATCTCATTGATTGGGAATATTCATCTATGAATGATCCTATGTGGGATTTGGCAGCCCTCTTCCTAGAATCTGAATTTACAAGTGCAGAGGAAGAAGACTTCCTAAGTCATTATGAGAGTGATAAGACTCCCGTTTCTAGAGAGAAAATTCGTATCTACAAAATATTGCAAGATATTATTTGGAGTCTCTGGACTATCTACAAAGAAGAAAATGGTGCAGATTTCGGAGATTATGGAATCTCTCGTTACAATAGAGCTGTGAAGGAATTGGATTATATGGGAGGTTCTAATGAAGGCTAAAAATGGAGTTTCTTTTGGGCTACTATCAGGTGTGTTCTGGGGATTAGGATTAACTATTAGTGCTTATATCTTTTCAATATTCACGGATTTATCGCCCTTTGTAGTAGCAGCAGCACACGACTTTCTCAGTATTTTTATCTTACTAGGTTTTCTTCTAGTTAAGGAAGGAAAAGTACGTTTTTCAATCTTCTTGAATATTCGAAATGTCAGTGTTATTATTGGTGCTTTACTGGCAGGACCGATTGGTATGCAGGCCAACCTTTATGCAGTTAAGTATATTGGAAGTTCTCTAGCATCGTCTGTTTCGGCGATTTATCCTGCTGTTTCAGTCTTGCTTGCCTTCTTCTTTTTGAAGCACAAGATTTCCAAAAATACAATTTTTGGTATCTTTCTAATCATTGCTGGGATTATTGCTCAGACCTATAAAGCAGAGCAAGTGAATTCTTTCTATATTGGCATTCTTTGTGCCTTGATATGTGCCCTTGCTTGGGGAAGCGAAAGTGTTCTTAGCTCTTTTGCTATGGAAAGTGATCTCAGTGAAATTGAAGCCCTCTTGATTCGACAAGTCACATCCTTCTTGTCTTATTTAGTCATTGTACTCTTTACACATCATTCATTTGCAGAAGTGGCAAATGGCCAATTGTTCGGTCTATTGATTGTCTTTGCAGCGTTTGATATGATTTCTTACCTTGCCTACTACATTGCTATCAATCGATTGCAACCAGCAAAGGCAACTGGTCTAAATGTCAGTTATGTAGTATGGACTGTTTTGTTTGCAGCAATTTTCTTGGGGTCGCCCCTTAATTTACTAACCATCATTACTTCACTTATCGTAATGGCTGGTGTTTACATTATTATTAAAGAATAAAGGAGAAAGCGCGTGAAAGCGATTATCTTAGCAGCTGGTTTGGGAACTCGTTTGAGACCCATGACAGAAAATACTCCCAAAGCCTTGGTTAAAGTTAATCAAAAACCTTTGGTTGAATATCAAATTGAATTTTTAAAAGAACGTGGTATTAATGATATTATCATCGTTGTAGGTTATTTGAAAGAACAATTCGATTACCTTAAAGAGAAGTATGGAGTTCGTTTGGTCTTCAACGATAAGTATGCTGATTACAATAATTTTTACTCACTTTACTTGGTAAAAGAAGAGTTGGCTAACAGCTATGTTATCGATGCGGATAACTATCTTTTCAAGAATATGTTCCGTAATGATATCAAGCGTTCAACTTATTTCAGTGTTTATCGTGAAGATTGTGATAATGAGTGGTTCCTAGTTTACGGAGAAGATTACAAAGTTCAAGATATCATCGTTGATAGTAAGAATGGTCGCATCCTGAGTGGAGTTTCATTCTGGGATGCTCCAACAGCTGAAAAGATTGTTGGATTTATCGATGAGGCTTATGCAAGCGGTGAATTTGTAGATCTCTACTGGGATAACATGGTCAAAGATAACATCAAAGAACTAGATGTTTACGTAGAGGAATTGGAAGAAAATTCTATCTACGAAATCGACAGTGTCAAAGATTATCAAAAATTGGAGAAGATTCTCTCTTCACAAAAATAGGTAAACTAAAATACGTCAGACACCTTACCTATTTTTGCTTGACTTTTTAGGGTTGATACAGTATACTAGTAAAAATTTAACCTTTAAGGGAAGTCCAGAGAGGCTCACAAGGTGTCAGATAGAAAATAGATTACACAAACTTCGAATAAACAAAGTTTATTTGATTCTTTTCTGTAAGTATCTTACTGAAACCTTGCGATTGCAAGGTTTTTCTTTTTCTGAACCCCTTAAAATTTAAGGAGGAAACGGTATGAATCCAAATTGTAAAAAACGCATGGGTGCTATTCGCTTGGAAAACATGAAAGTAGTGTCTCAAAAGGAAATCGCACCAGCAATCTTTGAACTCGTACTTCAAGGAGAAATGGTTGAAGCTATGAAAGCTGGACAATTTCTACATTTGCGTGTACCTGATGATGCCCATCTTTTGCGTCGTCCGATTTCAATCTCGTCTATAGATAAGGCTAATAAACAATGCCATCTTATTTATCGTATCGAAGGTTCTGGTACGGCGATTTTTTCAACCTTAAAAACAGGTGATAGCTTAGATGTTATGGGACCTCAAGGAAATGGCTTTAACTTATCTGATTTAGACAAGCAGAGTCGTGTTCTCCTAGTCGGTGGAGGAATTGGTGTGCCTCCTTTGCTTGAAGTAGCTAAACAATTAGATGAACGTGGTGTAGATGTCACAACAGTTCTAGGATTTGCTACTAAAGATGCCGTTATTTTGGAAGATGAATTATCCAAATTTAGTCAGGTCTTTGTAACGACTGATGATGGATCTTATGGTATTAAAGGAAATGTATCGGTAGTGATTAAGGAATTTGACACAGAATTTGATGCCATCTACTCTTGCGGTGCGCCTGGTATGATGAAATACATCAATCAAACATTTTACGACCATCCCAGAGCTTACCTATCCCTAGAATCTCGTATGGCTTGTGGCATGGGGGCTTGCTACGCTTGCGTATTGAAAGTACCAGATAGCGAAACAGTTAGTCAACGTGTGTGTGAAGATGGGCCTGTATTTAAAACAGGAACTGTTGTTTTATAAGGAGAGTGTCATGACTACAAATCGATTACAAGTTTCTCTACCAGGTTTAGAATTAAAGAATCCCATCATTCCTGCTTCAGGCTGTTTTGGATTCGGTCAAGAATATGCCAAATACTATGATTTGGACCTCTTGGGCTCTATCATGATTAAGGCTACAACCCTTGAACCACGTTTTGGTAATCCAACTCCTCGAGTGGCTGAAACACCTGCAGGTATGCTAAACGCCATTGGTTTACAAAATCCTGGTTTAGAAGTCGTTCTCTCTGAAAAATTACCTTGGCTTCAAAGAGAATATCCAAATCTTCCCATTATCGCCAATGTTGCTGGCTTTTCAAAACAAGAATATGCGGCCGTATCTCATGGATTTTCTAAGGCAACTAACGTGAAAGCCATTGAGCTCAATATCTCTTGTCCTAACGTTGATCATGGGAATCATGGACTTTTAATTGGACAAGATCCTGAGTTGGCCCATGATGTGGTGAAGGCTGCCGTAGAAGCATCAGAAGTGCCCGTTTACGTCAAATTGACTCCAAGTGTTACTGATATCGTAACCATTGCTAAGGCTGCAGAAGATGCTGGAGCTAGTGGACTCACCATGATCAATACCCTTGTAGGGATGCGTTTTGATCTCAAAACTAAAAAGCCGATTATTGCAAATGGGACAGGTGGCATGTCTGGACCTGCAGTATTTCCGGTAGCCCTAAAACTAATCCGTCAAGTAGCTCAAACAACTAAGCTTCCAATCATTGGTATGGGAGGAGTGGATTCAGCTGAAGCTGCCTTAGAAATGTATCTGGCTGGTGCATCAGCTATCGGAGTCGGTACAGCAAACTTTACCAATCCATATGCTTGTCCAGATATTATCGAAAATCTACCAAAAGTCATGGACAAATATGGTATTGATAGTCTAGAGCAACTCCGTAATGAAGTCAAAGAAAGTTTGATCTAAGTTTTATATGCTGAATTCAGTCTAAATTGTTTTGAAAGCGCCATTTTTTTGGTATAATAAATACTATGATTATTACAGTACCTATTAAAACAGAAAAAGATATTGCAACACCAGGACCAAACGTCCTTGTACTTGGTTATTTTGATGGAGTTCATCTTGGACATCAAAAATTATTTGAAATAGCTTCTAACATTGCTGCTGAAAAGCGCCAGGGAGTAGCTCTAGTAACTTTTAACGAATCACCTAAACTAACTCTGAATCAATACTCACCTGAACACTTATTGCATATTTTGTATGCTAGTGAACGTGAGCGTAGATTGAAGAGAGCTGGAGTTGAGAGTTTGTATTTGATGGATTTCACTAGTCGAGTAGCAAATATGACTGCCCAAGAATTCATTGATACCTATGTCAAGGAAGCAAAGGCAGATACAATTGTAGTTGGTTTTGACTATACTCTTGGTTCAGATAGAAAAACAGCTGAGGATTTAAAAGAACTCTTCCATGGTGAAGTGGTTATTGTTCCACCAGTTGAGGATGAAAAGGGGAAAATTAGTTCAACGCGTATCCGCCAAGCCATTCTAGAAGGAGATGTAAAAGAAGCAGGAAAACTTTTGGGATTTCCTTTACCAACGAGAGGTGTAGTGGTTCACGGAAATGCTCGAGGTCGAACTATTGGCTTCCCGACAGCTAATCTAGTCAACTTGGATCGGACATATATGCCAGCTGATGGTGTTTATGCCGTTGACGTTGAAATTCAAAGAAAAGTCTATCGTGGTATGGCGAGTCTAGGTAAAAATGAAACCTTTGATGGCGAGGAAGAGCGTTTTGAAGTTCATATCTTTGATTTTTCTGACGATATCTATGGAGAAACTGTCATCGTTTCCTGGTTGAACCGTATCCGTGATATGGTAAAATTTGATAGCGTTGATCAATTGGTTAAGCAACTAGAAGAAGATGAAAAGATAGCTAGAAAATAAAATCAAAAAATAGTAGAGTTTGGGAATTTCTCAAACTCTTTTTTAGATAGGAAATTAACAATCTAAAAAATGTATTTTAAAAACTGATCAATTTTGATATAATTTAATGTTCAAACTAAAGGAGACGCTTATGTTTAAGGAAAAAAGTATAACGCAACGCAAGCTTTAGTTCTAAGAGATGTAGACCATCTTTATCTTGTAGAAACGAAGATTAATAAGTCTTTGTTTTCGAAAAAAATTATCAATTTTGTTATATCCGTAAGAATGGCAAGAAAAAACAAGATATGGTTTTGAAATCAACAAAAACAGTTCAAGAAGAGCTTGAAGAACTTAGGAGTCTTATTTCAAAAAATTACCCTGACATTTAACTTGGAGTTTAAAAAGAAAGCATCAAAATTTTGATGCTTTTTATGTTTATGCTAATCTTATTTAATTTTTACAATCTTGCTAAATTTTTGAGGTAATTCTTAAATCTAGTCAGCAGAGTTTTCTTTTTGTTATAAAATTCAGGAATCTTCAGTACGCTTGAAAAAATATGTATCCACCCTTTGAAATTTTCAAAGAAATTCCATCATTTCTACTAACTATGTAAAGTGCTAATAAAAATAGAAAGCATCATTTTGATAATTTAAATAGCTCAAATTGTTAATAGGATATCATCTCGTAAAGATAGTTTCATATTCTTTATGAAAATTAGATAAAATGACTAAATTAATAACGTTTTCTTTCTAATTTTTATCTGAAACAAATGGAAAAATTAGTTAAAAAATGGTAGAATAAAAGGTAACCTCAATTTTTATAATTGAAAGAAAAATGGAAGGTATTTACATGTTTTTTAAAAGAAATGAAGGTCAATTTAGAGAGACAGACCGTGTTACAAGATTTAAGTTAATCAAGTCTGGGAAGCACTGGTTACGTGCTTCTACCTCCCTCTTTGGTTTATTTAAAGTCATTCGTGGTGGTGTCGATACTGCTCAAGTTTCAACAGAAGTTGTTGAAGAGCGTTCTTCCACACCATTGACAGGAATCGATGTTCTTAAGGGGATAGTAGCAGCTGGTTCGGTTATCGGTGGTGGAGCTATCGTTCAAACACAGGTCCATGCTAATGAGCAAACTGCTGTTGAAAAAGTTATTGAGACAGATGGTACGCTCGTTACTACGGATAAAGTAGTTCTAGGGTCAGTTGGGCAAGAAAATCAAGAAACTCCAGCTTCAGATGTGACTTCTCAGTCTATTAGTGAGAGTGTTTCAGTCTCTGAAAGTCAATCGTTATCAGAGTCCTTGTCTTCATCAGTGTCTGCAAGTACATCTGCGTCAGAGTCAGCTTCAACCTCTGCCTCTATGTCAACTTCAGCATCTACCTCAGCTTCAACCTCAATTTCAACTTCAAGCAGTACCTCTGAGTCACTTACAAGATCAGAAAGCCTCTCAGAAACTGGTTCTACTAGTTCTGTTGCCACAAACTCAACAAGTAAGAGTGCTACTGATGAAACTTCTAAGGTTGAGGAAGTAGTGGCGAATAAAGATAGTGCTACAATTACCTATAAGTCAACTCCAGCTAACTTGAATACTGCTTCAGCAAGCGCAGGTGTTTCTGATAAAGTCAATGGCAATACTGCTGATATGTTAACAACAGCAGCGACAGGGTTAGTAACTGCGACTGAAACTGACAAAAAACGAGCAGAGCAAGAGAAAAAACTCAAGAGTCTTTCAGATGAGATTGGAACCTATCTCGGTCGTCTGGGAAATCGTGAGGGGGCTGAAAGTGCGCTTCTAAAAGGAAAAGCTACGATTGAAGCGATTCAAAATGCTTTGGCAGATCCTAACGCTGACCTTAACACCCTTATCTCTGAGGCTACTAGAACACGTAATACTGTGGTCAACACAGTTCTTCGTGCAAGCTCTGGAGCGCGTGACTACCGTAATGGTCAAGCTTTGACTTCTTCAAATGACTTGCGGATCCCTTATAACACAAATGCTTCTTTAGGAAATGCGATTTACAACCCAAGAGCTAAGTTGGTTGTAACCAATAAAAACCAAGCAAACTACTTTAAAACATCAGGGAATGCAAATCTAAGTGGTGGTACAGTAACCTTAACACAAAACACTGGTAATCAAGCTGGTTCCTATACATTGAAAACTAAGATAGATATGACTGAGAGTTTCACTCTGACAGGTAAGATCAATCTTGGAGATTCTTATGAAGGTCATACTAATGGTCACTATGGTGGTGATGGGATTGCTGCAGTGTTTTCAACAGCCGAACCGGGTGTCATCGGTAATGGTGGTAAAAATCATAATGGTGCTGGTGGATCTCTCGGTATGGGAGGAGACAACCTCAAGGGTTCCTTTGGTTTTAAGCTTGATACCTATCACAATACTAGTAGAACTAATCCTATTGATAAAGCATCTTCTGATCCCGGAAGTGTAGGTGGTGGTGGCGCCTTTGGTGGTTTTATCTATAACTATAATGGTAACAATGCTGGGGCACGAGGAACCGTCTATCCAGTAATACGTACATTTTCAAAATTGGCTCAAAATCCAACGGATAATTCTCTGAAAGATTACCAAGTTTCCTACGACGGTAGAACGAAAGAAATGACGGTTACCTACAATGGTCAAACATGGTCTATGAACCTGCAATCAGACAAACTGGCACTGATGAGTGATGCGAATGTATGGGGAAATCCAGATACTAATGCACTTAAGTACCAAAATACTTTCAATAGTTTATTATCAAACGCTGGATATCCTGAAGAGCTAGCCTTGGCTATTTTTGCTTCTACTGGTTCTGCATATAACTTGCAACAATTCAGACTAGAAAAATTTGAATACTCTGCTCGTGGTGCCTATGTTACAGTTAATTTCATCGATGCAGATACTGGAGAGGAAATCCCTGGTAAGGATGAGGTGTTTATCCAACAACTTCCAGGAACAACTGTAGATCTTTCACAATATTTGAACATTGATGGTTATCAGTTGAAGGCAACTAACGTTGCTACTGCCAAAGGATACGTTTCGGGCAATACTGTTAGAGTTCTTGAAGGAAAACAAGGAATTACCTATGCCTTCCATAAAATCAGACAAAATGAACTTTATAATGCAACTGCAAAGGTTCCAACTGTCTACGCTGTTCAGGGGGAAACTACCGCAGATCTTGCTAATGCAAATAATTTTGTGACTATCGATCCAGTTGATAGCTCAACACCAGCTGTAACTGGATATAGGATTTCTTGGCTAACACCAATCTCTACTAGTGCAACTGGGGCACAAACAGCTCAAGCACGTGTTACCTACTCTGATAACTCAACTTCGGATGTAACCATCAACTATACGGTCTATCCGAAAGTTGAAGCCAAAACCTACAATGGTGTGACAGGTAAGTTCTATGCCTTCAAGTCAAACCTACCTGGTGATAGAGTTACAGGAGGAGGATGGGCCAACAACATCGGTGGTACGATTGAACAGTATACAAACCTAGGAGACTCAGCATTAGCTGGAACAAAATGGTCCTATAAATATAAAATCAATAACCAAGGAGCTGAGACTGTTACTCCTGTCGGCACACAACGTTTCCAAGAAGTGTGGAACACTACTGGTTCAGATGCCAAGAGCCATAGTACGACCTATACTGTAGTTGCTACTTATCCAAATGGACGTTATGGTACTGTATCTTCTAGCAACCCAGCCTTGACAAGTGAGACCAGTTTTGACTATACAGTAGTTGACCCAGTGGCTAAGCAAGACTATGTGACTACTGCGGGTGATAAGGCTCCACTTGCTGATATCATTGCTAATCCAGGAAATGCACTGAAGAATTCGACTACTAATGTTACTTTCCCTTCTGGTACAACCTATAGTTGGGATCAAACTCCTGATGATGCTACAGTAGCAAATCCAGGATTTTACACTAGAAATGTGAGAATTACACTTCCACAAGGTTCATACAGTGGAGCTTTGGGAAATAACAGACCAGTTCCAGTAATTATCAAGGTCAATCCTCAAGCACCACAAATCGCAGATGATCAGGTAACTAACACAGGTGGTCTTCCAAATAAAGGAATTACAGTCACCAATGTGACGCCGGGTGCACTTGTTACCCTGACATTAAATGGACATACATTCCCTAAGACAGCGGGGAATAATGACACAAGTGTAACCTTTACTGCGACAGATTTGAAGGCTGCCTATGATGGAAATGACGGTCTTCTTCCAGCAGGTAACGTAACTGTTAAACAAAGTAAGGTTTTCCAAAATCCAGGTACTAGCGCAAACGAAACCTTGGAGTCAGCTACAACGACTAAAACTATTACCAAGGAAACTGAAAAACCAGTTATTAGTTATACTATCGAGGTTAAAAATGCACAAGGTACTTGGACTACAGTTTCTAAAAAGACAATTATCCAAGGAAAACCAGCTGGATATGAAATCTTTGCAGGTGATGATTATCGTGTAGTTGCTACTTCTAAGGATAATAGCGGAAAGATTAACAAGTTTGAGGTTTCTGATAACAGATCACCACAGACAAACTTTATTGATTCAAACTATGCATCGGGTGGTACTATAAATAGTATAGGAACTACTACTGTAGCTACCGACGCAAGTCCTGCGAAGATTGAAATTACTGGTAAATATAATGACACCAGAACTTGGTCATCAAGTAATTTTTGGACACGTAAATTCATTTCAAGAGATTTGAGTGGTAATGAGCTAGAATCAGAAACATTCATTGTAGCACAAGGGAAATTGAGTGATAAATTCCCAGGAGCTCAACCTACTAACGCCATTGCAGTTGCCAATCCAAATGCGTTGACAAATGATGAACGCACCAAGATTCTTGATGCAGTGAAAACTGCAAACCCTCAGGTAGCCAACCGCATTAGCGATTATAGTATTGCTACCGATGGTACTGTAACGATTACCTACAAAGATGGCACAACGAATACTGTTGCACCAAAAGTGAAGTATGGAGTTGAGAAAGTAGCGGATACTTTCTATGCTGTTAGCAATGAAACTTTAGCAAACCTCACCCCAGCAAACTTTGTACGTGCAGTTGGGGCTCAACCTCTTCCTACAGGAACTACGGTCAGCTGGAAGAAGGCACCGACATTTGAAGCTGGAGACCATAATGGCAGCGGTGCAGCTGTATTGACTGTCACTCATCCAGATGGTTCTACAACGGATCTATCCTATAACTACAAAGTTTATCCAAAAGTTGAAACCAAAACTCACAATGGTGTGACAGGTAAGTTCTATGCCTTCAAGTCAGATCTCCCTGGTGATAAAGTTACTGGAGGAGACTGGGCGAATAATATTGGTGGAACAATCCAACAATATACAAACCTAGGAGACACAGGTTTATCTGGAATAGCAAAATGGTCTTATAAGTATAGAGTCAATAACCAAGGAACTGAGATTGTTACTCCTGTTGGCACACAGCTTTTCCATGATGTATGGAATACGACTGGCTCAGATGCCAAGAGTCACAGTACAACCTATACAGTCATTGCTTCTTATCCAAACGGTCGTTTTGGTACGGTATCTTCTAGCAATCCAGCCTTGACAAGTGAGACAAGCTTTGACTATACAGTCGTTGATCCTGTAGCTAAACAAGATTATGTGACAACGGTAGGTGATAAGACACCATTAGCTGATATCATTGCTAATCCAGAAAATGCACTGAAGAATTCAAATTCTGATATTGCTTTCCCATCAGGGACTACATTTAGTTGGGTTGTGGTTCCTGATGATGCTATGTTGGCAAACCCTGGGGTTTATACGAAAAAAGTTACAGTCACTCTACCGCAAGGTTCCTATAGTGGAGCTCCTGGAAATAGTAGAACAGTTGATGTGACTATTAAGGTAAATCCGCAAGCGCCAGCTATTTCAGTTGGTTCTACAAATGAAACAGGTGGTTTGCCACAACGTTCGATCGTTGTTACGAATGTCACACCTGGAGCTCTTGTAACCTTAACTTTAGCTGGACATACCTTCCAGAAGACAGCTAAGGACAATGAAACAAGCGTAACCTTTGAACCTGCAAAACTGCAAGACGCATACGACGGCAACAATGGTCTTCTTCCGACAGGTGATGTAACCGTTAAGCAAGAGAAGACAGTCAGTCTACCGGGTGGTGGAACTGAAACCTTGACTTCAGCTACAACGACGAAGACGATTACCAAGGAAACTGAAAGTCCAGAAGCTACCTTTGAACTTTATGTCAAGAACGATAAGACTGGCCTATGGGAAAAACAAACGATCAAGAATAATGTTCGTCCAGGAGTCAGTGGTTACGAAGTCTTCGCAGGCGACAAGATTAAAGTTGTTTTAACTGCTAAAGATAATAGTGGTAAGATTAAAACTCTGAAATTAAACGATGGAACTTCTGATAAAGATCGCATTTTCCAAGATGGTTATTCTTCAGATGATGCTGCACCAGGAATTAAGGATACTCCTACTGAAGCTTCAGCAACTAATCCGAAAGTTCTAGAGTACACTGCTACTTATGGAGAAAATGTACAGTATGCAGATGGTAATAAATGGACCCGTGGAACTAGTGCTATAGATTTATCAGATAATACAGGTAGAGTCACAGCTGTAGTAGCACAAGGGAAACTGAATGAAAAATTCCCAGGTGTTAAACCAAGTAGTGCTATCCAAGTTTCTAATTTAACTTCATTGACACAAGATGATCTTAAGAAGATTCTTGAAGCGGTGAAGACGTCTAACCCTGCAACAGATTTCCGTATTAAATCGTACGATATTGATAGCAATGGAACTGTAACGATTACCTACAAAGACGGAACCAAAAATACAGTGACTCCTGATTTGTCGGATTCGGATCACAAGTCAGAATCAGCAAGTACGTCAGCGTCAACGAGTGCAAGTACATCTGCATCAGAGTCAGCTTCGACGAGTGCATCTGCCTCAACCAGTGCAAGTACATCTGATTCAACAAGCGCAAGCACATCGGCAAGCACGTCGGCTTCAACAAGTGCAAGCACGTCAGCAAGTACATCGGCTTCAACAAGTGCCAGCACATCGGTAAGTACATCGGCCTCAACGAGCGCAAGTACATCGGCAAGCACGTCCGCTTCAACAAGTGCCAGCACATCAGCAAGTACATCCGCTTCAACAAGTGCAAGTACATCGGCAAGTACATCTGCATCAACGAGTGCAAGTACGTCAGCAAGCACGTCAGCAAGCACATCTGCCTCAACGAGCGCAAGCACGTCAGCAAGCACGTCCGCTTCAACGAGCGCAAGTACGTCAGCAAGTACGTCCGCTTCAACAAGTGCAAGTACATCGGCAAGTACATCTGCATCAACGAGTGCAAGTACGTCAGCAAGCACGTCAGCCTCAACAAGTGCAAGTACCTCAGCCTCAACAAGTGCAAGTACATCTGCTTCAACCAGCGCAAGCACGTCAGCAAGTACATCTGCTTCAACCAGCGCAAGTACATCGGCTAGCACATCAGCCTCAACCAGCGCAAGCACATCAGCAAGTACATCTGCCTCAACCAGCGCAAGCACGTCAGCAAGTACATCTGCCTCAACCAGCGCAAGCACGTCAGCAAGTACATCCGCTTCAACAAGTGCAAGTACGTCAGCAAGTACATCAGCCTCAACAAGCGCAAGTACGTCGGCTAGCACGTCAGCATCAACGAGCGCAAGCACGTCAGCAAGTACATCTGCCTCAACGAGCGCAAGTACATCGGCAAGCACGTCAGCCTCAACAAGCGCAAGCACATCAGCAAGTACATCGGCAAGTACATCGGCATCAACAAGCGCAAGTACATCTGCATCAACAAGCGCAAGTACCTCAGCAAGTACGTCAGCCTCAACAAGTGCAAGTACATCAGCAAGTACATCTGCCTCAACGAGCGCAAGTACCTCAGCAAGTACATCTGCTTCAACAAGCGCAAGCACATCGGCAAGCACGTCAGCCTCAACGAGCGCAAGCACATCGGCAAGCACGTCAGCTTCAACAAGTGCAAGTACGTCAGCAAGTACATCAGCCTCAACGAGCGCAAGCACATCAGCAAGTACATCAGCTTCAACAAGCGCAAGCACATCAGCAAGCACGTCAGCTTCAACGAGCGCAAGCACGTCAGCAAGCACGTCAGCTTCAACAAGTGCAAGTACATCAGCAAGTACATCTGCTTCAACAAGTGCAAGTACGTCAGCAAGTACATCTGCATCAACAAGTGCAAGTACCTCAGCAAGCACGTCAGCTTCAACGAGCGCAAGTACGTCAGCAAGTACATCGGCATCAACGAGCGCAAGCACATCAGCAAGTACATCCGCATCAACAAGTGCAAGTACATCTGCATCAACAAGCGCAAGTACGTCAGCAAGTACATCGGCATCAACGAGCGCAAGTACGTCAGCTTCAACAAGTGCAAGCACATCGGCAAGTACATCCGCTTCAACAAGTGCAAGCACATCGGCAAGTACATCCGCTTCAACAAGTGCAAGTACGTCGGCTAGCACGTCCGCTTCAACAAGTGCAAGCACGTCAGCAAGTACGTCGGCTTCAACAAGTGCAAGCACGTCAGCAAGTACGTCAGCATCAACGAGCGCAAGTACATCGGCAAGCACGTCAGCCTCAACGAGCGCAAGCACATCAGCAAGCACATCGGCTTCAACAAGTGCAAGCACGTCAGCAAGTACATCGGCATCAACAAGTGCAAGCACGTCAGCAAGTACATCCGCTTCAACAAGCGCAAGCACGTCAGCAAGTACATCTGCATCAACAAGTGCAAGCACATCAGCAAGTACGTCCGCTTCAACAAGTGCAAGCACATCGGCAAGTACGTCCGCTTCAACAAGTGCAAGCACATCGGCAAGTACGTCCGCTTCAACAAGTGCAAGCACCTCAGCAAGCACATCTGCTT
>NZ_JAQFJI010000012.1:0-78765 GCF_030440055.1 Streptococcus sp. SO4
TACTCTTATTCAAGTGGGCTTTTATCTGTTTTATCATAGGAAGTACCTCCTTAACTATCAGTTTAGCACATAAAAAAAGAAACCCAAATACAGAATTGTATTTGAATTTCTTAACTTAATGACATTGCTCTAGGTTCCTTTTTTTTTAAAACAAAAACTCGGTTAGATTTCCCTAACCGAGTTTTCTATATCTCAAAATTATGAATTTGGATCGTCAAGACTACGACCATGCAAGCCTTTTTCACGTTGTACCTGACGAAGTTTTTCAGGAGTCACATCATTTCCATCTTCATCTACGATTTTGATCCCTTCAATGTGATGACGAACTGAACGACGATATCCTTCGATATATTCCTCACGAAGTTTAGCTTGTTCTACTTTTTCTTCTGCAGTCAAGCCTTCAGTTTTTTTCTTTTTCGCAAGCTCATTAATACGAGCAATTTTTTCGGGTGTCATATTTGGACCTCCAATCTACTTTTAAATTTTTATTTTGTATTAAGAAGATTAAAAGCAGCGACAGTTTTTGCTTTATTCACAAGTTCAGTTAGAATAGCTAGGCGATTATTCTTAACATCAACATCCTCTGCCATAACCATTGTATTGTCAAAGAATGCATCAATAACAGGACTAAGAGCAAATAACTGCGTTAATTTATCACTAGCTGAACCTTTCAATTCTAGATTTTCTACTGCTTGAGCTAGTTCTTTTTCCTGTTCATTTTCAAAGAGACTAGTATCAACTTTGACTGAACCTTCTGCTTTTTCCGCTAGGTTAAAGGCACGAGATAAGGATTCAACAGCTGGTTTGTAGTCACTATTTAGAGATGCTTCTTTCAGTGCTTCTGCTGCTTCAATCATATCAGAAACAACAAAGTTTGAACTTGCAAGAACAGCCTCTTTAATATCTTTTGCAGTAGAACCCATCATCTTATCAACACGAGCTTTGATGAAGTTAAGCACTTCTTCTTGATTATCGTAAGTTAGGCTATCAAATGATAAAGCATAAAGGCTAGCAATCAATTCGTCCATTGGAATATTCCAGCCGAAGTCTTCCAAGATACGGACAATCCCTTGTGTTGCACGACGAAGAGCATAAGGGTCATTTGAACCAGATGGAATCAAGCCAACAGAGAAGAAAGATAAGAGAGTATCCAATTTATCAGCTAGTGCAAGGATAGCTCCGACTTTAGACTCAGGAAGAGCACCATCTGCAGAATCTGGAAGGTAGTGTTCACGAATAGCTTGTGCTACTGCTGCATTCTCACCAGCGAGAAGAGCATATTTCTCACCCATGATCCCTTGAAGCTCATCAAATTCACCAACCATACCAGTCAAGAGGTCAAACTTATAAATAGCTGCAGCACGAGCAAGGTCAACAGTTTCATCAACTGATAAACCTGCTTTTTCAGCCAAAAGAATAGCAATTTGCCCAGTACGAATCATGTGCTCACGAAGTGAACCAATCTTTTCGTGGAAAGTTACGTGTGATAATTTAGCTACAAGATCTTCAATCTTGAGTTTTTGGTCTTCACGCCAGAAAAATTCACCATCTTCAAGGCGCGCAACTAAGACTTTCTCATTTCCTCGGATGACATTATCCAAATACTCTGCATTTCCGTTACGAACAGAAATAAAGTTTGGTTTTAGATTTCCGTCAAGGTCACGTACTACAAAGTAGCGTTGGTGAGTTTCCATTGAAGTGACCAAGACTTCTTCTGGAACCTCTAGGTATTTAGGATCAAAATTCCCCATAAAGGCAGTTGGGTATTCAACCAAATTCAGAACTTCATTCAAGAGTCCTTCATCAATTTGTACCTGAACACCTTCTGCAGCTTCGATAGCCTTAATTTGCTCACGAATCATATTTTCGCGTTCAATGCTATCTGCAATAACATAAACTTTGCGCAGGTCTTCTTCATAGCTGTCAGCATGCTGAATTTCTACTTCGTGACCAAGGAAACGATGTCCACGGCTAACTCTTCCTGAATGAATATCTAAGAAATCCATATCGAGTGCCACATCATCCAAAAGAACTGTCAACGTATGGACTGGACGGATATATTCAAAGGTATTGTTTGCCCAGTGCATACTTACTGGGAAGCTTAAGCTAGCCAATACTTCTGGAATTCCAGTCAAAACTTCCTCAGCTGGTTTTCCAGCCTCATGCTTAGTTACGTAGACATATTCTTCACCCTTAATTTCACGGAATTCGATATCATCTACAGTCAAGCCTTTACCACGGACAAACCCTTGCGCTGCTTTAGAGAAATTTCCTTCTGCATCCAAAGCAATTTTTTTAGAAGGTCCTTTAAAATCTTCAGTCAAATCCGTTTGTTGGTCTGCCAAGCCAAGTACGCGAACAGCCAAACGACGTGGAGTTGAAAAAGTTTGAATTCCTTCGTATGAAAGGCGGTTATTATCCAAAAAGGCTGCCATTTTTTCACCTAGTTGTTTTTCACTTGGTGTGACAACGTAGGCTGGTAACTCTTCGAGTCCTAGTTCTACTAATAAATTTTTTGCCATGTTTTTTCCTTTACAAAATTTCTTCTTTTTGATAGGCACCTTAGGTACTGGGAACGTTGCTAACTAACTTTGTGAGTCTGTGGGGAAATCTTCTGTCTTCTTGACAAAGATTTCCAACAGTCTCATCAAAGTGGATTTAGGCAACTGATTTTTGAACCCAAAGTTTCAAAAATCCCCAGATAGCAGTACGGCGGTGCCTACCCCTTTAGCAAGTCTTCGACTTGCCTCTGAGTGCCATACGGGCTCACTTTGTTCGCCCTTTTTCTATTCTTGTAACTCTTTTTATTATTCCTCTTCTGCTAGGAGTTGAGCGCGTGTAGCTTCGTCAAGAAGTGGGTAACCAAGTTTCTTGCGTTCAGCTACGAATGTTTTAGCTACTACACGGGCTAAGTTACGAATACGAGCGATATAACCAGCACGTTCTGTTACGGATACTGCTCCACGAGCATCAAGCAAGTTGAAAGTGTGTGAACATTTCAAAACGTAGTCATAGGCAGGGTGAACTAGGCCCAATTCCAAAGCACGTCCTGCTTCTTTTTCAAACTTTTCAAAGTTTTCAAGAAGCATATCTTGGTCAGAAACTTCAAAGCTGTATTTTGAATGCTCGTATTCTGGTTGAAGGAAGATTTCTCCATATTTAACGCCTGGAGCCCACTCAATATCGTAAACAGAATCTACTTCTTGGATGTAAGAAGCTAAACGCTCTAAACCATAAGTAACTTCAGCGGTAACAGGTCCAGTTGCCAAACCACCGACTTGTTGGAAGTAAGTGAACTGAGTGATTTCCATACCATCAAGCCACACTTCCCATCCAAGACCAGCTGAACCAGTTGATGGGTTTTCCCAGTTATCTTCAACGAAACGAATATCGTGTTCCAAAGGATTGATACCCAATTTTTCCAATGACTCAAGGTAGAGCTCTTGGATGTTTGAAGGTGATGGTTTCATGACCACTTGGAATTGATGGTGTTGGTAAAGACGGTTTGGATTTTCCCCGTAACGACCGTCTGCTGGACGACGTGATGGCTCTACATAAGCTGCATTCCATGGCTCAGGACCAATAGCACGAAGGAAAGTGTATGGGCTCATGGTTCCCGCACCTTTTTCATTATCATAAGCCTGCATGAGCATACAACCCTGGTCATTCCAGTATTGTTGCAAAGTCAAAATAATTTCTTGGAATGTCAATTTTTTAGACATGTTTTACTCCTTTTTCTATAATTTCTTGCGACCTAGAATACAAAAAGAACCGTGTCTTTGCTCCTAAGTCAAGTGACCTAGGGGCGTCAGAAACGCGGTTCCACCCTAATTTATTACTTCATTATTTTTTAAAATTTACCAAAAGCGCCACACTCATCTCTCAATCACCTGACTCTCACTACCACAGGCTCGCTTGGGATTTACTGATAAGATATTCTTTCTTGTCGTCTATTATAACAAAAAGGAATGAAAAAGTAAAATTATTTTATCACTAATCCTATATATTTCTCAGCCAAATTAATTTAACTGCCCCATTTATGCCCCTTTTAGAACAAAAAGAAAAACCGCTACTCCTAAGAATAGCGGTTTAATCATATTTTTAAGCTACGAATGTAGTTGCTCTATTATTTAAGAGTAACTGAAGCTCCAGCTTCTTCCAATTTAGCTTTGATTTCTTCAGCTTCTGCAGCTGCAACGCCTTCTTTGATGACACCTGGTGCACCATCAACAAGTTCTTTAGCTTCTTTAAGACCAAGACCTGTGATTTCACGTACAACTTTGATAACGCCGACTTTCTTGTCGCCTGCAGCTGTCAATTCAACGTCAAATGAATCTTTAGCAGCTTCTTCAGCACCACCAGCAGCAGCTACAGCTACAGGAGCAGCTGCAGTTACACCAAATTCTTCTTCGATAGCTTTTACAAGGTCGTTCAATTCAAGGATTGAAGCTTCTTTAATTTCAGCAATAATGTTTTCAATGTTCAATGCCATTGTTATTTCCTCCAAATAAGTTTATATTTTATGTTTATATTTTTGTAGCTAGGCTACGCTGCGTAGCTTAAGATTAAGCTGCGTCTTCTTTGTTGTCTGCAACCGCTTTGACTGCAAGAGCAACGTTGCGCACTGGCGCTTGAAGTACAGAAAGGAGCATAGAAAGAAGTCCTTCGCGGTTTGGAAGAGTTGCAAGAGCAACGATTTCTTCTTTTGATGCGACAGCGCCTTCGATTGCACCACCTTTGATTTCAAGTGCGTCAGCGTTTTTAGCAAAGTCGTTCAAGATTTTCGCTGGAGCGATAACATCTTCGTTAGAAAATGCTACAGCAGATGGTCCAACAAATACAGATGCAAGTTCTGCAAGGCCAGCTTTTTCAGCTGCACGACGTAAGATTGAGTTTTTAATAACTTTATACTCAACTTCGCTTCCACGAAGCTCACGACGAAGAACTGTATCTTGTTCAACTGTCAAACCACGAGCGTCTACAACGACGATTGATGCAGCAGCTTTCATTTTTTCAGCTACTACGTCAACTAGTTCCGCTTTTTTAGCAATAATTGCTTCACTCATTAGTGTGTTCACCTCCGTAATTATTTTGCTTGGGGAATTTTTCCAAAAGAAAAACGCGCCCAAACCTAGACACGAAAGTACAATACGCTTCTTTTTACATGATACGTTTTGTCCTCGGTAGGATATTTATGAGTCGAGCTCCCCTACTGTCTTAGGCAGTTTTTTCAAACCGTTATTAAGTATAACATACTATTTTGATTAGTGCAAGAGTTTTTGCTTATTTTTTTTTAAATTTTTATTTATTTTTTAACCTTATTTCAAGATAATCTCATCAAAAATCAATTTTGCTTCTTGACTTGTTTGATTTTTTATTGTACTATACAACTGTATATACATAAAAAGGAGTTATTATGAATACACAAAAGAAAACACAATTCATGACCTTGACCGCATTGCTAACAGCTATCGCTATTTTGATTCCTTTGGTGATGCCCTTTAAAATTGTCATTCCTCCCGCTTCCTACACTCTAGGAAGTCACGTTGCTATTTTTATTGCTATGTTTCTCTCGCCATGGATGGCTATCTTTGTTATTATAGCTTCTAGTTTAGGATTTCTCATGGCTGGGTATCCGATTGTCATTGTACTTCGCGCCTTTTCCCACATATTCTTTGGAAGTCTAGGTGCTTTCTATCTTCAAAAACATCCTCAAACCTTGGACAATAAGAAATCTTCATTGATTTTTAACTTTGTACTTGGTTTGGTTCATGCTATTGCTGAAGTTTTGGCTTGTATGATCTTTTATGCTAGTACTGGAACTGACTTAAAAAATATGTTCTATGTCTTGTTTGTATTAGTTGGATTTGGTACTATTATCCATAGTATGGTAGACTATTACTTAGCCTTGGCTGTTTATAAAGCATTGAGAAAACGCCGTTAAGCGTTAAAAGAGAAGAACATGACAAAAAATCGAAAAGAAGCACTTTTACAACTGTTAAAGGAGTCCCAAAAACCTCTAAATGGTCAAACTTTAGCAGATCGTTTTCATGTAACCCGTCAGATTATCGTTCAGGACATTGCTGTTTTACGTGCTGATGGTGCTCCGATCTTATCAACCAATCGTGGCTATATTTATAAAGAAAATAAAACCAATCCTTATGTTCACAAACTATTTAAAGTCAAGCACGAAATGGAAGAAATAGGTCAAGAACTTCTAGCTATCGTCGATAATGGGGGACGTGTTCAGAATACCTTGATTGATCATCCTGTCTACGGAGAAATTGAAACCTTGCTCAAACTCTCTTGTCGCCGGGACGTTCAGCATTTTTTAGAGCAAGTCGAAAGGTCTGACTTTAGACCACTTTCTGAATTAACAGATGGCGTCCATTATCACCTAGTCGAAGCTGAAAATGAACAAGACCTCCTCTATATCGAGAAGGCCTTGGATAAGTTAGGTTATTTAGTAAAGGATTAGAAGGTTTTCTTTTCCCATCCATCTTCTGTACGGTGACGGTAAAAAAATTCTGATTTATCAGGAGCTTCCATCATCTCCATCAAGGGTAACATATCATAGGCCAGATCCAAGTTGGGAATCTGGTCTTTTTGCACCCAGGACACTTCTCCTTCTTCAGATGATTGGAGAGTACCGGTGAACTCAGTCGCTTTATAACAAAAGACAATATAGCGTTCACCCGAATCTAAAGGCCAATTTTTTATACCGACCAGTTGAGGATTTCGAATAGTCAGACCTGTTTCCTCGTATATCTCACGAATAACAGATTCAGCGAATGCTTCTCCATTTTCAACATGACCTCCTGGAAAGGCATAGCCAGACCAGCGATTGGTTTCAGGCGATCGATACTGCATAACCACGCGCTGATTTTCGAGGTCTTCAATCAGGCAAATATTAGTTAGAATGGTTAATTGTGCTCGAGACATACATAGACTCACTTTCTAATGTTTAATTTTCCACATACTTAACTTTAGACTTCATAATCAAAGGATTAATCAAGTCATGATATTCATGAATTTCATGGAGCAAGGATCCTCTAATAATTCTAATTTCCTTATCTTTACTATTAACCTGATAGTCTATATTGATAGGCATAGATGAATCTGGAACCATGGAAAAGAAGAAAAATGTCATGAACCAGATCAAGAGAGCAATGAAACCGCTGAGAGTCTGAAAAATCAGATGATGCCATTGAAAGATTCTAGATTTATAAAAGATAGTCCACGGATGGATAAATAAGGTCAAGCAAAGACCAAAGAACCAGAGATTCCACAAGATTGGTGTAAAGGCTAAACCAAAAAGCCCTAAGATAAAATGAATCAGTACAAATACCAGGCACAAAAGATAAATAAACCTAAATACAGTTAGATGTTTTCTCATAATTAACTCCTTTTCTTTTCAATATATTTCATCGCTAGAGTTATAATAGATGCCAAACTGAAAAAGATCAGATAAGTTGCAATAGGAAACCAGATGTAGCGATGATCTAGGGATAAGAGAGAAGGCAAAATTCCTTTACTATTTTTCCCGCCAATCCCAATAAAGAAATGAACTATCAAACCGATACTATTGAGATAGATAAATAAATCTGCATATCTTTTTATCGTCATTCTTGTTCTAGTCAAGTCTAGGAACCAATAGTCAAATAATCGATACACTAGACAAAAAAGATTTATATATATTGGAAAACTATAGTTGATATCTCTGTATGGCGACGGAATAGGAAGACTTTCAAAAATTAGATTCAAACTTAGTCCTATTGCTAGGATAAGACCGAGGATCAAGAAGAATCCTAAAAATTTATGAGAATCTAGCCAAGAATTAAGCTTTTCTAAACTGGATAAATCTTTTTTTCTACATGTTTTTATTTTACTCTCTTTCATTGTCATACCAAAGAGTAGAATCACTCGTCTTTCATAAAAAATTTTAATTAACGATAAGGGATTTTCGAACTTTCTATCTCTATATCAGGATTTGCAAGTTTGAGATAAGGAGCAATATAGTCTGCATCCGTAACCTTTGGACCTAGGATAACCTTCGAATATTTTAAAGGAGCCAGATTGATGTATACAAATAAAGCATATCTTCCTTCCTCTTTGGATTCTAGGTGAATATATTTCCTAAAATCATCATAACCAGATTCCTCATTTTCACTAAGTCCAATACCACCCGATAAAACTTTGAGTTCTTCAAGTTCGATTTTATCTTCAGTTTTGAGTTTTGGATTTAGTCGTTCTTCAATTTCTGAATCATCAAAGTTGATTAGAATACGATACTCACTCTCGTATTCATAATCAGATACCTTAAAAAGATAGGATATTTTCGCTAAATTTTTAAAGATATTTGACTGTACCTTCATACTTTCTTCAGTATTTCTAGCCTTTAATTCTTGAATGAGCTCTTTTAAGTCATTAAGTTTATGTAAAATATCAGAATCATCTTCCCTTGTACTGTTTAAATAGAATATTCTCACAAACTCTAAGGAGTCATGCTCAATAATCTGTTGTAAATACTTTTTATCGTACTGTAGAAATGCTCCTTTAGATTCTTCTGCATATTCTTTCCACATGGGAAGACTATCTGATATAGTTGTCATCGAAGATAGGAAGACATTGGAACTCTGATAGCAGTCCGAGGAATTTTCTATTTCCAAATAGTCATAGAGGGCTCTTCCTTCCATAGGATCATTTAATTGTTTGGAATTTGTTAATCTCAAATACGCAGGTTCACTTGAATCACCAGATTTTATCGTTTTAATTAAGTGGTTCGTTAAAGTTTCAATTTTAGTATAATGACCATATTCTTCACTATTCTCAAGATCTCGAGCTTTGATTCTTAAGCGAGAGCGAATTTTATCAATAAGAGTATTTGCAAATTCTTCCAAAACATCTTCATGAACATCTTGTAAAGTTACTACATCTTCATCATTTATTTCATCTGCTTTCTCCAATAAATTATAAATTGTACTCTTCCTAATATCTGAGTCTTCATACCTCAAAATAGTTTTAAGTGTTTCTATAGATTCTTTAATAATATCTGTATGTTTAATCTCTAACCACATCAAATAGAATCTTACAGTATAATGATCAGGATTATTTTTATAAAACTGATTAATTATATCTAAATGTTCCGATTTAAAAAACTTTACGATATTATCAAGATGAAAATATTGAAAAGCGATGGTACCGAATGGAAAATTTAAAAGAATTATATCACAAACAGATACTAAATCTTGTTTTATTTTTTCTTTTAGTCTTTCAAAATCTTCACCTCTTACAAAAATTGTCAGCATTATATTAAGAATGCTATAACAAACAAATTCATCGATGCCATTTAAGTCTTGATTTTTAATACGATTAATAACTGTAAAAAATATACCATTCTCACTGAAAAAATCTTGGCAATCTTCCACTCCTAAATTCTTTTCCAAATAGTTGTTCAAAGACCGAAAGTAATTATATAGAATATCATCAGAAATAAACGCTTCATCATTTTCTTTAATTAATGATTCTGCATCCAATAAAATATTCTTAAAAATTGTTTTATCGACAAGGTTACTAAATTCTAATAGTATATATAAAGTTGTTTCTAATTTTACCCATTTTTCTTTTGGAGAAAATCGTAAAAAAGCTTCAGTTATATTCTTAATATTTTCTACTTTACTATCTAAATTATCTAAAGACCGTATTGCAGTTTCTAATTCCAAATAGTAAGCACCATTTTTATAATCATCTAATATATCCATTTCTTTTTTATCCTTTCATTACTCCAAAGCCTTGACTTCCAACATCATGTCACGGATTTGAGCAGCTAACTCGAAATCAAGCACTTCGACGGCTTCTTGCATTTGTTTTTCCAGTTTCTTGACTAGTTCTTTGCGTTCTTGTTTATTGAGGCTATTGATATCAACTTCCTTGTCCTCTTCTTTAGCCACAGTTTTTGTGACAGAGATAAGGTCACGGATTTCCTTCTTAATAGTTTGTGGGACGATGCCGTGTTCTTCATTATAGGCCATCTGAATCTTACGACGACGAGCTGTTTCATCGATGGCTTTTTGCATAGACTGAGTCATAGTATCAGCATACATGATGACATGCCCTTCACTATTACGGGCTGCACGACCGATGGTTTGGATAAGACCACGTTCGTTACGGAGAAAGCCTTCCTTATCAGCATCAAGAATGGCAACCAAACTTACTTCAGGTACGTCAATCCCTTCACGAAGGAGGTTAATCCCGACTAAGACATCAAAAACTCCTAATCGTAAATCTCGGATAATCTCTGTCCGCTCTAAAGTCTTGATATCCGAGTGCATGTACTTGACCTTGATCCCCATTTCCTTGAAGTAGTCTGTCAAGTCTTCTGCCATTTTCTTGGTCAAGGTTGTAATAAAGGTACGCTCGTTCTTTTCAACACGAGCATTGATTTCCCCCAAGAGGTCATCAATCTGTCCCATGGTTGGACGCACTTCTACCTCAGGATCCAAAAGACCTGTTGGACGGATGATTTGTTCAATCACGGTGTCAGTTTGTTCCATCTCGTAATCACCAGGTGTCGCTGAAACGTAGACAATCTGGTGGACATGACTTTCAAACTCTTCACGACGAAGGGGACGGTTGTCCAAAGCAGACGGCAAACGGAACCCATAGTTAACCAACATTTCCTTACGTGAACGGTCACCATTATACATTCCTTTGATTTGTCCCATAGTCATATGACTCTCGTCAATCATAATCAGGAAATCATCTGGGAAGAAATCAAGAAGTGTATAAGGAGGCTCTCCTTCGCTTCGTCCATCCATGTGACGTGAGTAGTTTTCGACACCATTGGTATAACCCATCTCACGTAGCATCTCGATATCGTACTCTGTCCGTTGTTTCAAGCGTTGCGCTTCGAGGAGTTTGCCTTCTTTTTCAAAGATAGCTAACTGCTCCTCCAACTCAGCCTGAATCTTAGCAATGGCTACTTCCATATGGTCGTCATTGGTCACAAAGTGAGTGGCTGGGAAAATCGCCAAATGGTCCACTTCACCGAGGACTTGACCAGTTAAAGCTTCAACCTCCCGGATGCGATCAATCTCATCTCCGAAGAACTCAACACGAAAGGCATGCTCATCACGTGAAGCTGGAAAAATCTCCACCACATCGCCACGTACACGGAATCTTCCCCGCTGGAAATCGATGTCGTTGCGTTCAAACTGAATGTCAACTAAGTCATTCAAAAGTTTGTCACGAGAAATTTCAAGACCTGGGCGCAGACTCACTACGCTATCAGCATATTCCTTAGGAGAACCCAACCCATAGATACAAGAAACAGATGCGACAACGATGACATCATTACGCTCCAAGAGAGCTGATGTAGCGGAGTGACGTAGTTTATCAATCTCGTCATTGACCGAACTATCTTTTTCGATATAGGTATCGCTAGAGGGCACATAAGCTTCTGGCTGGTAGTAATCATAGTAAGAAACGAAATACTCAACAGCATTCTCTGGGAAAAATTCCTTGAACTCCCCATAGAGCTGACCTGCTAGGGTTTTATTGTGGGCGATGACCAGGGTCGGTTTATTGACCTGGGCAATAACCTGGCTCATGGTATAGGTTTTCCCTGTACCAGTCGCCCCCATCAAGATTTGAGCTTTTTCACCACCCTCGATGTTATCTACCAACTGCTCAATAGCCTGCGGTTGATCCCCAGATGGTTGGTATTTGGATACAAGTTTAAATTTGTTGTCTGTAATTCTATTTATCATCTCTTGGTCCTCACATATATAGACCTTATTTTACCATAAATCACCAGAATTCTCTGAGTTGGGGAATAAAAGGGAAATACAAGATGTAACAAAATAATCCCGTAAATCAGTACATGTTTAAATGACAATATAATTAAATAGACTCATATTAGAAGTGAAGACTAAACAAGACTCTCGATATTACTTCGAAAGTCTTGTCTTTTATTTGAAACAATGCAATACGTAATAAACATCAACGTCAATGACTTACAGAAGTAACAAAGCTTGTTCATCAGCATCATTTTTATGAGACTACTTAACTTCTTGATTCCTTATCAAAAGGCAAAGAGTTGCTCCAAGTGAAAACACCAATTCCATAGCATAAACACATAGTTGCAAGTAGGATGTTCTCCCTAGTATTGTATCCGTAATAATATTATAAAATAGATAACTAGTCAATGGTTCCGCTACTCTTTCTATGAAAGGTTGTAACAAAATAGGAAATAGCAGCAAAATTGCTAAACTACTCATTGGACTTTTAAAAAAATAACTTAAAAAATAAGAAACTAAAAAGTATTGGATGGAGCCAATCAAATAGAAACTGAAAATTTCTAAACCGACACCATTTTCGCTACTTAAAAAATGGAACCATATATGCAGTACAATGAAATATAAAGTTGATTGTAGTACTACATCACATAACTCTACGAACAGGATACTCATTGAACTTAAGGTCCTTTTTCCACTAACCAAATAAACTAGTTTTGTTTCGTGTGATTGTAAGTCTACAAATGCATTAACACACCCTATAGCAACAGAGAGCATTGATGCAAAAACAAGAGCTTGCTTTAAAGATAATTCTACAATTCTACCATTGATTGCAACTGGTAACACACTTAGTAGGCACACAAAACCTATCAGAAGCAACTGTATAGCTATCTGGTACTTTACGGGTTTTAAGCTATATTTTTTGACGATAAGACTGATAAATATTCTTGCCATTCTTCCTCCTCATTCGAATTTTTTCTACAACAATTATCAATGCTAAGAATACGACTCCTTCCACTACTAAAAGAGCAAATCCATACAATTGACTCGTTTGAGTTCCTTCAACTCGGCCAAAAGCAAAGGCCTTTGCTCCAATCAAAGGTAATAGATTCTCTATGTTAGAAGAAAGGCCTCTTAGAACACCTGATAAAGTGATTACTAATAATAAAACGATTGCAATTAATGAAGAAATTGATTTTTTTGTGACTCTTACTAAAAATATAGCTAATAAAGTGAGGACGATTGCAAATATCACAACTCTTGCCGTAACATCTACAAACAATGTGAATTCTAAATAGTTTTTTAAAGTTGAATCTAGAAAAGTGAGTAAAACAACAGCATTTACTATCGAAAATATTACAGTAGAAAGTAGTGATAAGACTATCGAACTAGCAATAAAACCAGTAAGACGAACTTTCCAGCTAGGAATCAATAATTGGCTAAAATAATCATCTCCAAATTGGTAATGGGTTGAATAAACAAGTGAAACCAAGATTGGCAAGAAAATAACACTTGCTTGGTAGGGTGAAGATAAGAGAGCATCCCTGACTGTATAGACTGGATTCGATGATAACATAGACGGATCAAGGTTAACTGCTTGGCCATTTCCTTCTACTAAGGCATTTATCACCTGGATATTTTGAATTGTAAAAAATATGCTGACTCCCAAAATAAGAAAAAAAGTAAATTTAAAAGTAGGTAAACTACTATATTTATAAAGGTCACTAAAATAGGAACGCTTCAACATATTATTCACCTTCTTTCCCTTCGAGCGCCTTAAAATATGCTTCCTCAAAAGATCCAAACTGTTTCAAAATGTCTTTGGTAGGACCATCAATAACAATCTTCCCATTAGAAATACCGACCAAATGATCTACAGTTAATTCTAACTCACTCATATAATGACTTGTCATTAAGACAGTTTTACCTTCACTGACAAAAGATTGTAAAAAATTACGTACCCAGCGTATTCCTTCAGGATCTAGTCCATTGATTGGCTCATCTAAAATTAAAATGTCAGGATTTGCTAATAAGGCTGTTGCTAAACCAAGACGTTGCTTCATTCCTAATGAATAGTCTTTTACTTTTTTATTTTTAGCTTCACTTAACCCCACCAAGTCTAAACATTCGTTGCACCTATTTCTGTCAACACCACAAGCCAAGCCAATCCACCTAAGATGCTGGAATCCTGTTCTTGTTGGGTAAGGTTGGCAACTATCGAGGAATGATCCAACAACACAAAAAGGATTATCTCCCAATTGAGAGTATTTTTTTCCATTGATCAATGCCATTCCCGTCTGACTATTTTCTAAACCAAGTAAAATTCTGATTAAAGTCGATTTCCCAGAACCATTTGGTCCAATCAATCCAGTTACCTCACCTTTCTTAGCTTTGAAAGTTACATTTTGCAAGACAATTTTATTATTATATTCCTTATGTAGATTTTGAATTGTTATCATTCATTCTTTTTCCCTTCTGACTTTTTGTGAAATTTCACCTTCACTTGGAGCAAGTATATCAGGAGAATATCAGGAAAAAATCAGAATAAACATTTTTATAATTATTTTTTCATTTCTAACAAATTACTTTCTATGTTTGCTATAATATACACAAGTAATTGGAGGGATTATGAAGTATAAAATTTTAGCAATTGACGATGATGAAAAAATCTTACGATTAATTGGAAATGCATTAGAAGCAAACAACTTTAACGTAGAAACTCGGTCAAATATAGAAGAGATCGATATTTGTGACTTTACTGGGTTCGATCTGATTTTACTTGACGTCATGATGCCTATTTCTGGTTTAGAGATTTGTCGCTCCATTCGTTCACAAATTACGACTCCAATCCTGTTTCTAACCGCTAAAGATTTTGAAGAAGATTTACTAAAGGGGATACAAGCTGGAGCAGATGACTACATCACAAAACCATTTAGCATTAAGGAATTGATTGCAAGAATTCAAATGCATCTTCGGAGAGAGGAAAGATTGTGCCAAACCTCTAAAGAAGAATTGATTTCAAATATAACTTTTTATCGAGATAGTCAAGAAGTTTATTATCAATCAAAAAGCATTTCTCTAACTAAGCGAGAATTTGATTTACTTTATCTTTTAGCTCAAAATGAGAACCGAATATTTAGCGCAGAGGAACTTTACGATTACCTCTATCCTGTAAGCTCTGATGTACAGCTACGTTCAATTACCGAATACATCTATCAAATCAGACAAAAATTTAAGGTTCATCAAATTGATCCTATCAAAACGGTTTGGGGAGGAGGATACAAATGGCAAAAGAAATGACAATCAAACAACTCATTCAGCATACCTACCTTAAAATCATTCGGCAATTTCTTTTATGTCTTTTACTTTTTTACATAGTTCCTGCTCTTCTATCTTCTGTATCTGGAATCAATGAGAAAAATGCCAATCTCTTTGCTTTATTTTTTAGCGTCAGTTCTTGGATTTATCTTTGCATCATTTTAATTCTTATCATTGTAACAAATATTCGACAATTATTAACCAAGATTCAAAAAGAAATGAACATGGTTTATCATAGTGGTCTATATTTCAACAAAAATGATCATCAGCATTTTCAGATTAAAGAATTTATTGAAACAAATGATTTGATCGAAAAAATGCAATCTGATATAAAAAATAGGATTGAAAATGAAAAAGAACAAAAAAAAGAACTCATGTTTCAAGTATCTAGCGCTGCACATGATCTTCGAACTCCTCTAACTGTCATCAGAGGAAATGCTGAATTCCTACAATCTACCAAACAAACACCCCAAGTAATGGAATGTCTAAAAGATCTGGAGCAAGCAAGTATTCAGTTAAATGAGTATTTCGACCACTTCATCCAATACTCCAAAACTTTTTATGACCATGATATTCAACTTGAAAACATATCAATTAAACAAGTAACTCATCAGTTAAAGGAACATATCACACCTTTACTTCCTAGAAATACACACTTTGTTTTTACAAACACAGTAAATCCATCAACACAAATTGCAATTCATTCCAATCTATTTTTCCGAGCAATCACAAATATTATTAATAATGCCATACAACATCAAAAAGAGAATGATGCACAAATCCACCTAACAATTTCACAAGAAAATAGTCAATTAGTTCTAACTATATGGAATAACCAATCTAGTTTTTCAAAAAACATATTACAAAATGCTGGAAATCTTTTCTATAAAGATGACCAAGCAAGAACCCCCTCTCAAGAAAGTCACTATGGACTTGGTTTATCTTTCGTCAAGCGCGTCATGAAACTTCATAATGGAACTATGCACTTAGAAAATAGTAATCATGGTGCACAAGTCAATCTAATCATTCCCATTATATAGAACAAGCCGAACTCATCAACATGTGTTCGGCTTTTCTTCCTTTTTAGATCAAAAAATCAGTATCATAAGAACCTTATGTCATATCTTCTTACATAAAAACACTAAATATTTGCCAACTTTTTTATTTTCTGCTATAATGGGTAAATATTCTAAAAAGGAGACTAAACATGAAGAAAAAAATCCTTGCATTTTTATTATTTTTATTTCCCTTATTCTCTTTAGGCTATGTTAATGCGGACACTATCAAGATTGTTAGTGATACCGCTTATGCACCCTTTGAGTTTAAAGATACAGACCAGACTTATAAAGGAATTGATGTCGACATCATCAATAAAGTCGCTGAGATAAAAGGATGGAATATCCAAATGTCTTATCCAGGCTTTGATGCTGCTGTCAATGCGGTCCAAGCAGGGCAAGCAGATGCGATCATGGCTGGTATGACAAAAACCAAAGAACGTGAAAACGTCTTTACCATGTCTGATACATACTATGATACAAAAGTTGTCATCGCAACGACTAAGTCTAACAAAATCACTAAGTATGAAGAACTCAGTGGTAAAACTGTAGGTGTTAAAAACGGTACTGCCGCACAACGTTTCCTAGAAAGCATCAAAGATAAATATGGATTCACTATCAAAACCTTTGATACTGGTGATTTGATGAATAATAGTTTAAGTACTGGTGCTGTAAATGCCATCATGGATGACAAACCAGTCATCGAGTACGCTATTAACCAAGGGCAAGATCTCAGTATCAACATGGACGGAGAAGCCGTTGGAAGCTTTGCTTTTGGAGTTAAAAAAGGTAGCAAATACGAATACCTAGTTACAGAATTTAACGAAGCTTTAGCTCAGATGAAAAAAGATGGTAGCTTGGACAAAATTATCAAGAAATGGACAAGTTCCTCTAAAACTAGTTCACAAGTGACTTCTCTCACTTCAACTACAAGTGCAGGTCAAAAAGCTACTCCAGTCAAATCAAAATACGTTATCGCAAGTGATTCTTCATTTGCACCATTCGTTTTCCAAAACTCAAGCAACCAGTACACTGGTATTGATATGGACTTGATCAAGGCTATTGCCGAAGACCAAGGTTTTGAAATTGAAATCACCAACCCAGGTTTTGACGCTGCTATTAACGCGGTTCAATCTGGTCAAGCTGATGGTATGATTGCTGGTATGTCTGTTACAGACGCTCGTAAAGAAACCTTTGATTTCTCTGATTCTTACTATACAGCTAATACTATTCTTGGAGTTAAGGAATCAAGTACCATTTCTTCTTATGAAGATTTGAAGGGTAAAACCGTTGGTGTTAAAAACGGTACTGCTTCTCAAACCTTCCTAACTGAAAATCAAAGCAAATATGGTTATAAAATTAAAACCTTTGCAGACGGTTCATCTATGTATGACAGCTTGAACACTGGTTCAATTGACGCTGTGATGGATGACGAACCAGTTCTTAAATACTCTATTAGCCAAGGGCAAAAATTAAAAACACCAATCGAAGGTACTCCAATCGGTGAAACTGCTTTTGCAGTTAAAAAGGGAAGCAATCCTGAATTGATTGAAATGTTCAACAACGGTCTTGCAAATCTTAAAGCAAGCGGTGAGTTCCAAAAGATTCTTGATAAATACCTTGCAACTGATTCAACAAGTGAATCATCAACTGTTGACGAAACTACTATCTTGGGCTTGTTGAAAAACAACTACAAACAACTCCTAAGTGGACTTGGAATTACCCTTTCTCTAGCTTTGATTTCCTTTGCAATTGCGATTGTTATCGGGATTATCTTTGGTATGTTTAGCGTTAGTCCTTATAAATCACTTCGTCTTATTTCAGAAATCTTTGTCGATGTGATTCGTGGTATTCCATTGATGATTCTTGCTGCCTTTATCTTCTGGGGAGTTCCTAACTTTATTGAATCTCTTACAGGCCAACAGAGTCCAATCAATGACTTTGTCGCTGGTACAATCGCCCTCTCCCTAAACTCAGCCGCTTATATCGCTGAAATTGTTCGTGGTGGTATTAAGGCTGTTCCTATCGGACAAATGGAAGCTAGTCGAAGCCTTGGTATCTCTTACAGTAAAACCATGCGTAAAATTGTCTTGCCACAAGCAACAAAACTTATGCTTCCAAACTTCGTCAACCAATTTGTCATCGCTTTGAAAGATACAACTATTGTATCTGCAATCGGTTTGGTTGAGCTCTTCCAGACTGGTAAGATTATCATTGCTCGTAACTACCAAAGTTTCAAAATGTATGCAATTCTCGCAGTCTTCTATCTTGTGATTATCACTCTTCTTACTAGACTTGCAAAACGCTTAGAAAAGAGGATTCAATAATGGCTAAATTAAAAATCGATGTCGATAATTTACATAAACAATATGGTAAAAACAAAGTCCTTAAAGGAATCTCAGCAAAATTCTATGAAGGAGATGTTGTTTGTATCATTGGACCTTCTGGTTCAGGTAAATCAACTTTCTTGCGTAGCTTGAATCTCCTTGAGGAAGGTACAAAAGGTCATATCACAGTTAATGGCTATGATTTGACGGATAAAGCAACCAACGTGGACCACGTTCGTGAAAATATCGGAATGGTGTTCCAGCACTTCAATCTTTTCCCACACATGACGGTATTGGAAAATATCACTTTCGCTCCAGTAGAGCATAAGTTGATGACTAAGGCCGAAGCTGAAAAATTGGGAATGGAACTTCTTGAAAAAGTTGGACTCGCTGATAAGGCTAATGCAAATCCTGAAAGCCTATCAGGTGGTCAAAAACAGCGTGTGGCTATCGCTCGTGGTCTAGCCATGAACCCTGATATCATGCTCTTTGACGAACCAACTTCTGCCCTTGACCCTGAGATGGTCGGTGACGTTCTTAACGTTATGAAGGAATTGGCTGAACAAGGTATGACTATGATCATCGTAACCCACGAAATGGGATTCGCCCGCAAGGTTGCCAATCGTGTGATTTTTACCGCAGACGGTGAATTCCTTGAGGACGGTACACCTGACCAAATCTTTGATAACCCACAACATCCTCGTCTTAAAGAATTTTTAGACAAGGTTCTAAACGCCTAGAAGAAGAGGCAGGGCTAAAAGTCTTTATAATCAAAAAAACGCATTGTATCAGGTATAAAAACTTGATATTATGCGTTTTATTGTGGAAAGATTTACTTCGGTTTCTCCTAATACTCAATGAAAATCAAAGAGCAAACTAGGAAGCTACCGCAGGTTGCTCAAAGCACTGCTTTGAGGTTGTAGATAGAATTGATGAAGTCAGCTCAAAGCACTGCTTTGAGGTTGTAGATAGAATTGATGAAGTCAGCTCAAAGCACTGCTTTGAGGTTGTAGATAGAACTGATGAAGTCAGCTCAAAACACTGTTTTAAGGTTGTAGATGGAACTGATGAAGTCAGCTCAAAACACTGTTTTGAGGTTGTAAATAGAACTGACGAAGTCAGTAACATATATACGGTAAGGCGACGCTGACGTGGTTTGAAGAGATTTTCGAAGAGTATGAAATTAAGTTTATGCCCAGACTCTTAATATAGACGTATTGGATTTTTGGATTTTTTAGAAAATTATGATAAAATAAAGGATATGAAAAATGGGGACTCCTCATGCCTAGTTTAACTAGGAAACAAAATAGAAATTAGGTAGCTAGATGTCATCAAAAGTTATTGTTACAATTTTCGGTGCAAGTGGGGATTTGGCCAAACGTAAGCTCTACCCTTCACTTTTTAGACTTTATAAATCAGGTAATCTTTCTGATCATTTTGCTGTTATTGGAACTGCTCGCAGACCTTGGAGTAAGGAGTATTTCGAATCTGTCGTTGTCGAATCTATTTTAGACTTGGCAGATAGTGTGGAAGAAGCTCAAGCATTTGCGAGTCATTTTTACTATCAAAGTCACGATGTTAATGATACTGAGCACTACATCGAATTACGCAAGCTTCAAGCTGAATTAAACGAAAAATATCAGACTGAGCACAACAAACTCTTCTTCCTCTCAATGGCACCTCAGTTCTTTGGTACCATTGCTAAACACCTCAAATCAGAGCAGATTGTTGACGGTAAAGGCTTTGAACGTTTGATTGTTGAGAAACCTTTTGGAACAGACTATGAGACTGCAAGCAAACTAAACGAAGAACTCCTAGCTACTTTTAACGAAGAGCAAATCTATCGTATCGACCACTATCTCGGTAAAGAAATGATTCAAAGTATTTTTGCTATTCGCTTTGCCAATATGATTTTTGAAAATGTTTGGAATCGTGAGCACATCGATAACGTACAGATTACCTTTGCAGAGCGTCTAGGTGTTGAAGAACGTGGTGGCTACTATGATGAATCTGGTGCCCTTCGAGACATGGTTCAAAACCACACACTTCAGCTTCTGTCACTCCTCGCCATGGACAAGCCAGCAAGCTTTACAAAGGATGACATTCGTGCAGAGAAAATCAAAGTCTTTAAAAATCTTTACCACCCTACAGATGAGGAACTCAAAGAACAATTCATCCGTGGTCAATATCGTTCTGGTAAAGTCGATGGCATGAAATACATCTCTTACCGTAGCGAACCAAATGTCAACCCTGAATCTATGACAGAAACCTTTGCTTCAGGTGCCTTCTTTGTAAATACTGATCGCTTCCGTGATGTACCTTTCTTCTTCCGTACAGGGAAACGCCTCACTGAAAAAGGAACACACGTGAACATTGTCTTCAAGCAAATGGATTCCATTTTCGGAGAGCCTCTAGCACCAAACGTGCTTACCATCTATATCCAACCAACTGAAGGATTCTCTCTCAGTCTTAACGGTAAAAAGGTCGGTGAAGAGTTTAGCCTTGCGCCAAATTCTCTTGACTATCGAACAGATGCAACTGCAACAGGTGCTTCGCCAGATCCATATGAAAAACTCATCTATGATGTTTTGAACAATAATTCAACTAACTTTAGCCACTGGGATGAAGTGAGTGCCTCATGGAAATTAATTGACCGTATTGAAAAGCTTTGGGCTGAAAACGGTGCTCAACTCCATGACTATAAGGCTGGTAGCATGGGACCTCAAGCTAGCTTTGATTTACTTGAAAAATACGGAGCTGAGTGGACCTGGCAACCAGATATCGCCTATCGTAAAGATGGTCGTTTAGAATAATCAAAAACAATCCTGCAAGAATTCTTGCAGGATTTTCTTTTATATCAAACCTTCTAGAAGGCCCTTCATAAAGTTTTCAGAGTTAAACTCACCGATATCATCAATCTTTTCACCAAAACCAATCAACTTAACAGGAATATTGAGTTCTTCACGGATAGCCAGAACGACACCACCTCGGGCAGTTCCATCAATTTTGGTTAAGACAATTCCTGTAACAGGCGTAATTTTTGAAAACTCTTTGGCTTGTACAAGAGCATTTTGACCTGTTGAGGCATCCAGAGCTAGGAAGGTTTCATGCGGAGCTTCTGGCACGACACGTTTAATGATACGACCAATTTTTTCCAACTCTGCCATCAAGTTTTCCTTGTTTTGTAAACGGCCAGCTGTATCAATCATGAGAATATCAACATCTTCTGCTACTGCGCGTTCCATTCCATCAAAGACCACACTGGCAGGATCTGCTTTTTCAGGTCCAGTAACTACAGGAACATCTACACGACGACCCCATTCAGCTAGCTGGGCAACCGCACCAGCACGGAAGGTATCCGCAGCAACCAGCATGACCTTCTTGCCTGCTTGCTTGTAGCGATGTGCTAATTTACCGATTGAAGTTGTTTTCCCTACACCATTAACACCTACAAAAAGCATAACTGTCAAACCATCTTGGAAATTAATACTTTCGTTGTAGTTGCCATCCTTCTCATACAACTCCACCAATTTTTCGATAATAACACGACGAAGGGCATCTGGTTTCTTGGCATTTTCAAGTTTAGCTTCGTAACGTAGCTCTTCTGTTAAGTTTGAAGCTACCTGTACACCAACGTCACTCATGATTAAGAGTTCTTCTAGTTCTTCAAAGAATTCTTCATCAACAGAACGGAAGTTAGCAAAGAAGGCATTCAAACGAGCACCAAATCCCGTACGAGTTTTCTTGAGACTACGGTCATATTTTTCCTGTACAGTCTCTTGGACTTGAGGAATTTCTTCGCTTACTAGATCTTCTTCCACTTCTTCAGAAGTGTCTGCTTCCGTTTCGTCTGGTTGAACTTGATCAGATTCTTCCTCGCCACTATCACTTGAAGGTACTTCTTCGACTGGTGACTCAGATTTTTCTGCAACAAACTCTGCTACATCTTGAACTCTTTCTTCAGTTTCTTCAACTTTTGTTGACTCTTCCTGACAACAATGGCATTCAGTTTCCTCTTCAAACTGAGTCTCTTCTTCCTGAGGAGTCGCTTTTGGTTCAACTGTTTCTGTAGTAGTTTCTGCTACTGGTTCTTCCGACTCACTAGCTTCTTTAGAATAAGTTTCCTCAAATTCTGAACTTTGGTCGATTTCTTCAGTATTTTTCACTTCAACTTCTTCAGTTCCAAGTGCTTCAACTTCGTCGCCAGGTTCTGTCAGATCCAAGTTTTCCAAAGCTTCTTTAACAACTTCTTCTATTTTTGGTTCTTCTTTTCTACCAAATAAACGGTCAAATAATCCCATGCTTTAGTTCTCCTTCAGTACATATTTTTCAATGGCCCAGGCAACAGCTTCCTCGTCATTGGTCATAGGGGTGACTACATTTGCAACTTCCTTGACCTCAGGCACTGCATTTTGCATAGCAACACCGAGTCCTGCCCATTCTATCATGGAAAGGTCATTGGCCTCATCTCCACAAGCCATCACCTGACTTTGGTCAATTCCTAGGTGGTCAATCAATTTAGCTAATCCAGTAGCCTTATGAACGTTCTTTGGTGACCATTCCAAAAGCATGTCACGAGATTTAAAAATTTCATAATTGTTAAACAAGTCTGATGAAATGTTAGCAATTGCTGCATCCAGTGGTTCTTGGGCAAAGGCTGTCACACATTTATTATAAGTCATTTGACTAGACAAATCTTCAAAGTCAATTGGAACGAAAGTCAGAGCAGGATTAAATTTAGCATACAGACTCTCTTGATCTGATTGGATTTGATAAACGGTGCCTTCTGAAATAGCATCTAAAGGAATGCCTAGTTTTTCAGTTTCTTCATAAATGCGTGTCACATCATCAATCGAAAAGACTGTCTTATCAAGGATTTCACCCGTATTTTTCTGAACCAAGCCTCCATTAAAGGTGATAGTATACTCATCATCATGGCCGTCTGTCCCTAGCTCTTTGAGGAAGAAATCCATGGCCTTGAGGGGACGTCCAGTTGTCAATACCACTTTGACTCCCTGATCACGCGCAGCCTTCAAAGTTGCCTTGGTACGATCCGTCAATTTCTTGTCTGTCGTCAACAAGGTTCCATCTAAGTCCAAAGCAATTAATTTAATATCCGCCATTACAATTCCTCCATATAAGCAATAACTGATTGGTCTTTGTGGTGTCCAATAACTGTTTCAGCAAGTTCTAAAATCTCTGGACGAGCATTTTCAGGTGCTACTGGATGCCCAACGACTTGCATCATGTGCAAGTCGTTGAGGTTATCACCAAAGGCCATTACTTGATCCATATCCAGATTTAATTTCTTAGCCAATTCGACAATAGCGACTCCCTTATCAACATGGTCTAAAACGATATCAATGGATTCAAAGCCTGTCGTCATAGCCTTGACCCCAGGAACATGTTCATTGACCCAAGATTCTCCAGCGTCAACCGTTTCTTCAGTGAAGTTAGTTGTGAATTTGAAAATCTCATCGGTAATCTCTTCAAGACTGGCTACTTTTTTGATATTTTCATTGTAATGATGACTAAACATAAGATAGGTTTCATCTACTGTGTCTAATACATAGCAAGCCTCTTTACCAGTCAAGAGCATCTTCTTCTCATCAAAATATGGTGAAGTCTTTAGCTTTTCAAATGTTGATAGGTAAAAATCTCGAGGCATGGTTGCTTCATAGAGGTCCTCTCCATGGAAACGAACGAGACTCCCATTTTCAGCAATGAAAATAATCTCATCTTTAACATCCGCAAAATGCTTTTCAAGTGACAAAAGGCCACGGCCAGAAGCTACTGCAAAGTAGATTCCTTTTTCTTGATAAGAATGGAGCAACTTTTTCAGACGCTCCATCTCAAATTGACCGGCACCATCCAAAAAAGTACCGTCCATATCCGTTGCTATTAATTTAATCATAAATTCTTCATACTCCAATTAATAAATCTACCTTCTATTATACCATAGAAAAAGTAAAAAAAGACGTGCTGAATTGACACGTCATTGTCTTCTATAAATCAATCCATATGCCATTTTGAAGGCCAGACTGATTTGCTTACTTTCTTTTATATCCAACCTCTCAACACTTTTCTTCCAAATCTCTTTACTGAAGTCTATTCTGAGAGTTAATCAGCTATTGCGTAAAAATTGTCAATCTTTGGCTGAGATACATTTGTCACAATCATAAATAGCATATAGTTCTTGACATATAATCTTGCATATGAAAAAATACTTGTTGGAGGTTGATCATATGACTGAAAAAATCAAAAACTGGGTTAATATTTGCGTTTTGAAAAATCAAGAAATTTTATTACTTAATAGACAGCACGATAATTTTCCTGGCTGGATTCCACCGGGGGGAAAAGTTGAATTCCCTGAAAGTTTTTTTAAAGCTGCATTACGGGAACTTAAGGAAGAGACTGGACTCACTGCATTAAATCTTGAATTAAAAGGAATTTCAGGCTTTACTAATTCAATTGGTAATGAGAGATTTGTCTTCTATGACTTTTTATGTACTCAGTTTACTGGTGAACTAAGTACATCTGCTGAAGGTGAGCCAAAATGGTGGAATCTAAAAGATATTGCTAAAATACCAATGCAAGATGAAATAAGAAAAAGGATACCACTTTATTTAAGAAAAGGAAGCTTTGAAAGTATTAACTATTGGGATGATAATAAGAAATGCATTAGTGAAAACAAAACAATTTTATTTGACTAATATTCTCTACGGTATAATCAAGGCTATCTAATAAAAATCATCTACTCTAGCAATTCTCCCCTTGTACCTATAGATAGCTAAAAAGCCTTGGAAACAGCTTATTCCAAGGCTTTCTCTACATTCTATTGTATCAATTTCCATATTCCGATTTCAGTTGTGACAAGTTTAATCATATATTTTTCCATTTTCCAATTAAAAATCTATCTTCTATTGGGCTAATTGTTATTAAAAATATAAGCCCTTTTCCACACTTTCCTGAATCAAGTCTTCTATCAGTTTCCATAATTCTTCTGATTCACTTTTTATGAACTTTTTCTTTTCTAATACCATGTCTGCACTGATATTATCAGGGTTATAATTGATTTCTGACACTTCCAAGTGATTTATCAGCGGTACCAAGGCATCGATAACTCTTGCATATCTTGCTTCAGAACTCTGCCCTTTTTCAAATTCCAACCACGAATTTTTCATTTGTAAATATTTTTCTTCTGGAAGGATACTCATTGTTTTTTCTATAGATGCTAGTTCTCTGTCATGAGAATGGAGCTTTTTTTCATCATCAAACACCCAAGTATCTCCGGCATAAATCTCACCTAAATCATGAATCAATAGCATAGAAGTGACTTTTTCCATATCCAATTTTTCAGGATAATAATCTTGAAGAATCATTGCAGCTATGGCACCCTGCCAGGAATGTTCGGCACTATTTTCAAATCTGCCATCAAGAGTTCTATTAAATCTTCTTACTGCCTTTAATTTCTCTATTTCTTTAATAAAATCAACTGAATGTTTCAAATTACTCATTGCTATTCCTGCCTTATTCGAAATTACAAATATAATAGCAAAAATTAATCTTTACATCATTAATTTCCCGTATTTGCAAAAAAACAACGCCTAATCCACATGAGATTAGACGCTGATAAAATAACTCTCGCTTATTCATCAATTCAAGGTTCTCTTGTCCATATTTGGTAAAGAGAGCTTGAACTTAATAATACAAAGTCGAATCACAAAGCCAACTATCGAGAGAATGATAAAGGCAGTAATTCTAGGAAAATGAAGAACAAATGCTAGCCAGTAATAAATAACTCCAATTACGAAAGATAGAAGGGCATAAATATCTTCTTTTAGAACACTTGGAACTTCATTGATTAAGAGGTCTCGGATAATACCTCCTCCAGCACCTGTTAGACAAGCCAAAATCCCTGCAGACATTAAATTCAATTTACTATCAGCTAAGGCTGTGGCTCCAATCAAGGAAAAGATGATTAAGCCAATCGAATCAAAAATAAGATAGGCTTCTCTCAACCACTTATAGAACTTTTTTTCATGACTAGCATTGGCCTGTTTTGAAGTCACAAAGACATACATGATAACCGCTACCAGGATAGAGACATAAATGGGGCTAGGATCTGCTAGAGAAGCAGGAAAGCGACTGATAATGGAATCTCTTAGGATTCCTCCGCCTACTGCGGTTACAATTGCCAATAAACTGATTCCAAAAATATCTAAACGTTTACCAAATCCTTTGATGGCTCCTGAAGCAGCAAAGGCTATAGTTCCAATATAATTACAGATCATTAGGAATAGATCAAAATCCATATAAGCTCCTCAAATTATTTTGTAACCCTTCCGACTTCTTGAAGGTTATTTAAATGCTTAGCTTAAAAATTTGTAACGAGCACTAACTAAGCATCCATATTCTCTAAATCTTTTAGTTTTACAGAGACAATCTTAGATACACCAGATTCCTGCATGGTCACCCCATAGATAGAGTCTGCTGCTGCCATGGTCCCCTTACGGTGGGTAACAACGATAAACTGGCTATCCTTATCAAATCGATTGAGATAATCCCCAAAGCGTTTAACGTTTGCTTCATCGAGTGCAGCTTCTACTTCATCCAAGATAACAAATGGAATGGTCTTGACACGAATGATTGAGAAGAGCAAAGCCAGAGCTGACAAAGCCTTCTCTCCACCACTCATGAGATTGAGAGACTGAATTTTCTTACCTGGAGGTTGAACAGAGATTTCGACACCTGCAGTCAATAAATCTCCTTCGGTCAAGATTAGGTCTGCTTGACCACCACCAAACATCTGCTTGAAGGTCACTTTAAAGGACTCACGAATGGCTTCGAATGTTGACTTAAAGCGTTCTTTCACTTCATCGTTCATCTCTGTAATGGTCTCAAGAAGAAGATTTTTAGCAGAAAGAATATCATCTCGTTGAGTATTTAAGAACTCCAAACGTTCATGTACTTCGTCAAACTGTTCAATAGCATCCAAATTGACTGGACCAAGTGAACGAATGGATTTTTCCAAATCCTTAACCTTTTGTTCAGCGATTGCTAAATCTTCCAACTGATTAGCTTGCTCCAAAGCTTCTGTATAGCTAATCTGGTATTCTTCAGTCAGTTGACCTTGAAGATAGCGAAGGCGGTCTGTAATTTTCTCTTTGATTGCTTCCGCTCGAGTTTGTTTACGAATCCATTCTTCATTTTGCTGACGCGCATGATCTAAATGACTAGCAATATCATCCAACTGACCTTCGATATCATCTAGTTCAAACTGTTTACGAATGAGCCCTTGTTGAATTTCTTCCTTCTGACTCTTGGCTTCTGCTTCCTGCTTGGCCAAAAGTTCTGTATCAACTTTTTCAAGATTGTCTACCTTTTCTTGCAAAAGACGTTCAATCTCTTCTTGTTCGATATTGAGGTTCTCAAGTTCTTTGTTAATCCGTTCAATATCAGAAACCTCATAACGTTTCCGTCCAAGCATTTCTGTTTTGAGCAGACGTTCTTGGGAAAGTTTATCCTGCAAGTTTTGGTAACGTTCCTGAATAGCATTTTTATTGGACTTGATTTCTTCAATTTCTGATTCTAGCTTTTGCTTTTCAGTTGATATGATTGAGAGACGTTCTTGGCATTTTTCTTTTTCAGTTTGCCAATCTCCACCTCTGAGATTGTTTAATTCTTTTTCCTGAAGTTCTAAAAGTGTTTCGAGTTCTTCGACTTGTTGGCAAGTTTGTTGATAAGCCAGATATAAGCCTTGCTCCTCTATTCGAGCTTGCTCTCCTTGGGACTTAATGATTTCCAAAGTTTGAGCGAGAGCAGTCAAGTTTTCCTGAACTGACTTCAGATTATCTTCCTCTTGACGCAGAAGATTTTCTTCTTGAGCAATCTCTTTTTGCAACTGCTCCAATTCAGGCTTGATGAAAATGCTGTTATTTTGACGATTGGCCCCACCAGCATAAGAACCACCTGTTCGCAATTCTGTACCATCTAAGGTTACCATACGAACCTGATAACGTACCTTACGAGCTGCATCACGCGCATGTTCCACTGTATCAAAGATAGCTGTCGTAGCTAGCAGATTTTTAAAGATAGCTTCAAGCTTGGCATCAAAAGTAACCAATTCATCTGCCATGCCAAGAAAACCAGGACTTGAGGCAATCACATCTTGGTTTTGACCTGAAATGCTACGAGCTTTGATAGTTGTCAAGGGTAGGAAGGTAGCGCGACCCGCTCGATTTCTCTTAAGAAAATCGATGGCCTTTGTTGCTGCCTGTTCATCTTCAACGATAATGTGTTGGCTACTTGCACCAAGGGCAATTTCAAGTGCTGTCTGATAACGAACATCAAAGGTTAAATGTTCACTAACAGCTCCAACAATACCACCTAGGCGGTTTTTCTCTTGTAAGACACTCTTAACACCAGCATAGAAATTACTATGGTTTTTAAGAATGTTTTCCAAACTTTGTGCCTTGGCCTGCTTGTTTTTCAAACTATCTAAACGGTCGAAGAGTTGATTTTGCTGACTTTGATAAGCCTGCTTTTGTGCTTCTTCTTCTTTGGCACTGGTTTGATAGTCAGCGAGTAAGTTCTGTACTTCTTCTTTAGCTGATTTAAGGGCAACTTCTTGCTCACTAGCCTTGGACTTGGCAGAAGCCAATTGTTCCTTCAAGGATTCTAATTGTTCTTCTTGCTTTTGAGTTTGTTGGCGACTATTTTCAAGGTCATTCTCAATCCGTGTTAATTTGTTAGACACATCAGCTTCTTCCTGCAAGAAAGCAACGAAGCGTTCACGCAGTTGCTCAATCATTTGGTCTGGATCATCAGAAAAAGCTAATAATTCTGCTTCTAGCTGATTGAGTGCCTTAGTATTGACAGCTAAATTTTCTTCTAACTGACTGAGATTTGCTTCTTTTTCTTCCTTCTCCTGAATGAGAGTATTTCTCTTTTCGTCCAAACTAGCTAATCGTGCTTGAGCTTCTTGTTGATTGAGAGCGACTTGTTCTGTTTCCAGTTTTGACAAGGCTAACTTACGCTCTAACTCACTGATTAGACCAGTCAAATCCATCAGTGTGGACTGGTCTTTTGACATTTCAGCTTGCAAATCATGACGTTTCTTTTTAAGAGTTTGGTTTTCTTCCTCTAACTCTTCACGCTTTTGATAGTAGCTCGTCAAAAGTTCTTGAACTTGGTTTAATTCTTCTTCTGTCACATCCAATTCAGCCTTATTGGCTTGAATTTGTGCAACCAAAACATCCAAGTAGATCGCTTTACGTTGACCGTCTAACTCCATAAATTTACGAGCTGTAGCTGCTTGTTTTTCTAAGGGCTTAATTTGATTGTCCAGCTCATAGATGATATCTTCCAAGCGGTCTAAATTATCCTGGGTTTGTTGAAGTTTGCTTTCAGTTTCTTTTCGACGGGTTTTATACTTCAAAACTCCCGCCGCTTCTTCAAAGATAGCGCGGCGTTCCTCAGGTTTGGAGTTAAAGATTTCTTCGACCTTCCCTTGTGAAATGATGGAGAAAGAATCACGTCCGAGACCAGTATCTAGGAAAAGGTCATGGATATCACGGAGACGAACTTTTTTGCCGTCAATCTTGTACTCACTATCTCCACTCCGATAGATATGACGTTCAACTTTGATTTCCTGGCCTGCATCCTTGATAAAGCCATCTTGGTTATCCAAAGTAACAATAACAGAAGCGTAGTTTAGAGGTTTCCGACTTTCTGTTCCTGCAAAGATGACATCAGGCATCTTCCCACCACGCAGACTCTTGACACTAGATTCACCAAGTGCCCAACGGAGGCTTTCAGTGATATTTGATTTCCCAGAGCCATTTGGTCCTACAACCGCCGTCACCCCTTGGTCAAAAACAACCTTGGTCTTGTCAGCAAAGGACTTAAACCCTTGGATCTCAATTTCCTTTAAATACATGAATCCAGCCCTTTCTCAACTGCATTTTTAGCGGCTTCCTGCTCGGCCAATTTTTTAGAGCGTCCTTTACCTGAACCTAGACTTTGCCCCTCAACAAGGACTTCAACCTCAAACATCTTATCATGGGCTGGCCCAATCTCTGAAATCACCTGATAACGAATATCAACATCTCCATTAACTTGGAGCAATTCTTGCAGGTGAGTCTTATAATCCTTGATCATCTCAAAATCACCAGCTTCAACCTTAGGAATCATGACTTGGTAGATAAAGGTTTTTACAGTCTTTATATCCTTGTCTAAAAGCAGAGCACCCAAAAAGGCTTCGAAGGCATCCCCCAAGATCGTATCTCGGTTACGGCCACCAGACTTTTCCTCACCCTTACCAAGCTTGATAAACTGGTCAAACTGACAATCACGGGCAAAACCAGCCAAACTTTCTTCTCGTACAATCATAGCACGGAGTTTAGACAAGTCCCCTTCTGGTTTTTTAGGGTATTTTTTAAACAGATATTCTGAAATCAATAATTGCAGAACAGCGTCTCCTAAAAATTCCAAGCGTTCGTTGTGTGAAATTTTTAAGAGGCGGTGCTCATTGGCATAACTGGTATGGGTAAAAGCTGTTTCAAGTAAGCTTTTATCTGTAAAAACAAGCTCAAAACGGTCTTGTAACACTGATTCTAATTCTTTCATGACTACCTCTTTCTAAATCATTATAATCCTATCCATTATATCAAAAAAAGGCTTCATAGTCAGAAAAGAACAGTGAAAAGCTTATTTTCTAACTTCTAGCTAAAATCAGTCCCTAGCTAGCGGATTGGGCTTTTTTTTGGTATAATAAATCTTATGGAAATTGAAAAAACCAATCGAATGAATGCTCTGTTTGAATTTTATGCAGCTCTTTTGACTGATAAACAAATGAACTATATCGAACTCTACTATGCTGATGACTATAGTTTAGCTGAAATCGCTGAAGAATTCGGTGTCAGTCGTCAGGCTGTTTATGATAATATCAAACGAACCGAAAAGATTCTGGAAGACTATGAGATGAAGCTCCATATGTACTCTGACTACATTGTTCGCAGTCAGATTTTTGATCAGATTTTGGAGCGTTATCCAGAGGATACTTTTCTGCAAGAGCAAATTGAGATTTTGACCAGTATTGATAATAGGGAGTAATCATGGAAAATCTTGTCGTTTATAAAGGAATCCCCTGTAAATTATTAGCTGCAGAGGAGCCATTTCCTAGTCGACTACAGATTATCTCGCCCAATGATATCTCCAAAGCTATGCAAATAGGTTTTAGCTGTTGGGAATATCCAAATGAAATCATGAAAGAAGTCACACCCGAAGAACTAGAGTGTTTGCAACATTTCGGACGATTTCCACTGAATTGAAAAAATAGGAGAAAAATATGGCATTTGAAAATTTAACAGAACGTTTGCAGAACGTTTTTAAAAACCTACGTAAAAAAGGAAAAATTACCGAGAGTGATATCCAAGAAGCAACCAAGGAAATTCGTCTAGCTCTTTTAGAAGCCGACGTTGCTCTTCCTGTAGTCAAGGACTTTATCAAAAAGGTTCGCGAACGTGCGATTGGGCATGAAGTCATTGATACCCTTAATCCAGCTCAACAAATCATCAAGATTGTCAATGAAGAATTGACGGAAGTCCTTGGTTCAGACACAGCTGAGATTATCAAGTCACCAAAAATTCCAACCATTATCATGATGGTCGGTTTGCAGGGGGCTGGTAAAACAACTTTTGCAGGTAAACTTGCTAACAAACTTAAAAAGGAAGAGGATGCTCGTCCTTTGATGATTGCAGCCGATATCTATCGTCCTGCTGCTATTGACCAGTTGAAAACACTTGGACAACAGATTGATGTTCCCGTATTTGCTCTTGGTACTGAAGTTCCTGCAGTTGAGATTGTTCGCCAAGGTTTGGAGCAAGCGAAAGCTAACCATAACGACTATGTCTTGATTGATACGGCCGGTCGTTTGCAAATTGATGAACTTCTCATGAATGAGCTCCGTGATGTTAAAGCACTTGCTCAACCAAATGAGATTCTCTTGGTCATCGATGCCATGATTGGTCAGGAAGCTGCAAACGTTGCGCGTGAATTCAACGCTCAGTTAGAAGTTACTGGTGTCATCCTTACAAAGATTGATGGTGATACTCGTGGTGGTGCTGCCCTTTCTGTTCGTCACATCACTGGAAAACCAATCAAGTTCACTGGTACTGGTGAAAAGATTACCGACATTGAAACCTTCCACCCTGATCGTATGGCTAGCCGTATTCTCGGTATGGGGGATATGCTGACTCTGATTGAGAAAGCTTCCCAAGAATACGATGAGCAAAAAGCCATTGAAATGGCTGAAAAGATGCGAGAAAACACCTTTGATTTCAACGATTTCATCGATCAGTTGGATCAGGTGCAAAATATGGGACCAATGGAAGATTTGCTCAAGATGATTCCAGGTATGGCCAACAATCCTGCCCTTCAAAATATGAAGGTGGATGAAAAACAAATTGCTCGCAAACGTGCCATCGTCTCTTCTATGACTCCTGAAGAACGTGAAAACCCAGACTTACTTACTCCAAGTCGCCGTCGTCGTATCGCTGCCGGTTCTGGTAATACCTTTATCGAAGTCAACAAGTTCATCAAGGACTTCAACCAAGCTAAACAACTCATGCAAGGTGTCATGTCGGGTGACATGAACAAGATGATGAAACAGATGGGCATCAACCCTAACAACCTTCCTAAAAATATGCCTGGAGGTATGGATATGTCAGCCCTTGAAGGTATGATGGGACAAGGTGGTATGCCTGACTTGTCAGCTCTTGGAGGAGCAGGAATGCCTGATATGAGCCAGATGTTCGGTGGAGGTCTCAAGGGCAAAATCGGTGAATTTGCTATGAAGCAATCCATGAAACGCATGGCTAATAAAATGAAAAAAGCTAAGAAAAAACGCAAATAAAAGGGACTCGCTTGAGTCCTTTTTCTGTCTAGTTATTTCGAAGTTTTTCCAAAGTCTCTTTAAAGATAGCTGGGATATCGGAAGTAAATTCCATATTTTCACCAGTTCTTGGATGGGTAAAACCAAGTGTCTTAGCATGGAGAAATTGCCCATGACCTTTCAAGGTTTTACGAGGCCCGTAAACCTCATCCCCAGCGACTGGATGACCGATATAAGCCATATGTACACGGATTTGGTGAGTTCGTCCTGTTTCCAATTGCAATTCCAGCAAAGTATAATCACCAAAGCGTTCCAAGACTTGGAAACGTGTCACTGCTGGTTTCCCTTTTGCAGTCACAGCTTGTTTCTTACGATCTTTTTCGCTACGTCCGATTGGTGCTTCAATGACACCGCGGTCATTTGGAAGATTACCGTGAACAATGGCCCAATACTTACGAAGAGATTTCTTGTCCTTCAATTCTTGAGCTAGTGCTAAATGGGCATCATCGTTTTTAGCAATCATCAAGAGACCTGAAGTATCCTTATCAATACGATGGACAATCCCTGGACGCAAGACACCATTGATGCCCGATAGGTCCTTGATGTGGTACATAAGGGCGTTAACCAAGGTACCACTCGTATGTCCAGCACTTGGATGAACAACCATCCCTTGAGGTTTATTGACTACTGCTACATCCTCATCTTGATAAATGATTTCTAGAGGAATATCTTCAGCTACATACTCCAAAACCTCTGGTTCTGGCACCTGATAAGTAACGACATCGCCCTCTTGGACCGTATACTTGGCTTTTTTGACCTGACCATTGACCAAGACTTGACCTGATTTGATTTGTTCATTGGCGAGACTTCGCGACAGTTCTGTTAAATCTGACAAAGCCTTATCTAAGCGTAGTCCACCTGTTTCAATTTTAATTTCCATTCATTTCCTCTTTTAGCATTGCAAGCAATAATACAATCACTCCGACCGTCAGATAGCTATCAGCCACATTGAATATGGCAAAATTAACAAAGTCTAAGTGAAACATATCCACGACAAATCCTTGACTGATACGATCGATAAAGTTCCCAAGGCCACCTGCAATAATCAAAACCAATCCAAAGACAGTCCAGAAAGAATCCTCTATATGCTTATGCAAATACCAGATAGCTCCTACCATGACCACTAAGGTAATCACTGCAAAAAACCACTGTTGATCTTGAAGCATAGAAAAGGCTGCCCCCCTATTTTGCAGATAGGTTAAACTAACTAGATTTGGGATCCATGACTTGATTTCACCAAGAGCAATATTTTGAACGACGTACGCCTTTACAAATTGATCTAAGATAATCAAGGCTGCTATAATCCCTGCAATTATTCCTCTTTTTTTCATGCTTTCCTCTTCTGATCAAAATACTCTTGCATAACCTCTACAAATAAAGTCCCTGCTTGGCTCAAGTCTACTTCCTCACGTTTTACATAAACCATGCGATTATTGAGATTATCATTTAATGGAATAACGGTGATCCCGTTCACACTGTCGCTATCTAAGAATCCAGAACCAGTCGCATAAGCATTTGTTCTTTCAAGAATCCCATTTAAGGTAGCACGGTCAGTTACATTAAACATTTGAGAGCTAGCACTGGTATCCACAAAGTTCTCTGAGTAATAAAGATACTCATCCTTTTCCTGTGTGAATCGCACTGTTGGTAAATCAGCTAAATCTTCCATGACCAACTCTTTTTTCTTGGCTAAAGGATGCCCTTCACGCAGATAGATATGGGTTTGGAAAGGAATCAACTCAATCACTTCAAGTCCTAACTTTTCAACCCGTTGCATAATTCCCTTTTGGTTTTGATTGTTGAGGTAGATAATTCCAATCTCACTATGTCCTTGAGCTACTTCATCCAAAATCTGAACAGTTGTTGATTCAAAAATACGGAAATTCTTATAGTCAGGATATTGTTGCGAAAAAGCTGTAATGGTTGGTGGCAAGAAATCATAGTGCTGACTGGCTATTGAAAACTCATCTTTCTCCTCTTCAGGATTGGCATACTGATTTTGGAAAACATCAAATCCTTTAACCAACTCTTGTGCCTTTTCATAAAATTCCATCCCACGACGTGTAAGAAAAGTTCCTGAACTGGTTCTGCGGAAAATCTTGAAGCCAAGCTCTTTTTCCAAGTCTCTTACAGAAATAGATAGACTCGGCTGGCTAACGTACATTTTCTCAGCCGCTTCACGAAAAGTACCACTATTAGCAATAGCTACGACGTAGCGTAATTGTTGAATATTCATGATTTCTCCTTTGATTTCTATCTTATCATTATACCATAAATCAAGCCTATCCAACAAAGGAAAATCATAAGACAGTTACTACTAAGAAAAGCAAACAAAAAACACCTTTCAAGTTAGATAAAATTCTAACCCCAAGGTGTCATTATTAAGATTATTTAGCTGCTGCGTAAAGCTCGTCTACTTTATTCCAGTTGATAACTGAGAAGAAAGCTTTGATGTAGTCAGGACGAACGTTACGGTATTTCACGTAGTAAGCATGTTCCCAAACGTCCAAGCCCAAGATTGGTTTTTTACCTTCTGAGATTGGTGTGTCTTGGTTTGCAGTTGAAGTCACTTCAAGCTTACCTTCTTTGTTCACAACCAACCATGCCCATCCAGAACCGAAACGAGTTGTTGCTGCTGCAGTGAAGGCTGCTTGGAATTCTTCGAATGAACCGAAAGTTTCATCGATTGCTGCTGCAAGTTCTGCTGATGGAGCTGTTTTCTCAGGAGTCATCAATTCCCAGAAAAGAGCGTGGTTCAAATGTCCACCACCGTTGTTGATAAGCGCTTGACGGATATCAGCTGGGATAGATTCTACATCAGCAAGCAAAGCTTCGAGGTCTTCACCAATTTCAGGGTGTTTTTCAAGAGCTGCATTTGCATTATTAACGTAAGTTTGGTGATGTTTGTCATGGTGCAAGTGCATTGTTTCAGCATCGATGTATGGTTCCAATGCGTCGTAAGCGTATGGAAGATCTGGTAAGATAATAGCCATCTGTAATACCTCTTTTTCTTTCTATATAAAGATGATAACGCAATCATCCTATTTTTTCAAGTTATTTGCTCAATTTGACTGGCTAGCAATCTGCAACAAAGCCTTCTCAAACAAGTAGCCTTTCTCATAAACTCCTGTCTTAATTTGGTAATCAGCTTGGATGAGATGACGAATAGAATTCTGGAGAAAATCAAGGGATAGTCTTCGAGAATCACGAAGGGCAAATTTGATTTGGTAGGGATTCGGATTGCGACCAAGATAGTGACCTAAACTGCTGACCATCTGGGACTCTGTCTGACCTGACTCTTGCAAAATTTTCACTTGTGTATAGAGTCTGAACTGCCCCAACATAATGGCAATCAGTTTAATCTCATCTTCTCCCTGCAAAGTCAAATCTTTGACTAAATCACGTGCCTGATCAATCTTCTTAGTCAATATTAACTGAGTTAAATCAAAGATATTATCCTGCAAAGTCTTTGGTATGGCCTCAACAATGTCTTCTTCGGTAATCCGGTCATCATCCTTATAAGACTGTAAGAAGAGTAGGTTTTTCTGAATTTCACTGAATTGAAAACCTGATTTGATAAGTAACTGTTCGAAGGATTTTCCATCAAAGGAAAGTCCTTGTTCCTGAGCCCACTTTTGAAAATAAGCACGCATCTCTTGTTCTTTTGGCTCGATGGCTTCAAAAATCTTGGCATCCCTCTTTAGAATTTTAACTAGACGGCGCTTGCTGTCTAGTTTACCTTCAGCAAAAATAACTAATTTACTCGTCGGAGATGGATTTTCCAAATATTCTTCAAAAGCCTTAAGCTCGTCATCAGATAGATAGCGTTTTTTAGCTGTTGTTATATCGAGAAAATGATCTAAAATAACAATTTTTTCATCCGCAAAGAAAGGAAGACTGACCAGCTCTAGTTCCAAGTTTTTGTAGTCTACTTCTTTCATATCAAAATAAGCAAAGTTCAAATCAGCAGAATCGTAGCCAATTTGCTTTAGTACCTGAGTTTTCATGACTTCATACTGTCCTTGATCAGGGCCTGTAAACAAGGTCAAACTAGGTAAATTTGATAAAGATAGCTTTTGGCTTTCTTCTATTGCTAGCATCATTTCTCCTTTCTTTTTAGTTTCTCTTTTATTTAATCAATATAATTCAATTTACCACGGAAATCTTCAAGGTTTTCATAACCTTTTTCCGCCATAATTTCTTTGAGTTCCTTAGTAATACGTTCAAAAGCACCTACTCCTTCTTTATGTAGGGTAGTTCCTACCTGCACCATGCTGGCACCACATAGGATATGTTCAAAAGCATCACGTCCTGTTAATACTCCACCAGTTCCGATGATTTGAATTTCTGGATTCAAGCGTTGATAGAAAGCATGGACATTTGCAAGGGCTGTTGGTTTGATGTATTCTCCACCAATCCCACCAAAGCCATTCTTAGGACGAATCACGACTGACTCATCTTCAATATAAAGACCATTTCCGATAGAGTTAACACAGTTGACAAACTTAAGTGGGTATTTGTTGAAAATCGCTGCAGCTTGATCAAAATGAACAATATCAAAATAAGGTGGAAGCTTAATTCCTAAAGGTTTTGTAAAATACTCAAAGACTTCTGATAAGATACGATCTGTAGTTTCAAAGTCATAGGCAATCTGAGGTTTACCAGGTACATTTGGACATGAGAGATTGAGTTCAGTTAGACCACGAAAATCACTCTCTTGAACTTTTTTCAAGATGGTATGAGTTTCCTCTGGAGACATTCCAACTAATGATAAAAAGAAGGTACGGTTTGGTTCCTTGTTTTGCAATTCCAATAGATAGTTTAAGTAATAATCTAAACCATTATTTGGTAGACCCATAGAGTTGATTGAACCGAGTGGAACATCTTGATAACGTGGTTCAGGATTCCCCTGACGAAATTCCAAGGTTGCTGTCTTAGTGACAAAGGTTCCTGCTGCCGAGTTTTTGACACCTTCCAACTCCTCAACCGTCATACAAGCAACTCCTGCCGCATTCATCAAGCAATTGTCAAACTCAAAACCAGCAATCTGTGTTTTAGTTGATACCATGATTCTATTCCTCCAGATTCCTTTATATCTCTACTATTATACCATACTTTGACTTTTGCTTTTCAATAAAACCATTTCCATAGAAAAGGTTCGTTTTTTAGCAAGTTCTGAATCAGTTGTGTCAAATTGAAAGAATTTTTAGAAAATTTGTGTTTTTTTCTTTACACTGAAAAAATTTTCTGCTATAATGACTCATGTAATAAAATATGACAACAAAAAGGAGAACGATATGACATCTGCTAAAGAATATATCCAAAGCGTGTTTGAAACTGTAAAAGCTCGTAACGGGCATGAGGCTGAATTTCTCCAGGCAGTTGAAGAATTCTTCAGCACTTTGGAGCCTGTCTTTGAAAAACACCCTGAGTATATTGAAGAAAATATCTTGGCACGTATCACTGAACCTGAGCGCGTAATTTCTTTCCGTGTTCCTTGGGTTGACCGTGATGGAAAAGTTCAAGTTAACCGTGGTTACCGTGTTCAATTCAACTCAGCTGTTGGACCATATAAAGGCGGACTTCGTTTCCACCCAACTGTAAACCAAGGGATCTTGAAATTCCTCGGTTTCGAACAAATCTTTAAAAACGTTTTGACTGGACTTCCAATCGGTGGAGGTAAAGGTGGATCAGACTTTGACCCTAAAGGCAAAACTGATGCTGAAGTGATGCGCTTCTGCCAAAGCTTCATGACCGAATTGCAAAAATACATCGGACCATCTCTTGACGTACCTGCTGGTGATATCGGTGTTGGTGGACGTGAGATTGGTTACCTTTACGGTCAATACAAACGCCTCAACCAATTTGATGCTGGTGTCTTGACTGGTAAACCTCTTGGATTTGGTGGTAGCTTGATTCGTCCAGAAGCAACTGGTTACGGTTTGATTTACTACACTGAAGAAATGCTTAAAGCTAACGGCAACAGCTTTGCTGGTAAGAAAGTTGTGATTTCAGGTTCTGGTAACGTAGCTCAATACGCTCTTCAAAAAGCAACTGAACTTGGTGCAACTGTTATCTCTGTATCTGACTCAAATGGTTATGTCATCGATGAAAATGGTATCGACTTTGACCTTCTTACAGACGTTAAAGAAAAACGCCGTGCTCGTTTGACTGAGTACGCTGCAGAAAAACCAACTGCTACTTACTATGAAGGTTCTGTATGGACTTACACTGGAAACTACGATATCGCTCTTCCATGTGCGACTCAAAATGAGATCAATGGTGAAGCTGCTAAACGCTTGGTTGCTCAAGGAGTTATCTGTGTATCTGAAGGAGCTAACATGCCTAGCGACCTTGAAGCTATCAAAGTCTACAAGGAAAATGGAATCCTTTACGGACCTGCCAAAGCTGCTAATGCTGGTGGTGTAGCTGTATCTGCTCTTGAAATGAGCCAAAACAGCCTTCGCCTTTCATGGACACGTGAAGAAGTTGACGGTCGTTTGAAAGATATCATGACTAACATCTTCAACACAGCTAAAACAACTGCAGAAACTTACGGTCTTGGAACTGACTACCTTGCAGGTGCTAACATTGCAGCCTTTGAAAACGTAGCAAACGCTATGATTGCACAAGGGATTGTGTAATTCCTAGTAACTACATAACTCCTCACATCTCCTGTGAGGAGTTTTTTCTTATACATAAAAAAAGACCTACCCTACTGGATAGATCTTTACTTTCTTACAATTTACCTGCTACTGCATCCAACAATTCTTGGATTCTCGCTTGGTTGCTTCCTCCTGCCATGGCCATGTCTGGTTTACCACCACCACGTCCATCAACGATTGGAGCTAATTCTTTAATCACATTACCTGCATGCACCTCTTTTGTCTTGCTGGCTACAAGGACATTGACCTTATCACCGATAGCTGCGACAAGAACAAGAACATCAGAGTAATCTTTTTGTTTCCAGTTATCCGCAAAGGTACGAAGGGCACCTGCATCTGATACAGATACTTGGCTGGCAATGTAACGGTGGCCGTTTGCTTCTTGAACATTCTTGAAGACATCACCTGCCGCCGCTGCTGCTGCTTTTTCCTTCAATTCTGCATTTTCTTTTTGCAATTGACGGAGTTGCTCTTGAAGTCCTTCCACCTTGTGAGGTACTTCTTTGAGTTGAGGAGCTTTCAAGGTTGCTGCGACTGCTTTCAGTGCATCTTCTTGGTCACGATAAGCTTCAAAGGCCTCTTTACCAGTCACTGCCAAGATACGACGAGTTCCTGATCCGATCCCTTCTTCTTTGACAATCTTGAAGAGACCGATTTCAGAAGTATTGCCAACGTGAGTACCACCACAAAGCTCTACTGAATAGTCCCCGATAGTGACTACGCGAACTTCCTTACCATATTTCTCACCAAAGAGGGCCATAGCTCCCATTTCTTTAGCTGTGTCAATATCAGTCTCAACTGTTTCCACTGCGATGGCTTCCCAAATCTTCTCATTGACTTGTTGCTCAATAGCACGCAATTCTTCAAGAGTCACGGCTTGGAAGTGAGTGAAGTCAAAGCGAAGGAATTCTACTTCATTAAGTGAACCTGCTTGAGTAGCATGGTGGCCAAGGATATTATGAAGAGCTGCATGGAGCAAGTGAGTGGCTGTGTGGTTCTTCATGACACGATGACGACGATTGCTATCGATAGCCAAAGTGTATTCTTGGTTCAAAGCAAGAGGAGCAAGAACTTCAACGGTGTGCAATGCTTGTCCGTTTGGTGCTTTTTGAACGTCTGTTACAATCGCTACGACATTTCCTGCAGCATCCAAGATTTGACCATGGTCCGCAACTTGTCCACCCATTTCAGCGTAGAATGGAGTTTCTGCAAAGATAAGTGACGCAGTTCCTTCTGATACAGCTTCTACTTCAGCATTATCAGCTACGATAGCAACCAACTTAGAAGACAATTGACTAGCATTGTAGTTGAAGACACTTTCTACAGTGATGTTTTGAAGGGTTTCGTTTTGCATACCCATAGATCCACCTTTGACTGCAGAGGCACGCGCACGTTCTTGTTGTTCCTTCATGGCTGCTTCGAAGCCTTCACGGTCTACAGTCATACCAGCTTCTTCAGCGATTTCTTCTGTCAATTCCACTGGGAATCCGTATGTATCATAGAGTTTAAAGACATCTTGACCGGCGATGACAGATTGACCTTTTTCTTTCAAGTCTGCTACGATACCTTGGGCAAAGTGTTGACCTGAGTGAAGAGTACGAGCAAATGACTCTTCTTCGCTCTTAACGATTTTCTCAATAAAGTCACGTTTTTCAAGCACTTCTGGGTAGTAGCTTTCCATGATTTTTCCAACAGTTGGAACGAGTTTGTAAAGGAAAGGCTCATTGATACCCAATTTTTGACCATGCATAGAGGCACGACGAAGAAGACGACGGAGGACATAACCACGACCTTCATTTCCAGGAAGGGCACCATCACCAATCGCAAATGAAAGAGAACGGATATGGTCTGCAATAACCTTGAAGCTCATGTTGTCGCCATCTTGGTCGTAAACCTTACCAGATAATTTCTCAACTTCACGAATGATTGGCATGAAGAGGTCTGTTTCAAAGTTTGTCTTAGCCCCTTGGATAACCGCCACCAAACGCTCCAAACCAGCGCCCGTATCAATGTTTTTGTGTGGCAATTCTTTGTACTCGCTACGAGGAACAGCAGGGTCAGCGTTAAATTGTGACAATACAATGTTCCAGATTTCGATATAACGGTCGTTTTCGATATCTTCTGCAAGAAGACGAAGACCGATATTTTCTGGGTCAAAAGCTTCTCCACGGTCGAAGAAGATTTCTGTATCAGGTCCAGAAGGTCCCGCACCGATTTCCCAGAAGTTGTCTTCGATTGGGATCAAATGACTTGGATCTACTCCCACTTCAATCCAGCGGTTGTATGAATCCTTATCATCTGGATAATAAGTCATGTAAAGTTTGTCTTTAGGGAAGTCAAACCACTCAGGACTTGTCAAAAGCTCATAAGCCCATGTAATTGCTTCGTCACGGAAGTAATCCCCGATTGAGAAGTTCCCCAACATTTCAAACATAGTATGGTGACGGGCAGTCTTACCTACGTTTTCGATATCGTTGGTACGGATAGCCTTTTGAGCATTGGTAATACGTGGATTTTCAGGAATGATAGTTCCATCAAAGTATTTTTTAAGAGTAGCAACCCCTGAGTTGATCCACAAAAGTGTTGGGTCGTTTACTGGAACCAAGCTAACGGATGGTTCTACTGAGTGGCCTTTTGTAGCCCAGAAATCAAGCCACATTTGGCGGACTTGTGCACTAGATAATTGTTTCATATGTATCTCCTTTTTACTAATTTGATTGGCTTTCTAGCATTTCCACATAGTCGATAGCGACACAGAGGGAAATGACTAGGTCTGCATAAGATTCGTCATAGACGGTTACGGTATAGGTAGAGGTTAAATGGAAGAGTTCCTTGGTAATCTCAGCAATCACTTGGTCACGGTCGTCCAGCAATTTAAAATTTAAATCCCAGACATTTCCTTCGATGCGAAGGCCGAGATTGTCAAACTCATACTTATCTCTGAAGAAAGTCAACTTCTTTCGGATATAAAAATGATCTCCATTACTGAGTTGAATCTCAAAACGAGGTAGGAAAGTTAAGACTTCCTTACTAATCTCACTGACCTGTTCACCAGCAACATCATAGATGGTAAAGGTTTTAGGAATCTTAAAAAATGAACCTTCAACCTGATAGGCGACATTGCCCATTTCATCCTTGATATCAAAGCGTTCACCACCTAGGCGAAATTTTTGTTTGACAAGAAATGTTCTCATAAACACCTCCAAAAATAAAAGACAAATCCATATCACGAAGGGCGAAAAACCGCGGTACCACCTTCATTCAATGAACTTGTCATTCTTTGATTCTTATGCAATTGTTAGATTGAGTAGCATGATTTTCTATCTTAGATGGCTCGCAGCACCGCCAATTCTCTGAACTAAGATGGGGAGAAAATCAATTCTCAACTTTCTTATTATATCGTTTTTTTAAGCCTGCGTCAACTGGAAATAATCCTCATTTAAATAACCAACTCCCTAAATCTCTGGTTACTTTTTCAGGATATATTTTTTCTTACTACCATTTTTCTTTTTATCCCAACTTTTATTCCAAGCTTTCGAATTGCTATACATAAATACGAAAATATTTGCAAATATAAAGAACCCTATCACCAAATGTATGGAATCAGTTGTTAGGTATTGTCGATCCAAGCCATCCTTTAAATGGAATAGTATAATTGTTTCGTTAACAATCAAAAAGGTTGGCCAATAACTTTTTTTGAAAAAAGTAGACATTTTCATGATTTGTTACCGCTTTCTATTATTATAAACTTAGTATACTACTAGGCTATAAAATAAGCAAATAGGATAGTAAAAATATAAAGCTATACAACTATTCAAAAAACGAACCAGCTGTTACTGATTCGTTTCGTGACTGCTAACTCCTACTTCCGATACATTTTAAATTGTAGGAAGAGGTCGCTATAGATTCCTGTCCATTTATGGTCAAATTTCTCATAAACTTCTAGGTGTTTCATAGTGTCTGCGTCTGGATAGAAAGACTTGTCCTCTTTGGTCTCCTCAGGGAGCATTTCCTTAGCAGCATTGTTTGGTGTTGAATAGCCGACATACTCTGCATTTTTGAGAGCATTTTCGGGTTTCAACATGAAGTTGATGAAGGCATAGGCTGCATCCTGGTTCTTGACTGTTTTGGGAATAACCATATTGTCAAACCAAAGGTTGCTGGCCTCTGTCGGAACGACATAGCGAAGATTTTCATTTTTCTCTAGCATCTGACTAGCTTCACCAGAGAAGGTCACACCGATGGCAGCATTATTCTGAATCATGTAACCCTTCATCTCATCGGCAACAATAGCCTTGATATTCGGTGTTAGCTTATAGAGCTTATCTACCGTTTCTTCCAACTGCTGTGGATCTTTAGAGTTGAGGCTATAGCCTAGTGAGTTAAGACCTAAACCAAGTACTTCACGCGCCCCATCAAAAAGCATAATGGAGTTCTTATACTCTGGCTTCCAAAGGTCGTCCCAATGTTCAGGCGCTTCTTCCACCATAGTTTCATTGTAGACAATTCCCAAGGTCCCCCAGAAGTATGGGATAGAGTACTGGTTGTTGGGATCAAAGGACTGATTGAGAAACTCTGGACCGATATTCTCAATGCCCTCAATCTTACTATAATCCAGTGGAACTAGAAGGTCTTCGTCCTTCATTTTGTTAATCATGTACTCACTTGGGATGGCAATATCATAAGTCGTTCCACCCTGCTTGATTTTCGTGTACATGGCTTCGTTGGAGTCAAAGGTCTCATACTGGACTTGGATTCCTGTTTCTTCTGTAAATTTTTCCAGAAGTTCAGGGGCGATATAGTCTCCCCAGTTGTAGATAACCAATTTTTGACTATCACGGCTATTGATTTTACTGTCAAGATGATAAGAAATTCCCCATAAGACAAGGATAATCGCTAAAATTCCTGCTAAAAATGAATAGAGTCGTTTCATGCTTGCTCCTCCTTCTCACGTGAAATAAAGTAATATCCGACAACTAGGATAATACTAAAGAGAAAGACCAAGGCTGAAAGAGCATTGATTTCCAGCGAAATTCCCTTACGAGCCCGAGAGTAGATCTCGACTGAGAGGGTTGAAAAGCCATTCCCCGTTACAAAGAAGGTCACGGCAAAGTCATCTAGGGAATAGGTGAAAGCCATGAAGTAACCTGCAATGATAGACGGTGTTAGGTAAGGAAGCATAATTTCCTTAAACATCTGGAACTGGCTAGCTCCAAGGTCATAGGCCGCATGGATCATATCCCCATTCATCTCTTTCAATCGAGGCAAGACCATAAGCACTACGATTGGAATGGAGAAGGCCACATGACTAGACAGAACTGTCAAAAATCCAAGTGAAAACTTGAGTTGTGTAAAGAGAATCAAGAAACTAGCACCAATCATAACGTCTGGTGCAACCATCAAAATGTTATTGAGTGATAGGAAGGCTTCTTGATATTTTTTACGTGATTGGTAGATGTAGATAGCACCGAAAGTCCCAATAACAGTCGCAATCAGGGCTGATAGGAAGGCTAGTAAAAAGGTCTGAACCAAGATTAGCATGAGTCTCCCATCGCCAAACATGGTTTCAAAGTGAGACAAACTAAAGCCTGTAAAGCTATTCATATCATCCCCAGCATTGAAGGCATAACCAATCAAGTAAAAGATTGGCAGATAGAGGACGATAAAGACAAAGGCTAGGTAAAGATTTGATAATTTTTTCATCGTTCTCTCCTTTCCTTAGTCACCCACATGGTGATAAACATGGTCAGGATAAGAACAACACCAATAGTTGAACCCATACCGTAATTATCGTTTGTCAGGAAGTTCTGCTCGATGGCAGTCCCCAAGGTGATCACTCGGTTCCCTCCAATCAAACGGGTCAACATAAAGAGACTTAAACTCGGGATAAAGACAGATTGGACACCACTTCGTACTCCATTCATAGAAAGAGGGAAGATGACATGGCGGAAAGTCTCCCATTTGGTCGCACCGAGGTCATAGCTGGCATTAATGAGATTATTATCCATATCATCTAAAACATTGAAGATAGGCAAAATCATAAATGGAAGCTCGATATAGCTTGCGACAAAAATAAATGAGAAATCCGTAAAGAGCAACTGCTGAGAACCGATTCCGATAAATTCTAAGAATTGGTTGATAGAGCCATTTTGCCCAAAAATCCCGATAAAGGCATAGGCCTTAAGCAATAGGTTGATCCAAGTTGGCAAAATGATCAGCATAAGCCATAGTTGACGGTGCTTGAGACGAGTCAAGAAGAGAGCTGTTGGATAGCTGATAAGTAGCGTCACTAGAGTTACAATCCCAGCATAGAGAACTGAGTTAAAGCTCATTTTGAGATAGGTCAAGTTTTGTGACGCAAAATAGGATTTATAGTTTTCTAAACTGAACTGGCCTTCGATGTTGAAAAAGGATTGTCCAAAAATCAAGACCAAGGGTGCCAATACAAAGAGTGCAATCCAAAGCATGTAGGGCACTACAAAGAGTTTAGAGGTTGTTTTCTTCATCTCTTTCCTCCTCGATAGCGTTGATCAAACCTGCTTCTTGCTCTTCGATTTCTACGTACTCTTCGATACGAGCATCGAACTCTTCTTCTGTTTCATTGAGACGCATGATGTGGATGTCTTCTGGTTCAAAGTCCAGACCGATTTCTTCACCAACAATGGCCTTACGAGTTGAGTGAATCATCCATTCATTGCCGAGTTCATCATAGGCGATAATCTCATAGTGAACCCCACGAAAGAGCTGAGTATCGACCTTCACTTGAAGTTTTCCTTCTTCTGGAAGGGTAATGCGCAAGTCTTCTGGACGAATCACGACTTCAACCGGTTCATTTGGCTTCATCCCACCATCGACCGCTTCAAAGCGTTTGCCGTTAAATTCGACCAAGTAATCCTCAATCATGGTTCCTGGCAAGATGTTTGATTCACCGATAAAGGTTGCAACAAAGTGGTTGATTGGCTCATCGTAGATGTCAACTGGTGTTCCTGACTGAACAATTTCACCGTCATTCATAACGAAAATCCAGTCACTCATAGCTAAGGCTTCTTCTTGATCATGGGTAACAAAAACAAAGGTAATGCCCAATCGCTGTTGCAATTCACGCAGTTCGTACTGCATATCTGTTCGCAATTTCAAGTCCAAGGCTGACAAAGGTTCATCCAAGAGGACCACTCGTGGTTGGTTGATAATCGCACGCGCAATTGCTACACGCTGGCGTTGTCCTCCAGAAAGTTTACGGATGGAACGTTTTTCGAAACCTTCCAACTGTACCATCTTGAGAACTTCTAATACACGTTGTTCGATTTCTTTTTTATCGACCTTACGCAAACGCAATGGAAAGGCAACATTTTCGAAGACATTCATATGCGGAAACAAGGCGTAAGATTGGAAGACTGTATGAACATCGCGCTTATTGGTCGGGATATCATTGATTCGCACGCCATCCAGTAAAATATCTCCAGTCGTTGCGTCTAACAAACCAGCGATGATATTGAGAATGGTTGATTTACCTGAACCAGATGCTCCTAATAGTGTGTAGAACTTCCCTTCTTCCAACTCAAAATTAATATCTTTGAGAACCTTTGTGTTGCTATCTTCAAAAACTTTAGAAACGTTTTTGAATTCGATAATTGGTTTTTTCAATTGGCATAAATTCCTTCTTTTTCATAGATTAACAGATCAGGGCTCTGTCAGGCCACCACTACCTCTTGCAGGGAGTTAGGCCTCCTGCATGCATCTTCGCTACCGATAGGCTTTTACCCCCTCTACATTCTTGTTAGTAGCAGCAAAGCTATTTATAGTATTTACTCATGTTCACCCAAGATACGAACTTCTCGCTCGAGAGTAACACCTGAGTGTTCTTTAACCTTTTCAATGACAGACTCAATCAAGTCTTCATAATCTCTGGCAGTTCCATCAGCTATGTTGACCATAAAGCCTGCATGCTTTTCTGAAACTTCGACGCCACCGATACGATAACCCTTCAAACCAGCTTCTGCAATCAATTGTCCAGCAAAATGACCCACTGGACGTTTAAAGACTGAACCACAAGAAGGATACTCTAAAGGTTGCTTGAGTTCACGAAGGTGGGTCAATCGATCCATTTCTTGTTTGATAACTTGGTGATTACCTGGAGCTAAGGCAAACTTAGCAGATAGGACAACTGCTCCTGATGCTTGAATGGCTGAATGACGATAACCAAAGGCCAAGTCTTTAGCAGACAAGGTTTCGATTTCACCTTCCTTAGTCAAGATTTGACAAGACTGGAGAACATGAGCAATCTCACCACCATAGGCGCCAGCATTCATAAAGACTGCACCACCGACGCTTCCTGGAATTCCACAAGCAAACTCAAAACCAGTCAAGCTATGACGGAGTGCAATACGAGTGGTTTCAATCAAGTTAGCTCCAGCTTCTGCCTCGATGGTATAGCCATCAACAGAAACGTTATTAAGCTTGTCACACATGATTACAAAACCACGTACTCCACCTTCACGGACGATAATGTTACTTGCATTTCCAAGAACCATCCAAGGAATGTTTTCCTGATTGGCAAATTTTACCACACGAGCCATCTCGTAGCGATTACGAGGAAATACTAAATAATCTGCCTTCCCTCCAACTTTAGTATAGGTATAAGTTTTTAGCGGTTCATCGAATCGAATATCGATTCCTTCTAAGGTTTCTTTTAGTTTATCTAATACGGTCATTTTTCTAATCCTTTTATAAAATTCATTCCATTATACCATTTTTAGCTCTATTTTTCGATGATTTGGTTAGCTTTTTCAAATGATTGATGTGAATAAAAACACCCCAAGAATTAGATGTATACTGTCTAACTTTTGGGATGCAGTTTAAAAAAAGATTTTTTATATTGAATCTATCTGAATTTGAAGAAATCAATAAGACTATCCTAAATAGAATGTATTCTAATCAGTTGGATGATTTTCCCAGCCTTGACGATAAAATTTAGGACTTATAGAGAAAAAATTCTTAAAAGCCTTTGAAAAGACTAGCTGATCCTGATATCCAACTTCCATGGTAATTTCTTTTATAGACAAATCTGTATCAGTTAGGAGAGTTCTTGCCTTTAGCAGACGGGTTTCAAGGAGAAATTGCTGAGGAGATTTATGGTAATGTTTCTTAAATTGACGAAACAAGGTGCTACGACTGAGTCCGACTTGGGATGCCAAGTCCTGAATAGAGATATCTTGTGCATACTGCTGTAACAAAATTTGTGCAGCTTTCTCGACAGGGAGTTGAATAATGCTCAGTGGCATTTCAGCTGGAAATTCTTCCTGCAGATAGTAGAGGAAGGTAAAAACTTGCATCCGGTACCAGCTTTCCTTTTGCTTATTTTCTGCCGTTTTGTGACAAATGTCTTCAATGATTCTCCTACTTTGAAAATGACTACAAAAATGACAAACAGGCTCAGAAAAGACTCGTGTGTTGTGGAGGTATTCGGTCAGTTTTTCACCAGAAAATCCCAACCAATAGGTTGTCCAAGGATCTTCTTGATTAGCCCAATAGCGCACTTTTTGTCCTTTTTTTAGGATAAAACCATCATTTTTCTCCAAAGAATAGGTTTGACCATCAACTTCCAAGTAACCTTTCCCTTCGCAAATCCAGTGAATGACAAAATCCTGAAAAACAGTATAATCGTAAAACGGAAAGTTAGAATAATCATCAATTCCACATTCTTCTAAATAAAATTCCTTGGATGATTCTTTAAAATAGTTCCAAAGTTTCATAAATACTTTCTCCTTGCAACATAAGTGCATATTTCTTCATCATGAACTTCTAGAAAAGCGATAAACGTTGGTTTATAATGGGCCAAGAAAGGAGAACGTATGAAAAAATCGTATAAATCTAGTATAGTAGGGCTCAGCCTCAGTAATCAAATTATCTCTATCACCATCACAGGTGACTTCATGATTCTTTTTATGAGTCAGATTTTAGGGTTTAGTGATTTGCAAAATAGCTGGCTGATTACCATGCTGCCCATTATTGCCCTTGTCCGCATTCCCTTGTCTTATCTGATGCGAAGGAAAAATCTCCTTGACTTAATGCGGTGGAGTGTACTGTCTAAGCTGTGTTTGATAGCAATATTAGTGGTAATTCCCTATGAAAGAGTGACTTTTTCTATCTACACTGTTTTTCTAGTTCTGTATCAGATAACCGTGGAGCTAGGCTTTGGACTGGCTTGGAATCCTTTGATACTATTGGTAACAGAAGAAAAATCCCGTGCAAAATTTCTCAGTCACTTAGGTTTATTTCAGCTGGTAACTAGCTTTTATACTCTCCTTATTTCCTTTTGTATCGGAAAGGAGCTGACTTCATTCCATTATCGTTGCCTACTGGGAATTGCACTTGTTAGTCTAATCTTGCAGTTTATCCTTTTGAAACAGTTACAGACTGACTATCATTTGTTTCAAAATCACCAAGAAACAGGGCGGATGGATTGGCAAGTTTTGAAAAAACAAATCTGGTACCATCTACGTATCCTACTTTTGGATAGCTTGATTTTATATATAACCTTAACCATGAATGTCCTCTATATGGTACAAGTATTGCACCTATCCGCAAACCTTGTATCTTTGTATTCAAGTATGAGCCTGTTGGGAAATGTACTGGCCCTTGCTCTTGCAGGTCCTTGTTTTGAGAAAAGACGTTCTTTGTTTTTCACAATCTTGTTAGTGATGACGGGATGCGAGATTCTTTTGATATTCTTTCTTCCCCATGATGCTGCATCCTATACAGTTTTTTGGAGCATCGGTTGGGGCGTGTTAAATGGAGCTGTCGGAGCTCTATGGGGACTCTACATTTCCCTAGTCAAACACCAGGCAGCTAGCCCCAGTCCCTTTACTATTTGGAATATTTATCAGGGAATTGCCTATCTTGTTAGTGTACTAGTCTTTTATCTCTCTGGCAACTTGGTACACCTATCTAGTTCTAGCTCAGAGTTTGATCCTTATCGTCTGGTTTTAATTGCCTGCCTAAGCATCTGCATCCTAGTTTGTTTACGGATGCTGTATAAAAGAAAAATAGGTCTCAAGTGACGGTTGTCGCTTTAGCCTATTTTATCATCGTATGATAAACTCCGATTGTAGGATAATGGTCCGTTTTTCGTCCGAGAGTGCTTGTTTGAAACTTTCCTGACCGAGTTGGTAGGATTTGTTATCAATGGTAGGAATGCCAAGCACTTCTCCTGTTAATTGCTTCTCTTGGCCAATCAACAAGGGTAATTCAAGATTTTTCTCCTGATAGTAACGAACTACACCAGTTGCTACATCATCTCCATTGCTAAAAATACAGTCTAAATCATGCTTAATCAAGCTGTCTCCTTGTTCATAAGCATCCTCTCCTGTGGAAATTCCGTCCAAAATCAGAGGTTCCTCTTTCTCACCAAAGACTTCCTTATAAGCTTCCATGGTTAGACGATAAGTAGAACTTTTTAAGTCTTTTCGGGTAAATAGCAAAGCAATCTTGCTTTTCCCCTGGTCTTTAATCCAGTTGAAGGCTGTCTTGCAGGCATGGGTCCTGTTCACATAGACGCTGCTCAGATTGGGTTCCTGCACTTCTTCACAGCAGACAATGTTGCCATACTTAGCGTAAGAAGCAATGGTTTCTATGTCAACACTGCGAGAGGTGAAAATCAGACTGTCGAAGGCCCGTCCTCGAAGTTGCTCCAGGTAATTTTTTTCCAAATCTATATCATATCGCGAAGGTAGGATGAGCAGGGTGTGGTTATGAGCCAAGGCTGCATCCAAAAGCCCATTCAGTAACTGACTGAAATATGGATGGAGTGTCGTGTAGGGAATAACCACACCAACCCTACGAGTCGAACCCGAACTTAATTCCTGAGCTAGGATGTTGGGACGATAGTCCAATTCCTCCATAATTTGCAAAATTTTCTGGCGAGCTTCCTCTGAAACATGAGGATGGTTATTAATAACCCGTGATACGCTAGAAACAGAATAGCCACTCAGTTTGGCAATTTTTCGAATATTTGTCATTGTTTTCTTTCTATGGGAGGATTGAAGCCCTCCAAACACGTGATTAGTTCAATTTTTTAAGATACTTACGTATACCATAGCCGACACCGTGATCATCATTGCTACGCGTAACCTTATAAGCTAGCTCTTTGATGTCAGGAAATGCATTGTCCATGACGATAGGAAATCCCACCATTTCGAACATTGGGATGTCATTATGCCCATCACCAAAGGCAGCAGTCTGGCTCTTGTCAAGCCCCTCTTTTTTGAGAATATAGGCAATCCCTTTTGATTTTTTAGCAGTTTTGCTAGTAATTTCCAGATGATACTGACCAGATCGAAGAATGCTGACCTCACCTAAATCTAAAGATTGTAAATATTTCTCCAAAGCTAATAGTTTGTCATTCTCTAGGGCAATCATCATAATCTTGAAAGTATTATCCTTGGCAGTAAGAAACTCAGCCTCGATTTGTAGTGTTGGTTTTTGGCGCGTGATTCTGTGTTCTAGACGAATTCCTTCATCTATTGTATCACAATACCAGTGCGTCATATCATAATAGCTGATACTAATGTGTGGAAAATGCTTGCGCACTGCCTGTAAAATAGTCTGTGCTGTCTTTCTAGGAAGGATATCTGTATGAAGGGGTTTGACTTTCCCCTCCACAAGTTGATAAATCAAACCGCCGTTAAAGGCAACTTGAGGTCCAGTCAACTGGAGTTCCTCTATAGCCTCTCGCATTTCCATGGGAGCTCGAGCAGAAACTAGAGTTAAAGGAATTTGGGCATCACGGATAGCCTTGCTATTCTCGCTAGAAACGCGGCCCTCAGAATTTAGAAGGGTGCCGTCCATATCTGAAAAAATACGTTTGATGGTCATAATTTTGTCCTCTTTTCTTCTTTATCCGCTAGCGTGTGATAGGTCGGTTTAAATGCGCATTCCCAACCTTTGATACCATTTTACATTCTGGAACGCGTTCCATGTCAAGAGGAAAATGAAATAAATTTTATTTTTTTTGTAGTCTTTGACAGAGTTGATGTTGAGGTGGTAAATAGTATATCTTCCATTAAGCAGCTTGTCCAAGCACAGTTTGTAAAAACTAATTCCTATCTGCTTGCAGTAGTCACTACTTTAAATTTTAGGTAAGCGAAAAAAATTACAAAGAGCTAATAAACAGACAAATAACAGAGATAACAGAGAACAATAAAAAGAGGTTTCCCTCTTTTTATGATGATTTTTTCCAAAATGTAGATTTTGTCAGCCAGACAAAAGCCAGAAGTTCTACAAGAAGAATAACCTCCACTAGAAGTGGATTTGACAACCAACCAACTTGAGATAGGCTCGGAGCCAAATCAAATAGGGCGTGTAAACCATAAGCAGCTACTAGGTAAATCCATTTCTTTTGGCGAACTGCTTGATAAACCCAGAAGGTCAAGCCGACTTGAAGAAGCAAGGCTAGGATTCTCTCTAGTCCCAAAAGGTAAATCTGCCATGCTGCTAGATTGTTAATCGTAGCAAGCGTGCTTTCAGGCAAGAGTTGCATGATGTTTGGATTTTGAGATTCTACGGCTGAAAAGAGGATGAAGAGATTGAGTAAACTTGCAATCCCGATATAGATCAACTCTAAACCACCATGCCCCAATCCATAAGCAAGAGCATCTGAATCTTCCAAAGTTCTTTTCTTCTCCAACCATTTAAAGAAAATAAGTCGAGCTGTTTCTTCAAACAAAGCAGCCATACAAATCCCGTAAATCACATAGAGAAGAGGATTTCCCGTCATGAGTGGAACTGTCCCATCCTTTTGTGGGTGGAGAACCAAGAGATGAACGATTTTTTCCAAGACTTGAGAAGAAGCAAAAAATGCAACTGCCCCAAGTCCCAAAACTGCAAAATTAATCTTATATTGCTTTCTTGCATACCAAACTGCTGCAATGAGGATGGCAAATAAAGCCAGCATCGTTATTATTACATGAATTTTCATATTTGACTCCTTTTATTCTGCCTGTTCGATATCTTTTTTCATCTCGTCAACATTAAACTTAGCAAATAGATACTGACGGTCTTGAACAGGAAAACGTTGATCCAACTGGTCAACAGCTCCCACCTCTACAATCCCTTCCTTGATGACAAAGTCCATCACGTGGCCACCAAAGGTTAGATCATCTGAGATAAAGTGCAAATGATAACCAGCAACGCTAACTCCATGGAAAATTTCAGGTGTCCAAAAACCAACGATAGTTCCTGAGACATTGTCACAGCTATATTCAGGCTGATGCGTCGCAACCTCAGCAAACTTCGTTTCAGTTGTTGATTTTGGAATCATACGAACATGCATATGCTTAAAATCACCATGAATCTTAATCGAACGAAATAGATTTTCTCCATCATAATAGGACTCAATACGTTTTTCAAGTTCCTGATCAGTCATTTCAAAACGCTGGCGGAAAATAACTTCTGCCTGGTGGGGTACAACTGCTGCATAGGGGATCAAAGCTTCTGGTGAAACTTCCACAATTTCAGGTTTCTCACCTGATCCCTTAGCCTGATAAGCTTTCCCATCTAAGACAATCAATTCTCCATCGATAGAATCCAGGGTTCCTAGTCCTAAATTTCCATGTTCAAGCAATTCACCCACGGTCATGGTTCCACCGTAAAGTCCAGCCATCAAGGCTCCCAAAGTATTGTATTGGAATAATTTAACTGGTTCTTGCACCTTTATCATCTCACTCTTCTTTGAAAATTTTACTTACTAAGTATATCACATTTCTGATTAGAATTGAATGCTAGACTGCCTTTTAATACTCAATGAAAATCAAAGAGCAAACTAGGAAACTAGCCGCAGGTTACTCAAAACACTGCTTTGAGATTGTGGATAGAACTGACGAAGTCAGCTCAAAACACTGTTTTGAGGTTGTGGATAGAACTGACGAAGTCAGTAACCATACCTACGGCACGGCGACGTTGACGCGGTTTGAAGAGATTTTCGAAGAGTATAACATTGCCAAACTTCTAAAAAAAAGGTACAATGTAACAAAATCATGAGAGGTCTGGGATGAAGCAAGAAAGCAAGTATGAACAAGTCGTTCACTATCTAAAAAATGAGATAGAATCAGGTAGATTTCCAACTGGAAATCGCCTACCATCTATCCGAAGACTCAGTCAAGATTTTCACTGTAGCAAAGACACCATACAGCGCGCACTCTTAGAACTCCGATACCAGAAATATATCTACTCCAAACCTCAAAGTGGTTATTATGTATTGGAGCAACAAACCAGTCATGAAGATCTAATTATCTCAGTCAATGATGAACACGCAGCTGCCTATGATGATTTTCGTCTTTGTGTCAACGAAAGCTTGATTGGACGAGAAAATTATCTCTACAACTACTATGAACACCAAGAAGGCTTAGAAGAATTACGCCAGTCCGTTCAGACTTTGCTCTTTGATCAAGCCATTTATAGTAAGGCAGACCAGTTGGTCATGACGTCTGGAACCCAACAAGCACTGTTTATTCTTTCTCAGATTGATTTTCCAGGTCAAGCTCAGGAAATACTGGTCGAACAACCGACCTATCATCGAATGAACCAGCTGCTACTAGCTCAAAATCTTCCCTTTCAAACCATTGAACGTCGGGTGGATGGCATCGACCTGAAAGAACTTGAGGAGCATTTTAAAAGTGGAAAGATTAAGTTTTTCTATACCATTCCCCGTTTCCACTATCCTCTGGGGCATTCTTATTCTGAAGAGGAAAAACTTGCTATCCTTGACTTAGCTGCAAAATATCAGATTTATATCGTTGAGGATGACTACCTGGGTGACTTGGATCCTAAAATGGGTCAAACCTTTCATTATTTGGACCAGCATGATTTGGTCATCTATATCAAGTCCTTTTCTACGAGTCTATTTCCTGCCCTTCGGATTACCGCCCTTCTTCTTCCAAACACTATCAAGGAAGCTTTTGTAACCTATAAAAACATTCTCGACTATGACAACAACCTTATCATGCAAAAGGCTCTATCACTCTATATTGATAGTCAACTCTTTGAAAAAAACAGACTAGCACGATTGGCACTGCAAGAAAAAAGTCAGGAGCACATCCAACAACTCTTACAAAGCTATCCTATTTCCCTACCAAGCTATCCACTTCATGATGGGCTTTTGCTTGATCTCAGGAACTATCCTAGCATCGCTAGTCTTAAACATAGTCCTCTAGAACTCGACTTCTTTGAATCTTCCTATCTAGCGAACTGCCCTTATCACTTTGCAAAAGTCCCCCTAGAAAATATTGAAGAAACATTAAGCTATTTAAAAACAGAGCTGGACTGAAATCCAACTCTGTTATTTTTTATTGTTCTACTTCTGTTAGCTTAGCAGCTTTTTCAAGATAAGTTTGGTAAGTTCCGTCATCTTTCAGTTTTTGGATGACCTTATCAACTACTTCTTTCAAATCTGAGTTACCTTTTTTGATAGCTACGGCATTTGCTTCGCCTTCTTTCATAGTCAAGCTTACTGTAGCTACAGCCAAATCTGAGTTCTTAGCAGCATAGCTTAGTGCTACTGGCTCATCCATATGAACGGCATCTACTTTACTAGATTGAAGCTCGTTGACTGCTTCGCCCATGTTTGTCAAAGAAGTCAACTGTGCCTTTGGAAGTTGCTCTTTAACCATAGATTCAGGAACAGTCCCTTTCTGAGCTGCAATATTAGCACTTGCTAGAGAGTCCAAATCCTTGTATTTTTCAAGATCTGACTTTCTGATAAGGAAGCTAATTTTATTTTCATAGTAAGGAATTGAGAAATCAAAGACTTCTTGTCTTTCTTCAGTTGCACTGATTCCCGCAATGGCCAAATCAGCCTTACCTGTCTGAAGACTAGTCAAGACATTATCAAAGCTCATGCTTGAAATTTCCAATTTCACTCCAAGTTCATCAGCGATTGCTTGCGCCATGTCAATATCAGCACCTACGACTTGGTTCTTACCATCTACAAGGGATTGAAACTCAAAGGGAGCATAGTCTGGACTAGTTGCGACCACTAATTTCCCTTTTTGCTTGATGGCCTCCACTGCAGACTGTGAGCTTGAGCTAGACGATTGGCAAGCTACTAAAAAGAAGCTTGCAAGAAAACTACATAAGACAAATATCCATTTTTTAAAATTCATAAATAAACAACCTCTCTGTTAATTTTGTATAATTATAACTCTATAAACTTTGTTTGTCAAGCATATTCTAAATTTTTATGAAATATTTTCAATTTTTGTTTCAAAAAAGGAGCTTTTACTTACTAACAAGCTCCTTTTTTTGCATAATTAATCAATCTTACAATTCAACAATCTTACCTGTTTCAAAGTAAACAACCCATTCACAGATATTTTTGGCATAGTCACCAATGCGCTCCAAGTAAGAGATAACTTGGAAATAATCACGACCCGTGATGATGGCTTCAGGATGCTTCTTGATTTCCTCTGTAGCAAGGTCTCGAATATTATCAAAGTAATGGTTGATATTTTCATCCATGGTTGCAACTTCATAGGCTTGATCCACAGAACCATTCAAATAAAGTTCTAAAGCGGCTTCAACAAAGTTTTTTACTTCACGACCCATTTTTTTAATTTCTTCTTCAACTGCAGGGATACGTTGCTCACCCTTCATACGAATCGTTGCTTTTGCGATAGATACTGCATGGTCTCCCATACGTTCTAGGTCTGAGACAGCTTTTAAAACTGTCAAAACTGTACGTAAGTCTTGTGAAACTGGCTGTTGTAGGGCAATCATTTCAAATGATTTCTTTTCAAGTTTCACTTCGTATTCGTTTACTTCTGCATCTTCCTCAATAACTTCTTTAGCCATGTCACGGTCATGCGTTACAAAAGCACGTACGGTACGATTGATTTGGGAAAGAACTTCTTGTCCCATAGCATAAAACTGATTATGCAATTTCTCTAAATCTTCTTCAAATTGAGATCGTAACATCTTCTCACTCCTTATCCAAATTTACCTGAAATGTAGTCCTCTGTCTCCTTATGTTGAGGATAGAGGAACATATCCTTGGTATCGTTAAATTCAATCAAATCTCCATTGAGGAAAAATCCTGTCTTATCAGAGATTCGAGATGCCTGCTGCATAGAACGAGTGACCAAGAGCATGGTGTATTTGTCTTTTAGACCATACAAGGTTTCCTCAATCTTACCAGCAGAAATAGGGTCCAAGGCTGAAGTTGGTTCATCCAAAAGGATGATTTTAGGACTAGTCGCCAATACGCGTGCTACACAAACACGTTGTTGTTGACCACCTGAAAGACCAATAGCAGAGTCATGCAAACGGTCTTTGACTTCATCCCAGATTGAAGCACGCTGTAAAGCCTTCTCCACTGCTTCATCTAAGACCTGCTTATCCTTTTCTCCATTTATGCGGAGGCCATAAACGACATTTTCATAGATAGACATAGGGAAAGGATTGGGTTGTTGGAATACCATTCCAATTTCCTTACGCAATTCAACTGTATCGGTACGAGGGCTATAGATGTTGTGACCGTTATAAACCACTGATCCAGTTGTCGTCACTTCAGGATTAAGGTCACCCATTCGGTTAATAGCCTTTAGAAGTGTTGATTTCCCAGATCCAGACGGACCGATAAGGGCCGTAATTTCCTTGGGTTGGAATGATAAGGAAACACTATTCAAGGCCTTCTTTTTATTGTAATAGACTGACAGGTCTGAAACCTGTAAAATCGGTTCTGTCATACTGTTCCCTTTCTAACCAAAGTGTCCAGTTACATAGTCATTGGTTGACTGTAACTTAGCATTTTGGAAAATATTAGCAGTCTTATCATACTCAATTAAGTCACCCAAGTAGAAAAATCCTGTATAATCACTAGCACGCGCAGCCTGTTGCATACTGTGAGTTACGATGATAATGGTAAAGTCCTTCTTCAACTCAAGCATGGTTTCCTCAAGTTGAGCTGTCGCAATCGGATCTAAGGCTGATGCAGGTTCATCCATCAAGAGAATATCTGGTTTTACAGAAATAGCACGGGCAATGCAGAGACGTTGCTGCTGACCACCTGAAAGCATCAAGGCAGACTTATGAAGGTCATCTTTGACCTGATCCCAGAGGGCAGCCTGACGAAGAGAGGTTTCTACAATTTCATCAAGGATTTTCTTGTCCTTAACTCCTGCACGTTCATGTGCAAAGGTGATGTTGCGGTAAATAGATTTTGCAAATGGATTTGGACGTTGGAACACCATTCCAATATGTTTACGCATTTCATAAACATTGATTTCAGGACGGTTGACGTCGATTCCCTGATAGAGAATCTGTCCAGTCACCTTAGCAATATCAATGGTATCATTCATACGATTGAGACTGCGTAGGTAGGTTGATTTCCCAGATCCTGATGGACCAATCAAGGCAGTAATTTTATTTTTTTCGAATTGCATATCGACGCCCTTAATGGATTCGTTTTTACCGTAGTAAACATGTAAATCCTTAGTAGAGAGGGCCACTTTTTCTTCTGGAAAGGTAATGATATGCTTTTCATCCCAATTATATTTTGACATGGCTTCTCCTTTAGGCAGCGGTTAATTTCTTGTGTAGGTAGCTTCCGAGTTTGCGAGCTCCAAAGTTAAAGATTAAAATAAAGATTAGGAGCACCGCAGCAGAACCTGCTGAAACAAGGGTTCCATCAGGAATAGTTCCTTCACTGTTGACTTTCCAAATATGGACGGCCAAGGTTTCTGCTTGACGGAAGATTGAGATTGGACTGGTTACGCTGAGTACATTCCAGTTTGACCAGTCAAGAGCTGGTGCTGATTGTCCAGCTGTGTAGATAAGAGCCGCAGCTTCACCAAAAATACGACCTGATGCAAGTACTACACCTGTAACGATTCCAGGTAGAGCTTCAGGAATAACGACATGAAGGACTGTTTCCCAACGAGAAAGTCCAAGTGCTAAACCAGCTTCACGTTGCGTATGGTGAACGTGTTTCAAGCTGTCTTCAACATTACGCGTCATCTGTGGAAGGTTAAAGACGGTCAAAGCCAAGGCACCTGAAATAATTGAAAATCCATATTCAAACTGAACGACAAAGATAAGGTAACCAAAGAGACCGACTACGACTGATGGCAGTGAAGACAAAATCTCAATACAGGTACGAACGAAGTTGGTAACACGACCTTTTTTGGCATACTCAGCCAAGTAAATCCCAGCTCCCATTGACAAAGGCACAGAGATGAACAAGGTGATGACCAAAAGGAAGAAGGAATTATAAAGCTGAATTCCAATACCTCCACCTGCTTGGTAAGAAGATGATTTTCCAGTCAAGAAGGACCAAGAAACATGAGGTAAGCCTCGAACCAAGATATAGAGAATCAAGGAAGCAAGAATGGTCACAATGATTCCTGCGATGGTATAGAGGACAGCTGTTGCAAGTTTATCTAATTTCTTAGCGTGCATAGTTTTTCTTTCCTCTTTCTTTCGTAATCAGTTTAATCACACTGTTAAAGGCCAAACTCATCAAGAGCAATACTAGGGCCAGTGACCAAAGAACATTATTATCAACAGTTCCCATAACGGTATTACCAATTCCCATGGTCAATACAGATGTTAAAGTCGCTGCTGGTGTCGTCAATGAAGTTGGAACAACTGCTGAGTTTCCGACAACCATCTGAATCGCAAGGGCTTCACCAAAGGCACGCGCCATCCCAAAGACAACAGCTGTAAAAATACCTGAACGAGCAGCCTTCAAGGTTACACGCCAGATGGTTTGCCAACGAGTCGCTCCCATGGCTAAACTTGCTTCACGATAGTGACGAGGAACCGCACGTAGGCTATCAGTTGTCATAAAGGTTACAGTCGGCAAGATCATTACAAAGAGAACGAAAATCCCCGATAAAATACCAAATCCTGTTCCACCAAAGACACTACGTACAAATGGTACCACGACCTGCAAACCGATAAATCCATAAACTACTGAAGGAATCCCAACTAGGAGTTCAATAGCAGGTTGTAAAATCTTTGCCCCTTTTGGTGATACTTCTGTCATAAAGACGGCCGCACCAATTGCAAATGGTGTTGCGATGAGAGCAGATAGGATGGTAACGATAAAGGAACCTAAAATCATTGGAAGGGCGCCAAACTGTTTACCTGATGGATTCCAAGTTGCACCAAAGAGGAAATCAAAGATATTCACACCATTAACAAAGAAGGTAGATAACCCTTTTTGGGCTACAAAGATTAAAATCATAGCCACAATGATAACAATCAAAGATAGGCAGGCAAAAGTCAGACTTTTCCCTAATTTCTCAAGACGAGAGTTCTTTGACGGAGAGAGCAATTTTTTAGATAATTCTTCTTGGTTCATTATTGACTCCCTTCTAGCGCTGTTACAGTCCCTGCAGCATCTTTTTCAACCTTCATTTCCTTAACAGAAATATAGCCCATTCCTTTAACGATTCCGTTCTGAGCTTCGTCTGAAAGAACAAAGTTTAAGAATTCGGCAACCAATTCATTTGGCTCACCAAGTGTATACATATGTTCATAAGACCACAAAGGCCAATTATTCGTGGTTACATTCTCTGAAATTGGTTCATAACCATTGAGTTTGATTGTCCCAACTGAATCATCAACATATGCAAATGCTAGGTAGGAAATAGCTCCAGGGGTTTGAGAAACGATTGATTTGACCATCCCGTTTGAATCCTGTTCCTGACTTTGCATTGCTGATTGACCATTCATGATCACACTATCAAAGGTTGCACGAGAACCTGAACTAGCCGCACGGTTGATTATAGAGATAGCTAAATCTTTCCCGCCGACTTCTTTCCAGTTAGTAATTTCTCCTGTGAAGATTTGTCGGAGTTGATCTGTCGTTAGATTATCAACATCTACTTCTTTATTGATAATAACAGCCAAACCTGCAACAGCTACCTTATGATCGACCAAGGCTGAAGCATCAATACCGTCTTTTTCCTCAGCAAATACATCCGAGTTTCCGACATCTACTGCTCCTGATTGAACCTGCGATAGTCCTGTACCAGAACCTCCACCTTGAACATTGACCGTTTTACCGATATGAGCTGATGCAAATTCATCTGCTGCCGCCTCGACTAAAGGTTGGAGGGCAGTTGAGCCAACAGCCGTCATTGACTCCCCACGATCAATCCAACTTGCACACCCTGCTAGTGAACCAGCAAGTAAAAAGGTTGCAAGAAAGAGGGTGAGTTTTTTAATTTTTTTCACTATTTGTCTCCTTGAAAATAATGATGAATAGCTTGGAATTTCGCCCTTATTTTCTATTGTTTTCAGGAAAAATCCATACTTCCACTATAACATAGAATACTGATTTTGACTAGTTTTTTACCTTAAACCTCAAGCCCTTAGGGAAATAGTTCTTCAAGGTATTTCCAGTCACTTTTGCAAAACCTAAACCATTCCCACCAACCAAAACTTGATACCAGCCATTTGGCAAAGCTTCAGACAATTGAACTGTCTCACCGGCCACGTATTTAACGAAGTCTTCTTGATGAATTTCAATTGATTGTTTGACTTGGCTTGGTTTTAAGGCTAAACCAAGAGCAAAACTTGGTTCAAAACGTTTTTTCTTAAAGGTTCCAAGATGAAGTCCGTTTCGTGCAATCCTAAGTTTACCCAAATCTGGTAGGACTTCTGGTAAGAGGTACAGTTGGTCACCAAAAGTCTGTAAAATACCTTGCAAATTAATCTTTAGGTGTTTTTTTTCAAAATCTTGCCATAAACTCAACTGTTCGCGACTGAGATTAGTCTTTGAAGGCTTGAACTTAGAGGCTTTATTTTCCCCTCGAAATTGCAAATGGGCAACAAACTGGCCCTCTCCCTTAAAGTGATGTGGGTACATTCTAGCTGTCTCAGGTATTTCAATTCCAGGTACCATCCCATTGATAGGTTCGATTGGAATCAATTCAAAATCATAACTATCCAATAACCATTTGACAATTTCTTCGTTTTCTTCTGGAGCCCATGTACAAGTCGAATAGACCAAACGACCACCATCAGCTAACATGGTGACCGCATCCTCTAGAATTTCACGCTGCAAGTCGGCACATTGGCTTGGATATTCTACACTCCAATAATCCATGGCATCTGGCTGTTTTCGGAACATCCCTTCTCCAGAACATGGAGCATCTAGAACAATTAGGTCAAAATATCCCTTAAACACTTTAGCCAAACGATCGGCAGATTCATTGGTCACAACTACATTTGAAGCTCCAAACCGTTCCATATTTTCAACCAAAATCTTTGCTCGCTTGCTAGAAATTTCATTGGAAATAAGAAGACCTTCTCCTGCAAGATAGGCTGCCAGTTGAGTGGATTTACCACCGGGAGCCGCTGCCAAGTCCAAGACCTTCATACCTGGTTTTGGTTGAGCTACTTGTGCAACCATTTGTGCAGCAGGTTCTTGGGAATATACCAAACCTGTTACATGCTCAGGTGATTTCCCTGAAACCTTGCCATAATAACCCCAGGGTGTATTTGGAATAGCATCTGAAAAAGAAACTTGGCTTTCTTTTAAGGGATTGATGCGAAAAGCGGAAACTGCCTCATCATCAAAAGAGGCAAGAAAAGCTCTTGCCTCATCTCCCAATATTGCTTCATATTTTTTTACAAATCCTTCTGGAAATTGCATGTAAGTTTATTTCCTTTCATAGATATAGGATTGGATTTCTGCCAACTTGTCAGTTGGAACCATCATAATTGGTTGTCGTGTCTGAAAATCCACCGGTTCTCCAGTTAAGGTTACAATCTGATACCCTAAACTTTCTCCTATGATACTAGCTGCAGCATAGTCCCAAGGTTGGAGGTAGGTGATATAGGTCAATAGCTGACCTGAGAGGATTTTTGAAAAGCTGATAGCTGCACTTCCATATATTCGCACACCAAGTGAAGCATTAGCCAATTCTGCTACACCCCAAGCGTTTGTTTCCAACATACCAGCATTACTCGCAATTAGAAAATCACGCAAGGGCTTATCCTTAAAGTTCGGCAAGAGTTCTTCATTGAGACAGGCCTGAAAAGCACCTCCTCCATGGTAACAATGACCTTTCATGACATCATAAATGATCCCAAACTGACCCACACCGTTTTCAAAATACGCTACCATAATGGCGAAATCTTCACCTTGTGCGACAAAGTTGTTAGTACCATCAATGGGATCAATGACCCAAACAGATCCATATCCAACTGAAGCACGCAGACAGCCCTCTTCTGCACAAAATTGGTCATCAGGATAATGCGAACGAATCCTATCAACCAAAAAATTCTGAACTTCCTTGTCCAAACGAGTCACCAAGTCTGTAGGAGATGATTTTCTCTCAATATGCAATTCTTCCTGCATGTGAGCTAGAATATAGTCTCCTGCTTCCTTGACAATCTCTTTGGCAAACACAAATTTATTTTCCAAGCGAAATCTTCCCTTCCCCTTGTTCTTTAGCTAATTGGACAACTCGATAGAAGGAATAACCACTCGCAGATTCAAATTCACGGCCCAAGCGTTTCTCTTCACTCTTGCTTGGAACAACCGATTTGAATCCCTTGTAGGAATCTAGTAGTTTCTTTGCTTCTACCTTAGTCTCATAGGCTGCTTCAACATCATTAAAAAAAGAAAGCACTGAAGCAAGTTCTTCAGTGCTCCACGACAAATCTAGTGGGTAACTATACTGTTTATTCATCTAATTAATACCAGCTCTCAATGTAGCTTCTTTCAGTTCTTGTTTACGGTAACTACGAGGGAGAAAAGCACGAATCTCATCTTCATTAAAACCGATTTGCATCCGCTTGGCATCAATAATAATCGGACGACGCAAAAGACTTGGATACTGCTCAATTAAATGAAGCAACTCCGATACTGAGATACTCTCTACATCAATATTCAATTTTTGAAAAATCTTTGAACGAGTCGAGATGATGTCATCAGTACCATTTTCGGTCAAGGAAAGAATGTGTTGCAGTTCTTTTCTCGTTAAAGGGCTGGTCATAATATTATGCTCTTGGAAGGGCACTTTATGCTTCTCGAGCCAGGCCTTTGCTTTACGACATGATGTACAACTCGGTGATAAAAATAGTGTAATCATGCTTTCCTCTTCTTTACATACTTTTCTATTTCTATTATACAAAAAAATAAAGCGCTTGACTAGTTATTTCCGTAAAAAAACCTACTTTTTCAAGAAAAATAGGTTTTTTAGAATCACATATGAATGTTTTGCTTAAATATAGAAATATTCATGTTACAAACGATAGTTTCTTCCTACATTTTATTTTGAATCAGTAATACTTTTCTTCACTTATCTATTTGTTTTTCGACTCTGGAGGTACATAAATCCAAAAATCAATTCATACAAGCAGAAAAATAGGAGAAAGGCATGGAGGAAAAAGTTCTCTGGTAGGATGAGAATGACAGGATCTTTTGCTGGATCAAACAACCAGGTATCATCACCTACAAAAAGAATTTGATGAAACAAAGTAAAGAACTGCTCAAATCCAATGAAAACTCCAATTAAACCAAGAACCAAAGGTAACGAGAGCATGATTAAGAGACCTCTACGGTATAGAGATAGAAATCCTTTCTGAATGACCTGCTTCCAAAAAAGATAGAAAATCGGTAAGGTAACTATCGCTACTCCTTGCGCTAGATGGAAGAGTCCCTTCACAACTGCAAAATGATGGATGCCAGAAGCTGATGAAGGAAAATCTGGCATTCCCAATGCTTGATTTAATGGATTGGTCAAATAATCCATCAAAACATTAAAATTATGCTGGATGGTCTGAGGTTGCAGATGAACACGATTTGTCAAGTTTAACCAAGAAATTTCCTGAGGATAGACCAACCAAGCTAGGTAAATGGTCAATAAAATAGCAACCGAGAGGAGAAAGAGAATACTTCCTACAAAAGTAAACTTAGTTTTCATCGAAATTCCACTCCGCTAGACTTGAAAGGACATGAGTTGGTGCAATTGGCAAGTCTGCTACTTCTTCAGGTTTTGTAAATCCTGTCGTTACCAAAAGGCTAGGAATGCCATTGTCAATACCAGCTCGAATATCAGTCAGGTAGTTATCCCCTACCATGACAATTTCTTGGCGCTCAAGTCCTAGGTGTTCAACAGCCTTATCCATAATAATCGCATTAGGTTTTCCAATATAAACTGGTTTTACGCGAGTTGCTGCTTCTAGAAGAGTAATCAGTGAACCAGCACCAGGTAAAAGTCCACGTTCTGTTGGAATATTCAAATCTGGGTTGGTACCGATAAAATGAGCACCTCTATGGATAGCTAGGGTTGCCGTAGCAAATTTTTCATAGTCTACTTGCCAGTCCAAACCAACAACAACATAGGCTGGGTTTTCTTTATCTTCAACATAACCAGCTGCTTGAATGGCTTCCTTGAGCCCTGCTTCTCCAATCACATAGACTGTCTTATCAAGTCCTAGATCGTTCATGTAGTCGATAGTTGCTAAGGTTGCAGTATAGATGGTCGATACAGGCGTTTCGATGTTAAACTGATTGGCTAGCATCTCTTGAACACTTTCAGGTGTACGAGTGGTGTTGTTTGTCACAAAAAGATAAGGAATCTCTCTTTTTTGTAACTCATGGACAAAAGCTTCACCAGCTGGGATTCTGTCTTTTCCCTTATAGATCGTTCCGTCTAAATCAATTAAATATCCTTTATAAGTCATATCTTTCTTTCTAATATTTGTTAATTTCTTGCCAAGTTATCTTTGCTTGAGCATTGATGTCGCCATCACTTGAGACTTGGTGATTGCTTTCTAGTTCATTCAATTCATAACTAGAAGTAATCATTCCGCCTGGTCGAACTTCCTTGACATATTTGAGGTTAATTTTTTTGGGAATATGGTTAGTAAGAAAATCGGCTCCCATGACCTCAAAAATCCAGTCTAGGTATTTGCTGTTATTGACGTGACCATTCATATCTAAGTCATAGAAACGAACGTGGTAGTCCTTGCTTATCGCTTCTTCCAGCTCTGTATATTTTGGCCCACGGACCAGTTTCTTAGAAAACTCAGATTGGTAAGGAGCGACAATTTCTGATACTACAGGATGAACCTTTCGACTCTCACGATCCATAAGGACAAAGGTAGCTACCATATGAATGATTTCTTGACCATCTTCATCATAAATCGTAAATCGGCGGTAGCAAAATAGACGATTATAAGTTAAAGCTTCTGTTTCAATGGTGATTTCCTCAGCAAAACGAGGCAAACGAACCACATCGATATCATAATCCGTGATAATCCAGACCAGATTATACTGTTCTAAAACATCCTTATCACTCACTCCCAGTTCAATTGACTGCATCCCTGAGACCTGGAGGGACAACAAGATCACATCTGGTAGCTTGATATGGCCATTCATATCAGCCATATCAAAAGGAATTTTCATCTTCATTTGATAAGTTAAGCCCATAATTTTACTCCAATATAAATCGTTCTGCTACTGTATCACCTAAGAAGAGCCCTCTCTTAGTCATACGAACATGATCGCCATCAAGCTGCATAAGACCTTGTTGAATCAAGTCTTTGACAATATCTCCATAAAGTTCCTGGAAAGACCGTTCGAATTTTTCTTCAAAGCGTGCCATGGAAACTCCTGACTTCTTGCGAAGGCCGAGAAACATCTCTTCTTCCATTTGCTCCCTTTGACTCAAGTGTTCTTCATTGATACGAGCACTTCCCTCTTCTACCGCCTTTAAATAATGGCGAATAGGCCCATGATTTTTATAGCGAACACCGTCTACATAGCCAGACGCACCAGCACCGATTCCATAATACTCAGCATTGTCCCAGTACATAAGATTGTGACGACTTTCAAATCCTTGCTTAGAAAAGTTAGAAATCTCATAATGCTCAAATCCAGCTCTTTCTAGCTCTGCAATGATATACTCAAACATCTCTGCTTCTAATTCTTCCTTTGGAAGTGGTAATTTCCCTCGTCTCATACGATTCATAAAGACCGTATGATTTTCTAAAATCAAACTATAGAGGCTCATGTGGGGAATGTCCAAAGCGATAGCCTTAGCGACATTGTCCTTAACTTGTTCCATAGTCTGACCAGGAAGTGCGTAAATTAAGTCAATGGAAATATTGTCAAAACCAGCAAGTTTGAGGCGATCTATATTTTCATAAATATCCTTTTCCGTATGACTACGCCCAATCTTTTTCAGCATTTTATCATCAAAGGTCTGAACACCTAGTGAAACACGATTAACTGCAGAATTTTGCAGAACAGCAATCTTATCAGCATCCAGATCACCAGGATTGGCCTCAATGGTCAACTCTTCCAACATTGATAAGTCCAAATTTTTAGTCAATCCATCTAACAAAACTTCCAATTGAGAAGCAGACAAGGCTGTCGGTGTACCACCACCAATATAGAGTGTACGCAATTTTTGAATGTCATAAGAATGAAATTCTTGCAGTAGATGCTCTAGATAGCTGTCTACTGGCTGATTTTTAATAAAGACCTTGGAAAAGTCACAATAATAACAAATCTGTGTGCAAAATGGTATGTGCACGTAGGCTGATGTCGGTTTCTTCTGCATAGTATTTATTATACCACAAAGAGTTCACTCAAGAAAAAAATCACCATTCCTGATTTTCTTTAAAGTCAAGAATGGTGATTCCATGTTAGTTTTCTTGAAGCTCAATGACAATTTCTTGGCCATTTCCATTTTCTTCCACAACTACTTTTTCTTCTAGTTGTGATTTGAAATGATTCAAGGTTTCTTTTGAAGCTTCAGTCGCTTGTTGAGCATGGTATTTTGCTTTATCTAAGACAGTGTCAAGAGTAATTTCCCCAGATTCAATCTGCTCTTTTGTTTTAAGAACGAATTCTTTGGTTTGTTCTTTGACATCCGTTAATTTTTCACAAACCTGCTCTTTCGCATACTCAGGATCTTCTTTTAGATCTTCTAAAAATTCTTGTGCTTGGCTTCTAACTTGTTTTCCTTTGTCACTAGTTAGAAACAAGGCAGCTGCAACACCTGAAACAGTTCCTAAAAGGATAGATGATAGTTTTCCCATTAGTCAACTCCTTTTTTATTTTTTAAAAAATTTACTTGCAACACGAATAGCAGACAAACCTGCACCAGTTTTTATAGTTTTTGATCCAGCAGATGAGGCCTTTTTACTCAAAACACGTGCTTGCTCATTTAGGTCAGAAACAGAAACAGAAAGGTCTGCAACAGCTGTAAAGAGGGGATCAATTGTAGCAACTTTGACATTGATATCATCAACAAGAACGTTGACCTTTGTAAGCAATTCATTTGTTTGATGAAGAGTTACATCTACATCTGATGTTAAAGTTTTAACAGTTTTTTCAGTTTCATCAATTACACGACCAACTTTTTGAAGAGTAATAATCAGATAAACTAAAAAGACAACCAAGGCAATCGCTACAATAATATAAGCCACTTCTAACATTTTAATTCTCCTTTTTTACATTATAAAATGGTGCTTTTTTCCGATTTTGATAAAAGATGATATAAATACCAAGGCCAATCAATAGGGCAGACAACCACTGGGATACTCGGAGTCCAAAGAACATGAGACTATCCGTACGCATGCCCTCGATAATCATACGTCCAAATCCGTACCAAATTAGATAAAAAGCAGTGATATGACCACGACGGATATTCTTTAATCGGCGTCTAAAAATGACAATCAAGGCAAAACCGATCAGATTCCAGATAGATTCGTATAAGAAGGTCGGTTGGCGGTAAGAGCCATCAATATACATCTGATTCTTAATAAAATCAGGTAAGTAATCAAGATTTTCAACGACTGCTCCATAAGCTTCTTGGTTAAAGAAGTTTCCCCAACGCCCTAAACTCTGTGCAATCATGACGCTCGGAGCTGCAATATCTAAGAAATCCCAAGTATTGATTAATTTGCGATCCGCAAAGATATAGAGAACAATCGCTCCAGTAATTAAACCACCATAAATCGCAAGACCACCATTCCAAATAGCAAAAATCTCTCCCAGATGTTGGCTATAATAATCAAATCTAAAAATAACATAGTAGAGTCTAGCACCAATGATGGATAAAGGAAAGGCAATTAAGATAAAGTCCAAAATATCATCAGATAAAATCTTCTTTTTAGGCGCTTCTTTACTAGCAAGATATACCGCTAAAACAAGACCTGAAACAATGCAGAGTGCATACCATCTAACAGCTAAAGGACCAATTTGAAAAGCGATTGGATCAATCATCTTTCACCTCGTTCTTTGCAATCAGATTTGTCAATCTTTCTTCAAACAAGCGAGTAGCATCAAAGCCCATTTCCTTAGCACGATAATTCATCGCTGCTGCTTCGATAACTACAGAAATATTACGTCCTGTTTTTACAGGAATGCGGATACGTGGAATAGCTACTCCAGAAATCTCCAATTCCTCAGCATTATTGCCTAGGCGATCAAAAGTCTTTTGCGTGTCATAATTTTCAAGATAGACAGCTAACTGAACTTGTGAAGAATCCTTAACTGCGCTGGCACCATAAAGACTCATCACATCTATAATACCAACACCACGAATCTCAAGTAAATGCTTCAAGATTTCAGCTGGTTCACCCCAGAGAGTCATTTCATCCTTAGCAAAGATATCTACACGATCATCAGCCACCAAACGGTGTCCTCGTTTCACGAGTTCTAGACCTGTCTCACTCTTACCAATACCACTGTCACCCTGGATTAACACACCCATACCATAGATATCCATCAAGACACCATGTACACTTTCACGCTCAGCCAAACGAGAATCTAGGTAACTTGACAATTCTCCAGACAGACGACTTGTTGCTGTACGACTCGTTAAAATAGCGATTTTACATTCTCTAGCGGCCTTTAGCATTTCCTCTGGAACTACTAAACCACGCGCAACAATAACTGCAGGTGTTTCCGGTTGGAACAATTTTTTCAATACCTGATAGCGGTTATGAGAAGACATGCTAATCAGATAAGACCACTCTTTCATCCCCAATAGTTGAATCCGCTCTGGGGTATAGTAATCAAAATAGCCTGTCATTTCGAGACCTGGACGACAAATATCGCCCGTATTGATTTCCTTTTCAAGTAATTCTGGCTCACCATAGACAATGTCTAGTCTGAGCTTATCAATCACTTCTTTAACTAAAACCGACATAATTTTCTCCTTCAATCGAGTTCTCCCTACTATTATATCAAATTGTAGTAGGAAGTTTATGTTTTTAACAGTGTTTGGGGTATTTATTTAAGAAAGCAACCATTATAATTTAACAGTCAAAAGGGATTAAACACTAGATAAGTGTTTAATCCCTTCTCTTTAGTTATTCAACTATCCAACAGTACTATACTAGTCAGACGCTTTATCACTGCTAGCTGGTACTGATTTTTCTTCACTACTTGTTGTAGATTCAGTTGTATGTTCAGCTGGTTCTCTTAGAGTTGCTTCTGTTGAAGCTGGTTCTTCTACAGTTGTTGTTGTGTTTGGAGTCGTAGCTGTAGTGCTTGTGGTTGTTGTTACTCCATTAGAAAGCATTCTACCGTCACTACCTACTTTGTAACCATCAGGTGTAGTTGCATTTCGAAGCATTTCTCCACTTGGTTTGAAGTAATACCAGTCTCCTTTTTCTTGAATCCAACCAACTTGCATTTCACCAGACTTATTAAAGTAATAGTAATCTCCAGATACTTCATGGATACCTGTGACCATTTTACCAGTCTCATTGTCTAAGTAATACCATTTACCAGAGTACCTGAACCAACCAGTCTCTGCGGCTCCAGATTCTTTATGATAGTACCAATCTTTGCCATCAAATACCCATCCGGTTTCCATAGCTCCAGATTGATTGAAGCTATATTTGACACCATCAATTTCCTGTCTACCGGTCACCATAACGCCGTCATTTTGATTCAAGTAGTACCATTTACCTGCAGATTTTATCCAACCTTTTTTCTGCTCACCGCTTGATGCATAATAGTACCATTTGTCATCTTCTTGTTTCCAGCCAGTAACCATAGCACCGCTAGCCTTAAAGCTATATTGTTGCCCATCGATTTCTTTGGTTCCTGTAACCATCTCTCCATCTTTCGAATCAAGATAGTACCAATCACCAGCATATTTAATCCAGCCTTTTTTCAGTTCACCACTTGATGCATAATAGTACCATTTGTCATCTTCTTGTTTCCAGCCAGTAACCATAGCACCACTATCTTTAAAGCTATATTGTTGCCCATCAATTTCTTTGGTTCCTGTAACCATCTCTCCATCTTTCAGTTCGAGATAGTACCAGTCATTGTTGTATTTAAGCCAGCCTTTTTTCTGATCACCACTAGATGTATAATAGTACCATTTGTTATCAAACTGTTCCCAACCAGTTGACATGACGCCTCCATCATTGAAGCGATAGAGTTTACCATCAATTTTATTTAAACCAGTGAACATTTCTCCAGTTTTAGGATCTAGATAATACCATTTACCTGCATCATAGAGCCAACCACGTTTCATTTCACCTGAAGCGCTAAAGTAATACCATTTTTGGTGTGTGTATTGCCAATAAGTTCCCATTTCTCCGGCTTCATTGAAATAGTACAACTTTCCGTCAATTTCTTTGAAACCAATGGTCATTTTTTTATTTTCATCTAGGTAATACCATTTATTACCAATTTTATTCCAGGATGATGCTCTTACTTCATTTGAAAGCGCACCTGTATCATCAAAGACCAGAGTTGCTCCATTCACTGTTCTGGTACCAGTTTGCATAATCCCTTTTTCGTCAAAGTAATAGGTCTTACCATCAATGATTGCTAACTCGGACTCTTTTCGATATCCTTTAGAATCTACATAATACCAATGCTTGTCGATTTGAAGCCATTTAGAAGTTTGTAACTTCCCATCTTTATCCATATATAAAGATTTAAGAGTACCTTCATCATCAAAATCTTGAAGCCATTTATCTTGTTGCAGATGTCCTTTACCATTGAAGAAGTATTTCGCTCCATCAATTGTATGCCAACCAGTTGCCATCTGATCATCAGCGAAATAATACTTCTTATATCCATCTTCAGTAATCCAACGTGCAGTAGTATTCGGAATATCTGGGTATTCTTGAGAAATATTATTAATGCCATCTGTTTTTATATCAAAGACAGTAGCATCTTTTTTATCACTTGAAGCATGAACGACTTGAACATTCATCTCTTTCAATTTATCTCTTGTTGCTTGAACATTGATATCCAAACCTGTTGTTTGCACAACGATAGATGGAGAGAGGTTATTGAGGAAATTAATGCTGTTCGAAACTTTTCCATCGAGGTGATGGTTCCACTTCATCAAATCTACTTTCCCAATTTGTGGTCCTAAGCGATCTTCAGCTCCATAAACATTATCAAGATCCCCACCCAGATAAATTTTCTTTCCATTCACTGTAACTACAGCAACAATCGAGTTTGGATTATCATCATATACTTTCTTTAATTTTCCATCTGGACCGTATTCATTCTTGTAGTTATACAACTGAATATCCATATCCCCCAATTTGAAATGACTATCATTATCAGAGATATCTTGGATAAGATTGACTCCATATTTTCTAGCGGCATTCAGAGCATTATTATAGTTGAAAAGGTTATCCCACAAGCCCCATTGAGTGGCAATTCGATCATCCGAATATCGTTTTAGATAAAATTTATCAACCTTATATTTTTTTAGAACTTCGTCAGCTCCACCGATATGGTCACTATGAACATGTGTTCCAAGCATAAAGTCTAACTTCTGAACACCTACATGGTCAAGATGACGGAAAAGTCGATCTTCAATTGCGTAGAAATTTGACGTAATAATCCCCGATCTTAATGGATAAAGGGGATCGCTCCCATCCGGAAAGTCATAGTCTTCACCCATATCTATCAGCGCATAATGCCCATTACTTTCAAGCAAAATGGCATCTGTACCTGGACTTCCTTTGGTATTAATGAAATGAATCCGATTCACGTCAGACTGCGAACTTGTGTCCGCTTCAACTCTTGCGCTGACACTAAGAAACAAAAATGCTCCTAAAGCGACTGCAACTTTTGTTTTTTTCATGATAAAGCCTCTCAGATTTTTCTACTAATATATATAATTATACCAAAAAAACATGAAAAAGGGGTGTAAAAATGTAAAATGTCATTTTTACTACCCAAAATGACTTCTTTCTGCAATAGTATTTACATATGAAAGATGAACTTTCGTACTCTTTTATCTGTAATCATAGTACTCTATAGCTTTTCTTCAGTAACTGTTTCTGATAATTTTTCCCTAGACTTCTATCTGCTTGTTTATAACCTTCTCTGCAAAAATACTTTCTTGACTCTAATCTTTTAACACTATCTTAAAAAATCAGCTATAATTAATATCATTATATCTATTTAACACTGAATTAACTATCCTCTCTGAGATTTCACTCTTAGAAGCTAACAAAAAAGACTAGACAAGTCTAGCCTTTCTTATTAATTAGAATTTTTTACGTTTACGAGCTGCTTCTGATTTACGTTTACGTTTTACAGAAGGTTTTTCATAGAATTCACGTTTGCGTGTTTCTTGAAGAGTACCAGCTTTAGTAACTGCACGTTTGAAACGACGAAGAGCATCGTCAAGAGATTCATTCTTACGTACTACTGTTTTAGACATTTTTTTCACTCCCTTCAAGTTCAAGATCTACTCTATTTTACACGGAATGAAGAAAATTGTCAAGAAAAAAATGAAATTCTCCCAAATCATTCCATTTAATTTTTAAAAAATGAGGATTATATATTCTTCTTTTCAAGGGAAAATCTATCACTCACTCCTCTATTAAAATTATTGTACCACTTTCAGATAAACTGTATTCATTTTTTGAGCATATCCAGACCAAAAACCACCCAATCCATAGGATCGAATGGTCTTTAATGATTAAAATCTTATTTTTTTAACAAGCTAAGTGCTGCTGCATCGGCGATAATGGTCACATCTGGATGGTTTTGTAGGCTACTTGCAGGTAGACTTTCTGTCAAAGGACCTTCAACAGTTCCAGCGATAGCTTCTGCTTTTGATTCACCATAAGCAAAGAGAAGGATAGACTTAGCATCCAAAATGTTCTTAATCCCCATTGAAATAGCTTGTGTTGGAACATCTTCAATCTTTTCAAAGAAACGTGCGTTAGCTTCGATAGTAGACTGGTCAAGTTCTACAAGATGAGTTTGACTGTCAAATGGTGTGCCTGGTTCATTAAAGCCAATATGACCATTGCGACCAATTCCTAAGATTTGTAGGTCAACTGGATGGTCAGCAAGAATTTGGTTGTAGCGTTCTACTTCTGCTTCTGCATTATCCTTGACACCACGTGGCAAGAAACTTTCTTTAAATGGCTTCTTGTTGAATAAATTTTCTTGCATAAAGTAACGGTATGATTGAGGATTGTCCCCATCAAGACCTACGTACTCATCCAAGTTCACACTTGTAAGATTTGAAAAATCAAGATTGCTCTCAACGATTTGTTGATAAAATTCCAGAGGGCTACTTCCTGTTGCAAGTCCCAATGTCTGTGCACCGTTTTCCAATTTTTCTTTTAAGATATCAAAAGCAACTTTTCCACCTTCAATTGGATTTTCCACTTGAATAACTTTCATAATTTTGTCCTCCATATTCTTTATTTTATTATATGGTATAGACCAATTTTTGTCAAGTGAAAACGGTTTATTTTTGTTGAAAATATAAATATACTAAAGAAATCAATTGATAGGTCTACCTACTCCAAAAAAGAGAGGAGTTTGACGTCCTCTCTTAAATCTTATATCCGAAACACTTCCTGATTATATTTTGGAAAATGTTTCTTTTTCTTATATTATTTTTTACGTTTAGCAACCAAACTCAATCCAACTAAACCAAGCGCTACTCCTAAAACGATTAAAACTGTAGTTTTCTGTTCACCTGTTTTCGGTAACTCATTAGCCTTTTTCTTTTCAGGCGTTGATGATGTTCCTGGTGCTGGAGGTGTAACTGAACTTGGTGGTGTTACTGGACCTGGAGGCGTTACTGGGCCTGGAGGCGTTACTGGGCCTGGAGGCGTTACTGGGCCTGGAGGCGTTACTGGGCCTGGAGGCGTTACTGGGCCTGGAGGCGTTACTGGACCTGGAGGTACTGGTGGTTGATAGGTATTAATCAAAACTAGGTTCGTTTCATTATCTCGAACTGTTTTTGATACATATCCCTCAGGAACATTGACTTCACTAATTGTATAGCTAATCATTTTTCCTGCTAAATATTTCGGAAGATTTGTAAAAGTATGAGTCCAATTATTATCTTCGTTCAAAATAACTTCTTGCCCGACTTTACTTCCATCAGCATAGAGTTGTACCTTAATGCTACTTGGGCGTTTTCCTGCTTTATTATCAGCATCATCCCAAAGCTTTCTGACTTTTAATTCTGTCACTTCAGGAGTATCAGGAATATTAGGGATATGTGTATTAGTGATGATATGGTTTGTCTGATCTATTTCTGTCGTATACCCCTCAACTTTGTCTTCTGCTACAGTATAAACAATTGCATTTCCTTCAGCATCATTTTCAGGTAGCTGATCAAATGTAAAGTTCCAATTATCTTCTGATTTAACAGATTTACTTGCTACTTCTTTACCGTTAGCTAAAAGACGAACGGTTATAGCATCTGGACGAATGCCAGCTTTGTTATCTGTATCATTCCAAATTTTCTTACCTTTTATACTTGTATTTCCTCGATAAGTATTGGTAAATGTAGTTTCCTCTTCACCGTAAGACACTGTTCCCATTTTGATACCATCATCATCCGTTACTGTTACAGTAACCTTTAGTTCATGACTATCATAATCGTAATTATCAGTGCTTTCAGGAATAACTTCACGAATAATATAGTTGTAAACACCTTCTTTTTTATACTTAATCGCATTGAAGGTTACACTTCCATCTTCAGCATTTTTAACAATTTGAAGGGGTTCACTAGGGTTTGCAGCATCATAAAGTGCAAAGTTAAACTGATCTTTTTCTAGTGTTTTCCCTTTTAAAGTTTTGTGAGCCTTTAAGATAACTGATTCTGATTTTTCTGCGTTACCAAAACCTGATCCTGACTCTAGACGGACTTCACGTACCATACTACGTGTCTTAAAATTTGTTGCAGACCATGCTAAATTATTCGATACTAATGAACCTGCAGGAACTCCATCTGGTAATTTAGTAGAGTATTCAATATACATTGCCCAATGATAGTTATCTCCAAATGGAATCGTAAAGCCTGTGATTCCTCCTTGAGCATTTTTAGTGAATACTGCCTTGTTTGAAAAGTTATCTGATGGCTCTAACGTGAGAATATGAGCTTCGTTACGAATTTTTGTTGGTTGTGTTTCATAACGAACTGCACGAAAACTCTCAGGAATTAAGGTTTGTCCATCCCCAAAAGTATCCGTAATTGTCATCCCACGAATCATATCTTGATTCGCATTCAGGAGAATACGCCACTTAATAATACTTGGATCTGTATCATCTTGATAACCGTATTTCATCTCATAGTCGCCTGCTTCACCACTGTCTTGTTTGTACTTGAAACTATAAGTCTTATGACCAATGGTAACAGTAACTGGTTGACTCTCCTTAATGACTTCTCGATTAATAGTTAAATTAAACTGTAAAGAAATCTCTTTATTCTCAGGCCTCTTAGCAAAATAATCTGTGAAAGTTACCGTAACTTTTCCTGTACTAGGATCTGTTTGAGCAATACCAACCTTCGTGCCCTTACTATTTGTAACGTCAAAGGTCAAATTTGTAATCAATCTAAGCTCTCTAGGAATATCTAAAATCAATTGATCATTCTCAGAGATACTCTGACTATCTGGAAAAGTTAATTGATAAGTTGCGATTAAACGTTCCCCAGCAATAACTTCCACATCATCACTCAATTCAAGGCCAGATCGCTCATGAATAATCTTAGTATCAAGATTATAACCCGTCACCGAATCCGCTTGAACTGTTTTTGCTAATTTAACTATTGATAAGCCTATTAGCAAAAACATTAAAAAAAATGTTAAACATTTAGACAATTTATGCTTCATAATAACCTCCTTTACGATTAGAAAACATTTGATTATCTAATCATATTATATCATACTTATTTGAAAAATGTACAATTACTTACCATTTGTTTAATTAATTTTAAAGTTTTATTTTTATTCAAAGTTTTCGGTTTCTTAAATAAATTATAAAAACAAGAAGAGAGGTATTAACCTCTCTTCTTGCGATTACATACACTTATTTAATAAATGTATAACCAACTTTAGAATATCTATTGTTTAGATATTCAAAGACAAATCTTGAATCATTCTAGAAAACTAGAAATATTAAGCTTCATCTTCTTTTTTGCGTTTCGCAACCAAACCTAGACCTACAAGACCAAGTGCAGCACCAAGTGCAGCAATTCCAGATTTAGATTGTTCACCAGTGTTTGGCAACTCAGGACCTTTAGGTTTTTCTGGTGTTGGTGGTGTTACTGGTGTTGGTGGTGTTGGTGGTGTTGGCGGTGTTGGCGGTGTTGGCGGTGTTGGCGGTGTTGGAGTTACTGTAACTAAGGATGGTAAAGTGTTGACTCTTAC
>NZ_JAQFJI010000013.1:0-72647 GCF_030440055.1 Streptococcus sp. SO4
GCTGGTTCTTGAACGCCCTTAGAATCTGCTTCCTTAACAGTCTTATCGCCTGTTAGGGTTGCTGTTGTGCCATCTGGGAACGTTACAGTTGCTGATCCATCGTTTCCTACTTCAACCTTAGTTGCTGTTGGGTTAGCGTCTTCTACTGCTTTCTTAACGGCATCTTTTTCTGGTTGAGTTAAGGCTGATGTGTTTTGAACTGGTGTCTTAGCTGCTGGTTCTTGAACGCCGTTGGCATCTGCTGCTTTAACAGTTTGTGCTGGTGTCAATTTAGCTGTTGACCCATTTGAGTAAGTTAATGTTGTTGAACCATCATTTCCAACTACTACTGTTGTCGCATCTGGGTTCTTTGTTCTTACTGCTGCTTCTACAGCTTGTTTTTCTGGTGTAGTTAAGGCTGACGTATTCTTAACTGGTGTTACTGTAGGTGCAGTTGGTTTAATTGTAAATACTGAGTCTGCACTTAGAGTATCTGTACTTCCATCCTTATAAGTAACCTTAACATTCGTACCATCTAAAGTAACACTTCCGATCTTGTCACTGAATGTTGGATTGGCATCTTTAACAGCTTTTTCAATAGCACTTGCTTCTGGAACAGTGTTTGATGTAATAGGTGTTGATGGAGCTACTGCAGTATACTTGAATGTTTGTGGTTTCCAAACAAAGCGAATACGTCCAAGAGCACCTTTATCCATGTTTGCACCAACATGCTCGTATGAGGTGTTACCTGCTGCGTCTTCTGCAAATAGATAACGTGTCATACCAGTTCCATCAGTGTAAGATCCATTTGGAATATTTGCTGTTAATTTAATAATAGCTGGATTTGTTTCTGTAGCTGTTGTTTCTGAACCAAATCTATTTGCTTTTAAATATAAAGCACTTTTCGTTTTACCATTTAAATATCCAGTATCTTCTGTTCCTAAACCTGTACGATTATCTTGAGCAAATACTAAATACGCTTTAGAAATTTTCCCTGAGTTATCAGTAATTTTTAGTTCTATATTATTTTCTTCACCAGAATACACATAAATTACTTGATTCTCAGCATCATCGTAAGGAATGTTGAGAACTGGACGAACTGTTTCTTTTACAGTAACTTTAGTTGGAGTTGATGTATTATTTGCAGCATCTGTTGCTGTAACACTAATTTGATCATCAGCATTCAAAGCTGGAACTGTGATTGAAAACACACCATTGTCACCTGCTTTTGCAGAGGCTTTTTGTCCATTTGGAAGTGTCACTTCTACGGTTGAGCCTTCTTCAGCTGTACCAGTAATACTAGTAGCACCTGCCTTAACTGCATTTACAGTTGGTGCTACTGGAGGTGTAACGTCTGCCTGACTGACAGTTTGTGCTGGGGTCAATTTAGCTGTCGAACCATTTGAGTAGGTTAGTGTTGTTGTACCATCTGTACCTACTTCAACCTTAGTTGCACTTGGATTCGCTGTTTCTACAGCTTTCTTAACGGCATCTTTTTCTGGTTGTTCCAGGCTTGATGGATTTTTAACTGGTGTTACTGTAGGTGCAGTTGGTTCAATTGTGAATACTGAGTTTGCTGGAATAACATCTGTACTTCCATCTTTATAGGTCACTTTAACATTAGTACCATCTAAGGTAACACTTCCAATCTTGTCACTGAACGTTGGATTGGCATCTTTAACAGCTTTTTCAATAGCACTTGCTTCTGGAAGTGTACTTGATGTAATAGGTGTTGATGGCGCTTGTGCGTTATATTTGAACGTTTGCGGTTTCCAAACAAAACGGATACGGCCAGGTGCGCCTGTATCTCCTGCAGCCCCTACGTTATCATAGTTTGTATTTCCTGCTAAATCTTCAGCATAAATATAACGAGTCATTCCTGTACCATCTGTGTAAGATCCATTTGGAATATTTGCTGTTAATTTGATGATAGCAGGATTTGCTTCAGTAGCTGTTGTTTCTGAACCAAATCTATTTGCTTTTAAGTATAAAGCACTTTTCGTTTTACCATTTAGGTATCCAGCATCTTCTGTTCCTAAACCTGTACGATTGTCTTGAGCAAATACTAAATATGCTTTAGAAATTTTACCTGAGTTATCAGTGATTTTTAGTTCTATATTATTTTCTTCACCAGAATATAAATAGATAATTTGGTTAGCTTTATCGTCGTATGGAATAGTTACCACAGGACGAACATTCTCTTTTACAGTTACAGTTGTAGCATCTGATGTGTTATTTGCAGCATCCGTTGCTGTAACCCTAATTTGATCATCAACACTCAAAGCTGGAACTGTGATTGAAAACTCACCATTGTCACCTGCTTTTGCAGAGGCTTTTTGTCCATTTGGAAGCGTTACTTCTACTGTTGAGTCTGCTTCAGCTGTACCTGTAATGGCAGTGGCGCCTGCCTTAACTGGGTTTACAGTTGGTGCTACTGGTGGTGTTGTATCTGGTTTTGCTTCTACGTTAATTTCTTTCCAATCAACTGGACTTGAATAGTTAGTTTCTTTAATATTTGAAATGACTTTAGCTTTACCTGGTTGGATTTTCTCTTTCATTTCTAGAACAATAGTATCAAAGAAACCATCACTAGAGTATGAGGTAACAACTGCTTTAGATTCGTCTTTTGAAGTCCATGCCCCAGGAATTGAATCGCGTTTAATAGCTACTTCGCTTCTACCATTGTTAGCATTAGGGTAATCAAAGTAAGTAATTCCTGCATCATGAGGGACTTTTAATGTAACTGTCGTAGTTTCCGCAACAATACTTTGTTGATCTTTCGAATCAGTTGAAGGTTGCACAGTTGATTCACCTAGACCAACTGCAACTTCTGTCGCTTCACTTTCGCTAACTCCAATTTTTTGAGTAATCGTTACACTATCTTTTGGAACTAACTGATCTTGGTTAGTAATATTACTATTAAATCCTTTTGAAAGTGTTGTTGTCCAGGTTCCATCTGTCCCTACTGTGATATTGTCAGCTAGAGTAACTCCTGCAACTTTCACTGTTACAGTGGCTCCTGGGACACCTGTTCCTGAAAGTGTGTTATCCGTAGATTTCACACCTGCTACGGTCATACTACCTGTAGCTTGTAATGTTGGTGTAACTGCAGGACTTGGTACTGCGAATACATACTTCAATAACTGTCCACCACTTCTAAGTGTTACAGTATTGGCTCCCGAGTTATATGTTTCTGCTTTATCAGAATTAACTTCCTTAAGTGTATAACCTTTAGCTTTTATTTTCGTAATAGCTTTTTGTACTGCTTCGATATTACTCAAATTAACAACTTGATCTCTATCTCCTGGGATCGCACTACTTGCTGCGAGCTCATTACCCGCTTCATCATAGAAGGCTACTTGTACAATTTGTGGTGCAGTAAACTCAAATTTTTCAATTTGTACACGTTGCAAGTTGGTACCAGAACCTGTACTTCCTAAGAATGACAACGCATAAGTTGCATTTGAGTTGTTAAGAGCAGTCTTAGCATTTGGTGCCATGACTGAAGCATTTGCAGTCTTCAAATTAGTTGACCATTTTTCATAACCATAAGTTACAATGAACTCTTTTGATTGACCTTTATATTCGATTTTAAAGTCTACCCATTGACCATTTGGGTTTGGATTTAATGCCTTCGCATCACCTACAGTCGTTACTCTTCCTGCAGCATTTGATGAGTAGAAGGCACCAAAAGCATTACTTCTCCATGCATTACCACCATATTTAGGGTCCATTGGCGCATTGTCGCTAGCTTTTGGAGGATTTGTATTATGCCATGAGTCAAGTTTGAAACCAAATGCGTTTTTAATAGTACCCATACCGATGGAAGCACCAGATTGACCAATAGTATCTACATTCCCTGTATGGAAGACGAAACCAACTCCATCACCACCAGGGAGTTCTTTGTTATTATTGTTTTTGTCGAATTTCGGGTGTCCTTCATACTTATCACCAATATCTACCTTACCAGTAAAGGTAAAGTCTTCCTTAGGATCGATTTTAAAACGAAGGTAAGCACTACCAACTTGACCTCCTACATCATCTGTCAACTTAATCGTGCCAGAAGTTTCGTCATAACTTGCATTACCACCTTCTTTAAAGAAACTATCAAAGTTATCTTTCGTTACTGTAACACGATCAAGTCTCGATTCATCAACTGCACGTGATGTTCCTTCAGAAGTCGCACGTTTGTTTCTGACTTTAGGAGTTTCTGAAGAATCTGTAGTTTCTTCAGATGCTGCTTCAGTTGTTGTTTCAACTGTTGCTTCAGTAACTTCCTTCACACTTGCCACTGCTTGAGTCAAACGTTCAACACTTTGGTTTACTTGTTCTTGGCTTGCTGAACCGTTCGCAACTAATGCTTCTGCTTCTGCAATTGCAGCTGCTACTTCAGCTTTAACTGATGCTTCTTGACCATCCAAATTTTTAGCTTTAGCTTGTGCCAAAACAGCTTCTAGTTGAGATTTGTCAGCTGAAACGACAGTTGTTGCTGAATTTGCTTCTACTGCTTCAGTCGCAACTGGGCTAGTTGCAGCTGGTGCCGCATAGGTCGGTGCCTCTGTAGTAGGTTCTGCTTGTGCTGCTGAAGTTGTAGTTTCTGCCTTAGCTTCTACACTGTCAGCGTGGACTGCTGGAGTAGCTAAAGTTGCTCCAACAGCAAAAACAAGCGAACAACCAAACAAGAAATGTTTTCCTTTTTTAATCATTCGCCAGTTCTTTTGTTCCGCATTTTTACGGTTAAAATACATCGCGTATTCCCCTTTTTTATAATTATTATAGTGTTTTTTGCACACTGATTTATTATACGTTATTTACTTAAATATTTCAAATTATTTGATTTCTTTTTTCAAACCAGTAATTTTATATAAATATATCCCTGAAATCGTTAATTTTTCCCATATTTAAGTACTTTTAAGCTGTAATTTTATAATATTTGACATTAAAGAAATGATACTAAATCATGAAAAAACTTTGAAAATATCAATCACTTTAAACCTGTTTTACTTTTTTTGTTTCTTATATCTTTTATTTCAATTCATTTGTAAATATTTACTTGTTTTTTATAAAATGTCAATTTATTCTTATTTTTAAAAATTATGAACTTTTTCTATCTAACATCAAAACCGTATTCACTCCATAAAAAAGGCGGTGGGACAGAAATCGATAGACAAAGTCTCGATTTCGTAGTCCCAGCCCCGCGAGGATAATTAGGAGTTTTTTGGAGTCCAATACTCAATGAAAATCAAAGAGCAAACTAGGAAGCTAGCCGCAGGCTGTACCTGAGTACGGCAAGGCGACGCTGACGTGGTTTGAAGAGATTTTCGAAGAGTATAAAAGACGAACAAAAAGTTCAATCATCTACCGCGTCAAAGTTTGATTGCTAATAAAAATGAGGTCGGGATCTTTTGTCCCAACCTCCAGTATATAAAATTATTTAGCTTCAAATCCTTCAGCAACTGCGTTCGCAAAGTTTTCCTCAACGATACTTGCACAGTGGTCACAGATGGTTGCGTGGTAATGACGTTCTGCTGTTGTTGGATCAATACGACGGCAACGGTCACACACTTCACCAGCTGCACGTTCTACAGTGAAAGCTACATCTTCAAAGGCTACTGCACCTTCTGGAGCTGCACCTTCTGCGATAGTCAATTCTGAGACAATCAAAAGTTGAGCAACATTGCTATCAACAGCTCCAAGAAGAGTTCTCACAACTTCGTTTGGATAAACTGTCAAATGAGCTTCAAGGGATTTACCGATGACTTTTTCATTACGAGCTTCTTCCAAGGCTTTTTGAGCTTGACCACGGAAGTCCATGAAGGCTGCCCATGTGTCCAAGATTTCCTCTTGGTTGGCAAATGTTTGAGCTTCTGGCAATTCTGACAATTGAACAAAGTCTTCGGCTTCAAACTCAAGATATGACCAGATTTCTTCAGCAGTGTGAGGAAGGATTGGAGTCAAGAGTTTGGTAATTTTTACAAGAATATCGTAAAAGACAGTTTGCATTTGACGGCGTTCAAGTGATTTTGCACCTTCGATGTAGACAACATCTTTAGCGAAGTCAAGGTAGAAGGCTGACAAGTCAACGTTGATAAAGTTTACCAAGGCTTTATAGATTGTCAAGAATTCAAAGTCAGCATAAGCATCACGAATGGTCTTAACAAGTTGGTTAAAGCGAATGGTCATGTACTTGTCTACTGAACGAAGCTCTTCGTAAGCAACTGCATCCTCAGCTGGATTAAAGTCCGATGTGTTAGCAATCAAGAAACGAAGAGTGTTACGGATCTTACGGTAAGTTTCAGAAACTTGGCTCAAGATATCCATTGAGATACGCACGTCATTGCTTGAGTCAACACTGGTTACCCAGAGACGCAAGATTTCCGCACCAAATTGTTTCTCAACATCGCTTGGAGCAATGGTATTTCCAAGAGATTTAGACATCTTTTCACCTTTACCGTCAAGGGCAAAACCTTGTGACAAGATCTGTTTGTATGGTGCCACACCATGGTTAGCCACAGATGTAATAAGAGAAGAGTTGAACCAACCACGGTATTGGTCAGAACCTTCAAGGTAGAGGTCAGCTGGGTATTTAAGTTCTGGACGGTTAACCACGACACCATTCCATGATGAACCTGAGTCAAACCATACGTCCATGATGTCTGTTTCTTTCTTGAACTCTCCATTTGGTGAACCTGGATGTGTAAATCCTTCTGGCAAGAGGTCTTTAGCATCACGTTCCCACCAGATGATTGAACCATGTTCCTCAAAGAGTTGAGCTACATGTTCAATTGTTTCAGCTGTCATGATTGGTGTGCCGTCTTCTGCGTAGAAGATTGGAAGAGGAACTCCCCAAGCACGTTGACGTGAGATAACCCAGTCACCACGGTCACGGATCATGTTGTAAAGACGAACTTTACCCCATTCTGAGTGGAACTTCACTTTTTCAATTTCATCCAATATATCTTGACGGAATTTTGATACTGAAGCAAACCATTGTGGAACTGCACGCCAGATGATTGGTTTTTTCGTACGCCAGTCAAATGGGTATGAGTGAGAGATTTCTTCTTGAGCAAGAAGAAGATTTCCTAATTTTTCAATAACCGTTGGAACAACCTTATCATAGAATTGGCCTTCAAACTCAGCACCAGCATTAGCCATCATGATACCGCGTTCGTTAACAGTCACGGCAACTTCAAGTCCGTTAGCAACACCGACATTGTAGTCATCCTCACCAAAACCTGGGGCTGTATGGACGATACCAGTACCGGAGTCTGTTGTAACGTGGTCACCAAGGATAACAAGTTCATCTACTGCAGTATCCCATGGGTGCTCTGTCACGATATGGTTCAATTCTGAACCACGGTATGTAGCCAAAACTTGAACATCCGCCCAGCCAAATTTTTCAGACAAGCTGCTCAACAATTCAGCAGCAACCACAAACTTACGAGCTTCACCAGCAGGTTGTACCAAAACGTAATCAATATCCGCACCAACAGTCAAACCACGAGAAGCAGTGATGGTGAATGGAGTTGTTGTCCAAACGACGATATAAGTATCTGTATCAAGAACACCTTTGCCATCTTTAACCTTGTTGGCATAGTAAAGTGATGTTGATACCAAGTCATGGTATTCAATTTCCGCTTCAGCAAGTGCTGACTCAGATGACCAAGACCAGTAAACTGGCTTAGCACCACGGTAGATGTAGCCCTTGTTAGCCATCTCACCGAAGACACGGATTTGCGCTGCTTCATAGTCAGGGGTCAAAGTTACATATGGATTTTCCCAGTCACCAGACACACCCAAACGTTTGAAGTCTTCGCGTTGTTTATCTACTTGAGAAAGAGCGTATTCACGGCAAAGTTTCAAGTATTCAACCAAATCCATCTCTTTGCGTTTGACACCTTGTTTGGCCAAAACTTGCTCGATTGGTAGTCCGTGTGTATCCCAACCTGGGATGTATGGTGCGTAAAATCCTGACATAGACTTAGAACGAACAATGATATCTTTTGAAATCTTGTTCATAGCATGACCAACGTGGATATTTCCGTTAGCGTACGGAGGTCCATCATGAAGAGTGAAGTGAGGTTTCCCTTCATTCAACTCTTGACGACGTTGATACAATTTTGCTTCTTCCCACTCTTTTTGCCACACTGGCTCTTTGGTTGGAAGTCCTGCACGCATTGGGAAATCTGTTTTCCCTAGATTTAAAGTTTCTTTGAGTTTCATGATATCTCCTTTATGATATAGACAAAATAAAAACCACGACTCGCTAAAAAGGACGAAAATCGTGGTACCACCTTTGTTCGGAAAAAGAACTAGTCTTTCTCCCTCTTTTCCCGTAACGCGGGGAACGTCAAATCTTACTAACTTCAGACTTGATAACTTGAGAGGATAATCTCATCAACAGGGATTGTAGGACTTCCACCATCTCCTACTCGCTGAAAATATGTTAAATTAGATCTTGTTCTCAGATTTTCTTTCTTATAAAAGATTAATAGATTCTGTCAAGGGTGTTGGTTGAGAATCTTCTTGGCTTGAAGAATCAACTTCTTCTACTACTGAGCTAGCAGTAGCTGGCTTTTCTTCTTTTTGTGATTCAGCCAATTCTCGATTAGCTGCTTCAATACGGGCTTGGAGCTCTGCTACTTCCTCAGGTGAAAACTGACGGGTCATGTCAATTGGCTCTTCATCCTGATAGGTAGAAACATCTTCACCCAAAACTTCTCCAACAACTTCTTTAAAGGCTTCGTCACTTGTTTGAAGGTAAGTTGCTGTCGGGCGCAAAATTTCTTCCCAGTCAGAAGAGTCTACAATAGCTAATTGACTCTCAATCGTAGATTTCAAACGTTGATGGAAGACACGGCTCTTATTCTTCAATTCTTCCGTCTCTACAGCAACCTTCTTAGCATTATCTGTAGCTTGACGCAAGATTTCATTAGCCTTATACTTAGCCTCATCAAGCAGACGCTGGGCATCTTGTTCAGCCTGTTTAAGGATATTTTGAGAGCGTTCATTAGCAGCTTGTTTGACACGTTCTGCAGTATCTTGAGCAATCAATACAGACTGGCTCAATGACTCCTTAATCTCATCAAAATAAGACAAACGTTCCTCTAAATTTTTAATGTGTTGTTCTTTTTCGTGATTGCTACGAACAAGTGTTTCATAGTCACGAACAACAATATCTAGAAATTCATCAACTTCTTCAGGATTAAAACCTCTGAATTTGGTACTAAAGGTTTTATCCTTGATTTCTAACGATGTAATTGGCATATTTTCCCCTCACTTACTTAATAATAGTTGAACTATCAATTTTTTCTTATCTTTTTTAGTCTGGCCATTTTCTTTGAGTAAGATCATTCGTCCAAAGCGTCTGACACTTACTAAATCACCAATCTGAACCTGATAATCAGATTTTTCAACCAGATGGTAATTTACCTGAACATATTTTCTTTCTAATAAATCGGCTGTCTGGGAGCGAGATAATTTCAGAACATTCGATAAGAAGGCATCCAAGCGCATGCTCGGAACTAAAACTTCTCTTTCCTGATAGTCATTTTTGGATTCTAATAATTCTTCAAAAGGCCTTACTTCTAGTTTTACAGGTAATCTAGCAACCTTTTGAATTCCATCCTGGAAGAGGGAAACAAATTTCCGGTCCACAATGATTTGCGCTCTATTCTCCGTTACTAATATATCACCAAATAACTTGCGATCAATTCCCAGACGATTCAGAACGGTTCCTAAAATCTTGGAATGAGTCAATTGGTCAAACTTACTAGAATAAACAATCTCGAGTAATTCCATTTCAAAATCCGCCAAAGTCGGTATGAAATAATCTGGTGCAAGAAGCACACGACTATACTCACTAGGCACAAAATCATTGCTTGAAAAAACTTGAATCCCATGATGATTCCCCAATGTCTTTAAAATAAAGACCTGATGGGGATTGATAAAGGGAGTTAGGATGGGAGCGTAGTGCTCTTCGACCTGCCTAAGCCACTCCAATCCTTTATCAATGAAAGGAATATCCTCGACTGAGAAATGCTGATAAATCTCTTTTCTCATGCTAGTATATAAAGAAAACGGATCAAATAGTTTCCAAGTAAATGAACTAAAATGACAGCCACCCAAACTGAAAAATCAATACCACCAATACTTAGGGGCAGACGTCTCAAGGGTTGAAGGATCGGTTTGACTAAGCTAGTCAACAAACGACCTAGTGCTGTATCATAGGCATTGGGAAACCAAGATAATAGAGCAAAAGCTACAAGTATCCATGAATAGATAGTTGCAGCATTCTGTATAAAACGAATTAGAAAAATCATTACTTCACTCGATTTCTCTTCATGTCAAAATCAAACTCTTCACCGTGAGAACCATCAGGCAAGCGAATGTCTTCAATATTAACCACAACTCCTACTGGTGTCAAAAGGTACATAGTATTTGCAACCTTTCTCAATTCACCAGCCAGCACATGGCGAGCTCCATCTAAGTAATCTAGACAACGACGCGCTTGTACTTCAGTCATATATTGGAAATCAATTAGAATACTTTCATTTCCTGTTAACAAATCAACAATATCAGTTGCATCTTCGTAGTGGCGAGGATAACGAACAGCAATGGTTACCTTTTCTGCACCTCGGTGACTCTGCATCGCCAATTCTTGTTGACGAGCGTGAAGACGTGTAATATTCTTTTCTTTCGAATTCACTTGTGAAGATTGTGGTAACTGTTGAGCTCGTGGAAGTTCTTCCTTTGGATCCGAAACTGAAGTTAAGGTTTGTTCAGACTTTAACTCAGCAACGTTCGGTGCCACCTCTTCTCCATCTTCAGTGAAATAATCTATAAACTTATCAAATTTATCTTTTAGTGACATGGTTACTTCCTATTTAAAAAATGCTGTACCGATTCGAACGAAAGTTGAACCACATTGAATCGCTTCTTTGAAGTCTCGACTCATACCCATACTTAGTTCTGTCATCGGCATATTGGGGAGATGTTTTTCTTGAATGGTTTTTTGCAATTCTTGCGTTTCTTTAAATATCTCTAGTAATTCTTGACTAGTTGCTTCAAATGGAGCCATGGTCATCAGACCTACATACTCAATCTGGTCTAATGCTGAAAGTTCTGGTAAGAGGGCTAACAATTCTTCTTTCGAAAAACCGTGCTTACTTTCTTCCTGAGAAATATTTACTTGCAAAAAGCACTTAATCTTGTGGTCCGCTCGTTTTTGAATTTCCTGAGCTAGCTTTAAGGAATCTAAAGCATGAAAATAATCCACATAAGAAATCACTTCCTTGACTTTACGTCTCTGTAAGGTTCCAATCAAATGCCAGGTAAGATTCTTATCACTTAGAGCATGATACTTGTCAAGAAATTTATCAACACGGTTCTCACCAATGTGTTGCACTCCTTGCGAAACCAAAGCTGAGGCTGTTTCAACATCTACATATTTGGTCACCGCAATCACAGAAACCGAATCGTTTTCACGACCGGCTTCCTGAACTGCATTCGATATCTGTTGAAAAACAAGGTTCGTATTTTCTTTTAAATTCATCTTCATTAACGATTTTTAAAGAATGGTGGTGTTTCCAACTCATCTTCATCTGTTGCCGCTGGAACTTCAAAGCGTTCCACTGGAGAAACAACTGGTTCTCCTTGACGAACAATGGCATCACGTCTCAAGTCCCAGTCACCAAAGGCTGATGTCTTTGGTGCTTCTTGACGGCGATAACTTGGAGTTGGAATTTCTGCTGTATCAGCCATATCAAAATTACGATCAAAAGTTTGTGCATGGCTAGTTCGAGCAGGTTCACGATGTGTTGCTTGGCGTGGTTGAGCAGTTACAACTTTCTCAACTTTATCCTGACGTACTCCTGTCGCAACAACTGTCACGCGGATCTCGTCTTTCATTGTCTCATCGATAGATGTTCCAAGCCAGATGTTAACACCATGACCAGCTGCTTGGTTCACAATTTCTGATGCTTCTTCAGCTTCAATCAAAGTCAAGTCCAAACCACCAGTTACGTTAACGATCACATCTTCTGCTCCATCGATAGTTGTTTCAAGAAGTGGTGAGTAGATTGCTTTACGAGCAGCTTCTACAACACGTTCTTCACCGCTACCGATACCAATCCCCATAAGGGCATTTCCTTTATTGGCCATAACAGTCTTAACGTCTGCAAAGTCCAAGTTGATCAAGCCAGGATTTGTAATCAAATCTGTAATCCCTTGAACACCTTGACGAAGAACGTTGTCTGCTTCACTCAATGCTTCAAGAAGTGGAGTCTTCTTGTCAACGATTTCTAGCAAGTTGTTGTTTGAGATAATCAAGAGTGTATCAACATGTTCACGAAGTTCGTTAATCCCTTCGATGGCAAATTGTCCACGTTTGCTTCCTTCAAAACCAAATGGACGAGTTACAACACCCACTGTCAAAGCACCAAGACCTTTTGCAATACGAGCGATAACTGGTGCAGCACCTGTACCAGAACCACCACCCATACCAGCAGTGATGAAGACCATGTCCGCACCGCTGATCGCTTCTGTCAATACTTCTTCGCTTTCTTCTGCAGCTTTACGACCAACTTCAGGTTGACCTCCTGCACCAAGTCCGCGAGTCAATTTAGGGCCGAGCTGGATAACTGTCTCAGCTTTTGTACTGCTCAAAGCTTGTACATCTGTGTTGGCTGCGATAAATTCAACGCCAGAAACGCCTTCGTCAACCATACGGTTGATGGCATTTCCTCCACCACCACCGACACCGATTACTTTAATTACTGCACCTTGTGCTGCTGCTGTATCAAATGAAAATGTCATATTTATATTCCTCTATTTTATTCGTCAAACATGCTTCCAATCAAGCTACGGAAACGATCCGTTAATTTACCTTTGCTCTTTTCTTCTGATTGAAGAGGAGCTACTGGTTCAACAGATTGAGTTGTTTCAGGCTCAGGAGTTGTCACTGTATTAAATACTGGTCGTGGAGAAACAGGTGCAACTGGTTGAGCTGAACTTCTAAAGTCAATCGGTTGGTGGCGTAAACTTTCATCACCTCGAATTGCTCGTTGGGCCAAAATATTCACTTCAGTAAGACTACCAGCGAATTCTGACAAGCTGATAACATGGGCAAAAGCAGGATTGCGAATACCTACTTGATTTGGTACGAATAACTTAACGCGTACTCCAAATACTTCTTGGGCCAATTCAACGACACCTGGAAGAAGAGCGTTTCCACCAATCAAGACAATACCACCTGGCAAGTCTAATAGGTGACGTCTTTCCAAGTCTTGCTTAATTTGCTCAAAAATGTGCTTGATTCTTGCTGAAATAATCTCAGCCAAGTATTCTTCAGTTACTTCAACTGGCTCCACTTCACCGATCACTTCAACTTGGAAAGTTTCCTTGCTAGCTAGTGGTGGATAAGCTTCACCGTAATTCAATTTTAGACCTTCTGCAATTTTCTTAGAAGTCTTGAGAACTTTTGAAATGTCTTTTGTGACATAATCGCCACCCTCTTGGTTGACATTTGTATATTGAAGTTCTTGGTTGCGAATAGTGGCAACAGTCGTTTGACCACCACCCATGTCGATAACAGTCGCACCAAACTCACGTTCACCTTCATTCAAGACAGAGTGAACCATTGCAAGAGGTGAAATAATCACGTTATCGACTTGAATGCCTACACGCTCAACAGTTTTACGAAGATTGTGGAGGATCGTACGTGGGCCAGTGTACAAGAGACCGCGCATTTCCAAACGCACACCCATCATCCCGCGAGGATCACGAATTCCTTGGAATCCATCAACGACAAATTCCTCTGGAATAAAGGTGATAACTTCACGGTCTGGAGTCATACTTTTAGTCAAGGCTGATTTGACAACATTTTCGACATCTTGATCCGTAATTTCTCTTGTATCTGATGTCACTGGAATCATGCCTTGAGTTGGCTCCACTTGTAGCAAATTAGCTGGTAAACCAACGTTTACAGACTTGATTGAAATTCCTGCTTTTTCTTCTGCTTGAGAAATTGCAGACTTAATAGCAGTCGCTGCTGCTTCGATGTCAACGATAATCCCATCTTTGACACCTTTACTTTTGGCATTGCTTACGCCAATTACATTTACTTCACCATTTACAAGCTCTGCAACCAACACTTTAATAGAGCTAGTTCCGATATCTAAGCCTGTAAAAAAACCATTTCTAGTCATTACACTGCGTCCTCTCTATCTTCCCAGTTTCACACTTCTATTTTTAATAGCTACACCAAGGCATAACTACTCACAGAATATTATAACACAAAAAATACATTCGTGCTCGAATTTTCTAACATTTAAACAAGCTTTTTCTTGAATTTTTATAATTATCCGACGATTGCATATACGAGCAAACAAAAAAAGAAAGAGAATCTCTCTTCTCTCTTTCTGTATACATTTTGGCCTCCAGCAAGGCTATTTTTTAAGGTCTTGTTTGTAAAATTCTTTCAAGGCATCTTTCCAAGTTGGAATGACAAATCCAGTTGCTTTGGCTTTGGTCAAACTCATCGTTGAGTTTAGTGGACGTTTAGCTTTGGCAGGAAATTGACTTGAGTCTACTGGCTTGACTTCGACATCTGTATCCTTCAAAATTTCAACCGCAAAGTCATACCAAGTTGTGTCTTCTGTCGCATCATTTGACAAATGGTAATAACCAAATTCCTTGCGATTTTCAGCTAGGAAAGTCATGAATTCAGCCAAGGTACGCGTCCAGGTTGGTCGACCATGTTGATCATTTACAACTGTCAAAGTCTTATGAGTTTTTGCAAGATTTTGCATCGTGAAGACAAAGTTTTTGCCGTAATTTCCAAAAACCCAGGCAGTACGGATAATATAGAAGTTTGAAACGTGTTTTTCTACAAGCTCCTCTCCCATACGCTTAGTACGACCATATTCAGTTTGAGGATCTGGTTTGTCATCCACTTCCCACTCTTGTCCAACTGGTTTCTTACCGTCAAATACATAATCTGTAGAGATGTAGACTAGAGTTGCTCCATACTTTTCGGATGCTTTTGCGACATTTTCTGTCCCCGTAACATTGATGGCAAAGTCCAATTCTTTCCCTTCATCCTCTGCTGCATCAACAGCTGTGTAGGCCGCACAGTGATATACTAAAGTCGGTTTCACCTCTTCAAAAACTTTCTCCACCATTGCTGCATCGGTAATATCCATCTCAGCCACATCAACCGCAACGTATTCTTCATTACGCTCATCCAACAAATAACGAAGTTCCGTTCCTAATTGGCCATTTGCCCCTGTAATTAAAATCATTTTTCTTCCTTTCAACTGATTCACAATTCTTCGGTATAGCAATAAAAAGCAGAAAGTTTCTGCCTTTTATTTTTCAAGAACCTCTTGCGTCTTAGCGTAGTTGGCTTCAACAGCGTCTTTTTCTCCTTGCCACCACTCTTGGTTATCTCTGTACCATTGAATGGTTTCTTTGAGACCTTGTTCGAAGTTAGTGAATTCTGGTTTCCAGCCCAACTCATTACGGAGCTTGCTTGCGTCAATCGCATAACGAAGGTCATGTCCTGCACGGTCAGTCACATGATCATAGGCATCGGCAGGTTGTCCCATTTCCTTAAGGATTAGTTCCAAAACTTCCTTGTTGTTTTTCTCGCCATCAGCCCCAATCAAGTAGGTTTCACCAATTTGCCCTTTTGTCAAGATTGTCCATACACCTGAAGAATGATCATTGGTATGAATCCAGTCACGAACGTTCTTACCTTCACCGTAAAGTTTTGGCTTAATTCCACTTAGGATGTTGGTAATCTGACGTGGGATAAATTTTTCAATGTGTTGATAAGGACCGTAGTTATTTGAACAGTTAGAAATCGTTGCCTTGACTCCAAAAGAACGTACCCAGGCTTTGACAATTAAATCTGAAGCTGCCTTAGTTGATGAGTAAGGAGAGCTTGGGTTATATTTAGTTTCAGCGGTAAATTTCTCACCTGGACCTTCACCATGACCTGGCAAATCCTCACGTAGAGGGAGATCCCCATAAACTTCATCTGTCGATACATGGTGGAAGCGAATATCATACTTACGAGCAGCTTCTAAAAGAGTATAGGTTCCGATGAAGTTGGTATGGATAAATGGTGATGGATCATTGAGTGAATTGTCATTGTGACTTTCCGCCGCATAGTGAACGATAGCATCCGCTTGAGCTACCAACTTGTCTACCAACTCTGCATCAGCAATGTCACCAACAACTAACTCAACACGATCACCTAAAATTTCCTCAATATTCGCGCGGTTTCCAGCATAGGTCAACTTATCCAATACTGTCACATGAACATCTGGAAAATGATTGTAAACATAGTGGACAAAGTTGGAACCGATAAAACCAGCCCCACCTGTCACGATAATATTTTTGTATTCAGTCATATTCTTTCCTTTTTACAAATCTTCTTTTTTCAAAGGTTTTACATCCTTAAGTAGCGGATGATTTTTATCTGCTTCTGAAACCTCTGCTTCTGCAAGATTTTCCCATTCGATACCAAGGCTTGGATCAGCATAGTTTACAAAGGCGTACTTGGGTTTGAGTTCAAGATCCCAGTAATCATTGACCAGATAACTATAAGAAACTGTATCTGATAAAACTTGGAAGCCATTAGCCACGCCTCGAGGAACAAAGATTCCCTTACTTGCATCAATGACTGTTTGATAGGTATTCCCAAAGGTTTCGCCCTCGCGTAGATCAACCCAAGAACCCAGAACTTTCCCACCATCTGCTACAGAGATGTACTTATCCCAGGGCTCTGCGTGAAGCCCTCGGAGAACATGTTTGCGCGAGAAGGATACATTGTTTTGCAATTTTCCTTCTGCAAAGAAAGATTCTGGAAATCCAAGTGGAAGCATTTTTTCCTTTTGGAAATTTTCTTTAAACCAGCCACGATTATCACCATGAACGGGGATATCAAACTCCAACATACCAGGAATAGCTTCAACCTTGCGTGCTGCAAGCGTCTTACCGAAAAAATTATCTGTCATCTATGCTTCTCCAATCAAACGGAGCAGATACTGTCCGTATTCATTTTTCTTAAGTGGTTGGGCTAAGGCCAATACATCTTCTCGATTGATATAGCCCATGCGATAGGCAATTTCTTCCAAGTTTGCCACCTGAACATTTTGCATCCGTTGGACTGTTTCGATGTACTGTGAAGCCTCTAGCAAACTTTCATGAGTGCCAGTATCCAACCAAGCAAAGCCCCGTCCCATAACCTCAACGGATAAATCTCCGCGATCTAGGTAAGCCTTGTTTACATCTGTAATTTCCAATTCACCACGAGGGCTTGGTTTTATATTTTTGGCAATTTCTACTACATCATTATCATAGAAATAGAGGCCTGTAACTGCATAATTTGAACGAGGATGTTCTGGCTTTTCTTCGATAGAAATGGCGTTCATGTCTTCATCAAACTCAACAACACCAAAACGTTCTGGGTCCTTCACATGGTAGCCAAAGACAGTCGCTCCTGACTCCTTGCTTGCTGCCTTTTGTAGCATCTTCGAAAGGCCAGGACCATGATAGATATTGTCACCTAAGATCAGAGCAACGCTGTCATCGCCAATAAACTCCTCACCAATGATAAAGGCTTGCGCCAAACCATCTGGACTCGGTTGCTCCGCGTAAGAAAGTTTAATCCCGAACTCAGAGCCATCTTGCAAAAGTTCTTTGAAACGAGACAAATCTTGAGGAGTTGAGATAATCAAAATATCCCTAATCCCAGCCAACATCAATGTTGAAAGTGGATAGTAAATCATCGGTTTATCATAAACCGGCATCAGTTGTTTTGATGCAGCTCGAGTCAACGGATATAAACGTGTCCCCGAACCACCCGCGAGAATAATACCTTTCATAGTAGGGTACCTTTCTATATTATTACTTTACCTAGCCTCGCTTAAATTCCGCGTAAAATACGAACTATCTGTTTACTAGCATCACCATTTCCATAAGGATTACTAGCTTGACTCATTTTTTTATATTCTTCAGAATCGTCTAAAAGCATCTTAAAGTTTTGATAAATAGTCTCTTCATCAGTTCCAACCAATTTCAATGTTCCGGCAGCTACTCCTTCTGGTCTTTCTGTCGTATCTCGCATGACCAATACAGGCTTTCCTAAAGAAGGAGCCTCTTCCTGAACTCCTCCTGAATCAGTTAAAATCATGTAACTGTGATTCATGAAATTATGAAAATCAAGAACATCCAAAGGTTCAATAATCTGAATACGTTCTGTGTCTCCAAAAATTTCCGCAGCTGTTTCACGCACCAAGGGATTTTTATGAATTGGATAAATTACCTTAACATCATCATATTCATTTAAAACTCGTTTAACAGCTCTAAACATGTGTTTCATAGGTTCTCCGAGATTTTCACGTCTATGAGCAGTTAGTAGAATAAGACGGGTGTTAACGTTTAAATCTAAATCAGGATGTGTATAATCCTTTTGTACTGTAGTTGTAAGTGCATCAATAACTGTATTTCCAGTTACATAAACATTCTCTCTACCCTCTTTTAAAAGATTTTCTTTAGCCAATTCAGTTGGAGCAAAATGATAATTCGCAATAATAGAAGTCGATTGTCTATTAAATTCTTCTGGGAAGGGACTTTGCAGGTTGTAAGTTCGTAACCCAGCTTCAACATGGCCAACCTTAATTCCAAGATAAAATGCTGCCAAAGCTGCTGCATATGTTGTAGTAGTGTCACCGTGAACTAAAACAATATCTGGTTGTTCTTCTTCTAAAACAGGTTTAATTTTTTCTAAAATACTTGTTGTTATAGAGAACAAGGTTTGATTAGCTTTCATTATTTCTAAATCATAGTCTGGTTGAACTCCAAACAATTCCAAAACAGGACTAACCATCTCCTTGTGCTGACCAGTTACACAAACAACTGTTTCCATATCTGCCTGTTTTTTCAACTCATTCACTAATGGACACATTTTTATCGCTTCTGGACGTGTACCAAAAACTAGCATTATCTTCATGATTTCCTCCTAAATCAATAATTAAATTCTTTATTTGTTTATACATTTCAATTTCTGACCAATTTACTTCTTCTTTGCAATAAGAGAAAATAATTGAATCGTCACTTCCTCCTTTAATAAAAGCAGAATTACTAAATATAATGAAAAGAAAGCAACACCTGCTAGCATTAGAGAATAAAATGGTATAGTTATCGTTATCAGCTGATTCAAAATGATTAGTGGTATTGTAGAAACAACTGTTGCAATTATCACATTAACCAAACTCTTTATCGATATATTCGATACTAAATATTCTTTTGAAAAATGTAGTTGTACCATCATCTGCGACAATTCCGCAAAAAGAGTTGCGACAGAAGCACCAATAATTCCAAACTTAGGCATTAACAGTAGATTCAAAATAAGATTAATCACAGCACCAATCGTTACTGCAACCATAAAATATTTTTCTCTATTCATTGGAATCAATATTTGATTTCCTGTAATATTCGAGAAACCAGAAATAAGTAAAATTGGCATAAGTATTTGCATGGCTAAAGTCGCAGGAAGATACTGACTTCCTCCTAGTAATAAGATACTATCTTTTGCCTCTACAATAAAGAATACCATCAATGGAATCGCAATAAAAAATATAACCGCAGATGACTCCTTTAATATTTTTCTAAAATTCGAGGTGTCATTTTTACTAATATAAAATGAAAGTCTCGGTAGCAAAACTGCACTAATAGATGTAATAAGAGAAAGCAAAATCCACTTAACCTTTGATGCCACAGAATAGTATCCCACAGCCTCATTACCATTAATAAAACCGAGCATAACTGTATCTAAATTAGTATAAATATTTACCGCAAGTAATGATGCAAATAAATACCACATTGGTTTAAAATGATGTTTAAATTGTAAATTTTTATATAATTTAATATTAATGAAATGTCGGCTATGCCATAGATTTAAGATATTTGAACTTAGAGAAGAAAACAATGAAATACTAGCAAAAACAATATAATCCTCTGGCCTTTTCACAAGTAGAAAAATCAATATTAATGATAGAATTTTAAACACTACTGACCGGGTAGTAATATAAGTATATTCTTCCATTCCACTATACAACCAATTTAAGGCAAAAGGAGAAGATAAAATTGTCCCACATGTGAGCAATAAGAGTGAAAATTCTTTATTCAATTGTGTTATAAATATAGTCAAAAATAATAGTATTGCAGTTGTTATTATAGACATAGCAACGTTTATAATCATTAACTCCTGCACTACCTTTGACAACTTGTCTCTATCATCTCTAACACTTGCTACTGCTTTGATACCATAAGTTGAAATCCCCAGAGAAGCAAGTAAAATACCATAATTCCCTATTGAACTAAAAAATGAAGTTAAACCTATACCAGTTGGATTCAATATTCTAGATATATAAGGAAAAGTGATTAATGGGAAGATGATATTTGATAGGGTCAGGACAATATTTAATAATGCATTCAACTTTATGGATTTATTCCCCATAATTTTTCAACCTCAATTTCAAATCTAAATATTTCAATAAAAATATAACTCTTGTATATAATTCTGGAATAAATAGGAAATTGACACCACCAAACAATCTATAAACGAAATCAACCCAAAGTAGATCGCTTTTCTCTCTTAATAATGTTTTTAAAGATTTTTTCGTAGTCTTAAGAGTTACTATCTCACCAAAATTTTCAACAACTTTTTCTTTTAAAGATTCAGAAAATGATTGTAACTTAGGTATATAAATACATTCTTTTTTTAGCGACATCATTAGACATAGATTTTTTTGTTCAAAAGGGAGAAACTTCATTTTCTTATAAGCTTCCAAAATTTCTGAAAATCCAAATACTAACTCTTCTTGATAATCTTTAACTGCCTGATAAATACTCACATGTTTCTTATCATCTTCAAGAATAGGAATAATTTCACTATCTTTTTTATATTTCAAAACTGGACCATGATCTGCTACAAAAATATCTTCATAAAATTCAAAATTTCTACTCACAATATCATAAAATTCCGATTTATTTGGATAATCAGAAAATAATAAACCAGTTTTATCCGTTTTATTTTCTACTGAGTAAACATTAAGCATCAATCCTAGATAATAACCTACTATTCTCTTATCTGGAAGAGCCTTTTTGATACTATCTTGTATCGTTCCTTTCCAACCCACATCGACTAAATATACTTCATTTTGGTTTTTAGTTAAACGTTCTATATAATCACGTAGTAATTGACTGTCTTTTTTCTCTTTATTGAACTTCGTAATGAACTGAGGATGTTTTTTTAGTTTCTCTAATAAATGATCGTCTACTGTTAATACATATGTTGGTTTCTCTTTTAAATCTTGACAAATCAATATGATTTCATTATCAGAAAAGTTTAAATTTAACAAGAAATTTTGTAATGTAATTTTTTTATATTGGCGAAAAATCATCTCAAATTTTTCATCCTCTAAAGAAGTAAAAGAAGAATATAATGTCGATCGTCTAGAAACATAAAAATATTCTGTACAAATCTTTTGATTTTTCTCAAAAAAAGTATCTTGATATATATCAAAAAGTCTTTTCAATAACTGTCCTTCTCTTGAGCAAAAGAGTGCTATTTGAACATCATCTTGAATCATCTTTTTATGCAATTTCGAAATAAAGAATACGATGTCAGCTAAAAAAATATTAAACGGTGCTTTTTTACTGTTAGAAAATAAAATTTGATTATAGAGTCTTACCAACTCTTTCTCTGCTACTGTTGTATTTTTATCTATGTATTGTCTATAAATAGCATTTAATCCTAGAGAACGTGGCACTTCATAATCAGATTTATAATTATCTCCTATCATGGTAATTTCTATAGGTTTTAAGCCTAATTCTTTTAAAATTAACTTATATAAGTTTCCTGTGGATTTACGGCAAGCTTTCTCACTCGAAATATAGATAGAAGAGAAATAATCCAAAATTTCAAACTTTTTTAATACAGTTTCTATTAATTCTTTATCAGTATAAAAATCAGAAACTAAGACAATCTGTTTTGAATCACTTTTCAATCTTTTTAAAACTTCTTGAATTTCCGAATCCAAGTAAATATGTTGTAATTCAATTTTCAACTCTAGAGTTTTAGCTCTATGAATAAACTCTTCTTTTGATAAAATTTTTATCTTATCTTTAATTTTATCGTATATTCCAGACAAAAGATCTGTATAACACATTTCTTCAGTGCCTAACTCTTTATTGTTTTCGACACTTTTTCTAATCTGGTATAATATTGCAGGAGATACATCAAAATTCAGCTCCAAAGCCATTTCCTTAGCCCACTGATACAAAGTTTGCTCAGGATGACAATTCCTATGTACAACAGTATCAAAAAAATCAAATGCAACTATTTTTGTTTTTATTTGAGATATATCAAACACTTCCATGTTTCACCTAACTATTTAAAATTATGATCCTATAATGACCACTCTATTTGCTTATTTAATCTAATTATCTTGGTACATCTACAGTTATAAGTAGTAACTCATTCGTTTATGAAAATAAATGGGTAGGATGGATCAATTCTATTAAACACACCATCTAAGTATGATTTATACTTTCTTTTAGAACAATCCCTTCTCGAGAAACAATGATAAAGTTGTTGCATGAATAAATAGATCAAGAAAACAGTATACCTTAGTTTACTATTTACATTTCTACGAACAAATACAACTCTATTTCTCGCCATTAAATATTCTTGAAGTCCATTGACCGCTTTTATAGAGACCGAACCTTTATGATAAACATAACTTTGAGTAAGACATATATTCTTATAGCCTAATTTTTTAGCTCTATAACACCATTCTGTTTCTTCATAAAATAGAAAATAGCTTTCAGGTATATATCCAATAATTTTCAAGATAGAGGTTTTAAACATCAAACATGCTCCCCCAATATAGTCACTTTCGATTTTAGAAGGAAGTTTGTCTCTCTGAGCACCATGATTTTTTAAAGTTACAATTCCTCTATTAATAAAAATATCACCACCTGTAGATTGTACCAAGTTATTATTTTTATATTCAACTAACACTGGACTAACAAAAGCAACAGAGGAATCATCTTCTAGTTCTCGTTTACACGATTCCAAAAAATCAACTTCAATTAGTGTATCGTTGTTTAATATACAAATGTAATCATATCCATTATCCTCAGCATACTTTATTCCAATATTGTTTCCATTCGCATATCCTCTATTTTCTAAACTAGTAATAATCTTAATAGGGGATAGCGCCCTAGATAACTCTTTGACACTATCATTAACCGAATTATTATCTACAATCACGATGTCATACTCATTTGAATTTATAGTACTTCTCAAACTTTGTACACATTCAATCGTATCTTCATAATTATTATAATTGAGAATAACTATACATACTTTATCCATTATACACCTAATTTTCTATGTCATTTTTTAGCCTATAGTCATAGTAGAATATTAATGCAAGAACAATTGCCAATGAGAAACTTCTCTGCGCTCCAAAGATATTTAAAGAAATTGAAGTAATTATTAAATTAGTTAAGAGTGCAATAAAAAAGGCTCGGTCAACTCTATATTTATCATTTGACATTCTTAGAATTAAATTAATTATCTTATAAAATATATAACCATACATAAAAATTGCAGCTACACCAAATTGAACGAATAACTCTAAAAAACCTAAATCATCTAGATACATCTTAACGGCACCTGGTCCAGCCAAAATAAAATTACTATTTATGTTGCTTGATGTTAGAATTCCAACCCCAAGTTTCCATACATCATTAGCTAATAAACCAAGATAGTATTTCAACTCCCAGTATCTAAATCCTAACCCCATATCAAATGATCCAGTGTCGATATTTAAATATGCTTTAATATAATCCAATCCACCTCCATAAACGAATACTATAATTACAGTTATAAAACTTAAAGAGGTGAGCAATCTAGAAGTTCTTCTAGAATATACAAACATGAGAAAAATTGAAATCAAAACAGAAACCAGTAGCATCCTTGTCTGATTTACAAATGTTATATACATTAATATCGAGAATAAATAATAAAAGTATTTCCTATTTCCAAATTTAAAATAGAAAAAAGTGGAGATTAACAAACCTATTATAATTAATGGTGTTCCATCTATTCGTACAGAAAATTCATTTCGATACCACAAATCTCCGAATTCTCTTAAAATAGATGGAAATAGTTCAAATTGAAATACTGTATATAAAAACCATGTGAATGCTCTAATCCCAAGAGAAAACATAAAAATATTGAGTGTATTATCTAAAATTTTTCTCATGTTTTCTTGTTTGTTCTTAAAAAGGTAAATCAATACAAAAAATAGAAAAATCCATATATATTGTCGGGATGCCAAAAAAATATTACTCACACTATAATTATAAAGAGTTTTAGCTCTTGATATCTCGTATATAATACATATAGATAAAAAAGTACCATAGATAAAAGCTGATTTAGAAATTCTTTTAGCATTAACAATCAGTATAGGAATCATTAAAAATAAGAGTGCAATAGATAAAATAGTTAATAAGTTTCTGTGCCAATATAAGTTGAGGGAAAACATAAGAAACATTCCCACTGATAGCATCACTGTAAAATAGTATAGAATCTCTATAAATTCAAACTTCTGTCTCTTCATTCATCTCTCCACAAAAAATTACAACTGATGAATCAGCTGATGAATCATCTCCGCTCTTTTTTCCCAAGTATTACTTTTCAAAAAATCTTCTCTAGCTATACTGTCATATTTCAAATTATTATTTTCAATCAATTGCACCAGATTCATTTGGTAATCTGAATAATTTGAATACATGTATACAAATGGTTCAAATCTCAGAATTTCCTTATAACATACCGTAAGTATATTTTTGTTAAAGTTAATATATTCATATAACTTAACCGGATCCACTGCTTCAACAATATCATTAATTTGAAACGGCATAATAAGAACATCTGCATTCTCAATATACTGATAAATCTTCTCGTGTGGTACACTTCCTAAATAATGAATTCTATCATGTTCAGGAATAACAGCTTTGCTAATCGGACCAATCAACTTATATTCAATATTATCAAAATCTTCTAAACTTCGTAAAATGATATCAAAATCAAACCAATGACTGATAGTTCCAACATATGCAAGTACAAGCTTTTGGTTATTCTTTTTATGCTGAGTAGGAATGCTTAAGATTTTACCATTATAACCATTTCTAACCACCACTATTTTATCAACCTGTTCTTCCAAATTATAATCAGAAATAATATTTTCTCTTAATTTCTCACTCGAAACTAAGATTAAATTAGCTCTATTGACCAGTTTTTCTTCTAAATCCTTTAATCGCTGGCGTTCTTCTCTATCTTCTATAAAAGCCACATGATAATCCATACAATCATATATTATTTTTTGTTCTGAATTGTCTACAAGAGATGCAAACTGCATTGGATTTGTCAAATATACATATTCTGGTTTAAAAGCCTTAACTTTTCTTCGAATATTCCAAGCAACAATTTTATCATTCAGTTGCTTTAGTTTAGGTGATCTATTAACAAAAGGTAAGGCATAAATACGTGATATATTTGTAATGTTAGTATTTCTATCCTCAGTCAATCCTTTTCTATTATACCAATAGCGATACAGAACTAGTATCTCATAAAAATTAGATAAGCTTTCTGCAATAAATTGTGGACGCTGTTTTATCCAATTCCAATCAACATTTGTCACATATAAAATTTTTTTCATCATTTTTTTATTCATTTTTAATAATTACCGACTAATTTTATTTTTCTCCATTAAAGTTAAAAAATAACTAGTGGATTCAAAGTTGCATTTGTTTGAAAACAAAGTTTTTTCTACTAAGTTTGTATAAACCTGATTAGTTGCAACATTTTGATGGTGCAATACCTTAATCTTCGGTGTGTAAATTCTCTTGTATCCTTTTAATTCAGCTTCATAATCTAATATCTCTGTTTCATAGTAGAAGAAGGTGTTAGGGTTAAAAGCATACTCCTCTTTTTCGATAAAATCTCTCGAATATACAATAAACGAACCATGAAGAATTGGATTTTCTACCTGTTTTCTATAGTCTACTGATCCTTTTTTACGTCTATTTTGATAAATTGCTGTTCGAAGAGCTTTACTAGCTTTCAACCAACATTTGATTTTTAAAGCTAGACTAACTTGGCTCCCTTTTTTAAATTTTTCATTTAGAGCTTTAACTTCTTCATAAGTATAATGTGTCAACCGTTTTGGGTTTTGGTGAAGTTGGTAAGTAGTCGAGAAGATATCTGGCCCGAGCAAATGGAATTTCTCCTCACTATAGATATCTGTCACGATTTTTTCAAAATCTTCTGTTTCTATCTCAATATCGTTATTCATGATAACCATGAAATCGGGGTTATACTTTTCCTTAGCAAATTGATAAGCTACATTATTTCCACGAGCAAAACCAGCATTTTCATGGTTAATCAAAACATCAATTTCTGAATCTGATTCATAAAGCTCTTGTAGTTTTTCACCAGTACCATTATTAGAGAAATTATCAATAATAACGATTTGCTTTGCATTAGAATTGCCTTCTTTTATAGATTTAACACAAGAAATAGTTTCTTCTAAGACTTTGTAATGCAAAATAATATAACAAAACAAATTAGTGTCCTCCTAAATGCGATTTCTTTTCATCATCACTAGGCTCTTCGTGAAGATAGTTTTCTCCGTAAAGTCTTTTAAGGTAGCGGTCATACTCCGTTGGAACTTTAAAAAAGGTATCCTCAAAAGGCTTCTCTACTCCTTCTCCCCAAATCTCTACCGGCATAACTTCTTTAGCAAATAAAGAAGCATTGATAGTCCCAGCATACTGCTGCTTTTTCCAATCATACTTTTTATAGAGATTATCTAAACGTCTGTATACAGAATTTTGAGGAAATAGTTTTGCAAATCCTAGTTTTTTAAAGAAACCAATAATTAGTTTTTGCTTAGCGGAATGCATATCCACATGGTCGCCAACATAGGTTGTTCCTAAACTTGCTAAAAAACGATACCAGTATACTTTACCAAAGTAAAGCTTTCTTAAAAACGAATGATTTGGGGCACCGTCCAAAGGAATGATATCAATCAAATGCAATCCTAAATTTGTATTTCGTGGCAAGCCCAAACGTTTTCTTTCATTTTCCAAAAGGAATAGGCGAGGAAAGTAGCAATGCAAAGTGTCGCAATATTGATAAGCAAGAACCTGATATTTGCCTGCGATAATTCTATCCTTAAAAATTTCCGGAAGTCTATCGTAGCCTTCACGAGGTACTGCGATATCCATATCGTCATCCCATGGAATAAAGCCGTCGTATTTGACTGCCCCAAGTACACTACCTCCACGGAGGAAAAAGTCTATATTATTCTCTTTACAAATTTTTTGAAACTCTTTTATAGCATCTAATTCAACTTGCTGAATCAATTTTACCATTTCTGCTTGGTTCAATATTTTACACCTCTTTTTGCTTTTAAAACTTTTCCTATGAATGAAACATTCCCTACAAAATAACGCTTAAAGAGGCGTTTAGGCTCATTTGCTACACGAAACAACCACTCAAGGTTTAACTTTTGCATCCATAGAGGTGCTCGTTGGATATGACCAGACAAGACATCAAAACTACCACCAACTCCCATAAATACCGAATTGACACCGTTATCCATAAATTTTTGAATAATATATTCTTTTTTAGGAGACGTAATGCCAACAAACACAAAATCAGGGTTCTTTTCACGAATATCTTCTTGAATATCTTGCTCATCATCTGCAGAAAAATAACCATTTCTGTATCCAACAACTATCAAATTAGGATAATCATTCTTAAATGCTTTGAGCATATCTTGCAAAACCTCTTCTTTTGCTCCAAAAAAGTATACTGAATATCCTTTGTTATTCGATAACTCTAAAAGAGATTGCATCAAATCAATCCCTGCTACTCGTTCAGGAACAGGTGTTCCTAAAAACTTACTTGCAAGAACAACGGAAGCGCCGTCGGCATTTATGATTCCTGAGTCATTAACAATTTTTTTGATTTTCTCATCTGTATGGCACTGATTAATTTTATCAGCATTAACTCCCATTAAGTGTAATGCTCTTTTCCCCAGTACGTATCGTTCAACAGCATCCACTGTTTCCCTCATCGTAAGAGGATCAATGTTAATACCTAAAACTTTGATTCTATTTGTCATCCCTTACTTCGCTCCATCTCTCATCAATACAACTTTTACAGTTTTTAGCAATATTTCAAAATCTTTCCAGATGGTCCAATCATCGATATAAGCCACATCCAGTTTCACGACTTCATCGAAGTTTGTAATTTCACTTCGACCACTAATTTGCCACAGACCTGTAATACCAGGTTTGAAACTGAGACGACGTTTTTGTTCAGGTGTGTATTTTTCGTACTCATCTACAGTTGGTGGGCGTGTACCGACCAGACTCATGTCTCCAATTAAAACATTCCAAAATTGTGGTAATTCATCCAGGCTGGTTTTTCGGATAAATTGTCCGATCTTAGTCACTCGAGGATCGTTATCGATTTTAAACATACCACCTTGCATGGTATTTTGATCCATCAACTGCTCCTTGATAGCTTCTGCATCGACTCGCATCGAGCGGAATTTATAAAAGGTAAAGTGACGACCATTTTTTCCGACACGAGTTTGTGAAAAGATTGCAGGTCCGCCATCTTTACGAATCATGGGAACTAGAAATAGACTAGCAATTCCACAAAGGATCAACCCAACGATAGCACCACAAATGTCAAGGATGCGTTTAGCAATCACATGGCTCGGATTGTAAAAATTTGTAGAAAATGTCACTACGTTCAAGCCCGCCATCTCATGGATTTGTTTATCACGACCTAAGTTTTTGTCGAAAGCATTGAGATTGACTGTGACAGCGATTCCCATGGTTTCAAACTGAGAAATAAGAGCTCCAATGTCGTAGTCTTCACTTGGAAGATTGACAAAGACTTCATCCACTACCTCGTGCGTTGCATAAGAGATCAACTGTTCCCTCGGAACAACCGTCACCTTTTCATGAGTAAAGTCTGGCATGTCTAAAACACTGACTGCAACCAGTTTCCCTTGAACATCGTTAGCGGTTAACAAACGGTCCAACACTTTTTCAGTACGTGATGTCGCTGTGATCAACAAAATATTACGACTGCTCTTCAAATTATGGTTAAAGGTTTTCCAATAACGCTTCAAAAAGAAACAGAGGAGATAATTCAAAACACCATACAAAGAAAGTAAATAGAGCATCCCTCGTCTAGAAATCACAAATTTTTCTTTTAAGAAGAAACTTGAAAAACTAATCAACAAGGCATAAAAGAGGATGTATTTAATCGTTTCTACTAACTCAACATACTGGCCTCGTTTGAAAAAATCTTTACCATAATCACTAATGTAGAAGGCTGCAAAGTGAAGAAAAAATAAGACGAATACTGTATTTGGAACAATATCAGTTTCTGAAATTGCAATCAGTATATAAGCTAATACACTAACAAGTATACTCTGTAAGAATGCCAGAGTTACATTGTAGAAAACCCTTCCTTCCATACTGGACTCCTTAACTTCATTTTATCTTTTTTCATAATTGCCATAGCCACCATAAGAACCATATTTTTCACGTTGAACATCAATTTTATTCAAAACTACACCTAGAAATGGTTTCCCAGTGTGTTCTAACTGACTTTTAGCTTTTTGCACTTCTCTTCGTTTTGCTACACCAGCTTCTGCTACTAAAACAGATGCATCACATTTTTGTACAATAATGGCTGCATCAATTACAACCCCTATAGGTGCAGTATCGACGATAATATAGTCAAAATATTTGCGTAAAGTCTCAATCATTTTTTCAAAGTTGGCGCTTTGTAAGAGAGCCGTTGGATTCGGTGAAACTGCTCCTGATTGAACTACAAATAAATTTTCAACGTCTGTTTCACAGAGACCATGTGACAAATCCTGAGTCCCAGCTAGATAATCTGTCAAACCAGTGATTTTTTCTCTTGACTTGAATACTCCAGACATGACTGAATTTCGGATGTCGGCATCAATCAATAGCGTTTTGTAGCCTGCACGCGCAAAAGCCCAAGCGATATTTGTAGAAGTTGTAGATTTTCCTTCACTCGGATCGACTGATGTAACTGCAATAACCTTTAAGTTATTCCCACTCAGTTGTATATTTGTACGTAAAGCATTGTAATACTCTTCCGCCTTTTTTAAAGAGTTCAGTTTTTGTTGTGCTAATTCTAACTTTACCATATGTTCTCCCTTACTTTAATTTATCCAGGTCTGGAATGACTCCAAGGAGTGAGATTTTCATAACGTCTTCGATATCTTCTGGACGTCTAACACGGTCGTCTAGAAGTTCAACCAATAGAACCACGACAATCACCAAGCCTGCACCAGCACCGATTCCCATTAAGGTATTGCGACGGATATTTGGTGATGACGGACCAGTAGCTGGACGGGCCTCCTCCAGAGTCGTTACGTCCGAAACTCGAGTAACTGCGATAATTTTTTGTGCTGCAACGTCTCGCAGTGCATTTGCAATACGACTAGCTTCGTCAGGTTTATGATCACTAACTGAAATAGATACGATACGTGTATCTGCAGGGACCGTTACTTGAACCTTTTTAGCCAATGCTTTTGCATTAACGTTCAAGCCAAGATCAGCAACTACTTTCTCTAGGACATCTTGGGATAGAATGATTTCACGATAGTCCTTGACCAAGTAGGCCCCTGCTTGTAAGTCCTGATTTGTTAGTCCTGCTTTATCGTTTTGATTTCGATTAACCACATAGATTCGCGTTGTACTTCTATACTCAGGTTTGACCACAAAACTACTATACGCAAAGGAAGCAGCTCCTGCTACGATGGCTACAAGAAGGATTAGCAGTTTCTTTTTCCATAGCGCCTTTAATAACTGAATAACGTTGATTTCAATAGTATCTTGTTCTTTCATTTTAACTCCTATATTATTTGATCTTTAATGACTTTTTCGGGATTTTTCACGAATAGTTCCCGAGCCTTATCTTGGCCATACCTTTTACTCACTATCTCATAAGCCTCTCGCATATAAGGTGGACGACTCTCTAGATTATGCATATCACTAGCAACTATATGAACCAAGTCCCTCTCCAAAAAATAGCGAGCACGCTTTTTCATGAATTTATAGGTGTCGCCAAACAGTTTTGGTTTGAGGACACTTGAACTATTGACCTGGGTATAACATCCCATGTTGATGAGGTCGTGCACCCTTTTTTCATTATTTTCCAAAGCATCATAACGTTCTATATGGGCAATAACAGGGGTTATTCCCAACATCAAAATATTGGTCAATGCGCTATGGATTTCACGATAAGGGGTATTCATACTAAATTCTATCAAGGCATAGCGAGTGCCATTTAATTGAGGAATCTGTTGATTCTCTAATTTGTTTAAAGCATCACTGCTGTAATAGATTTCTGCTCCATACAAGATGGTTAAGTCGGGAGCAATTTCTTTAGCCAATTCCTTGACAACTTTAAAATTTCTTGCAATGTCCTCTTCTGGTGTTTCAAACATCCCCTTCCGACGATGAGAAGTCGAAACGATGGTACGAACTCCCTGAGCATAAGCTTCTCTCAGAAGCGCTATACTCTCTGCCTTATTCTTCGGACCATCATCTACATCAAAAACTATGTGTGAATGGATGTCAATCATCTTATTTTCCTTCCATGATATCTTTGATTTCTGTTTTGAGTGTCTCTAAGCTATTTGGATCTACCTCTAGCATATAAAGGCTGCTGTCAGGCATGGCATAGGAAGGAAGATCCATACGACCAGTTCCCTTTAGATCTCGAGTGATGACAGTATATTTTCCTCCACTTGCTAGTTGAGCATTTGCTAGGCTAACCATGGTTTCAGGAGGCATATTGGTTTGTACAGAATCTTGCAACCCTTGCATAATACCATCAAAATTCTTCATGGCTTCTGCCGAAGTTAGTTTTTGAATAATGGCAGCAATGACTTTTTGTTGATTACGTCCACGATCTCCATCACCATTAGTTAAGGAGTAACGTTCACGAACAAAACCTAGAGCCTGCTCAGAGTTTAGGTGCACATTTCCAACAGGGAAGTGATAATTCCCATGAAGTGATGTGAAGTCTTGATCATTATAAACATCGACACCACCTAAGAGATCAATCAATTTCAAAAAGGAGGTGAAGTTGAGTCGTGCATAATAATTCAGGTCAATTCCATAGAGATTTTCTAGGGTATGAATGGAAGCATCCACGCCGTAAATACCTGCATGGGTCAATTTATCATTTTGGTTATTACCGCCATCAGCTATAGGCACATAGGCATCACGAGGCGTTGTTGTCAGGAGAATTTTCTTGGTTTCTTGATTAACCGTCATGATGATATTGACATCCGAACGAGAAACGGAGCTAATCGGTCCGTATGTATCAATCCCACTAATATAGATATTAAATGCCTTGTTTTGAGAAACCTTAGGTGCCTCAACAGTCTTGGTTAGTTCTTTGGTATAAATCTTCTTGATCTTTTTGGCATGGTCTGGGTACTCTTGCTCAATCAGATTTTCAAAGACACTGTTCAAAACGATTGCCTTGGTCTCTCCAGCCAGCAAACTCTTATAAGCCGCAAGATAGGAAGCACTTTCTTCAACCGTTAAGTCTTTACTCTGACTTGTCTTAATATCATCGAGCAGTTTTTTAATATTTTCGGCATCTGTTTTGGTTGGAGCCGTCACACTGGATAATTCCGAAACATTTCCAATCTCACTATCCGCCAAAACTGCAACACTGATAGAGTAACTAGAATAGTTAGATGTCGCATTGAGTTGATTTGCTAGGCTGATAAATTGATGAACTCCAATCAAAGAAATGGAACTGACAAATACCGACACCAAGAGTAAAATCATGGTGAAGATCTTAGCTTTTCTTTTTAGAATCAAAAGCAAGGCTATTAGCGCAAGCAGGATCATAACAATCGCTATAAGGACATTTGCATAGCTAATTGCTAAAATATGATATCTGAATATTAAAAACAGCAAAAAACAAGCAAGCACTATATATACAAACAACAAAATAATATTGATGCTTTGTTGAAACTTGCTCGTTTTGCTTCCTTTTGAATGTCTACTCAACTTACACCTCTACAAAGTATTTTTCATTTTCATTATATCACAAAGTATTGCTGGATACCATCAACACATGTTAAGTAACCGTTTTTATTCACCTTAAAAACATGAATAGTAAATTCCAATGATAAAATGGCTAAAATGTCGCTTGAAAGAGGTATCTAATCTAAAAAAGACGGGGTTATAAACTGTTAAATCAAACCTCGACTTCCTAGTTCCAAATCTACGATGTTTTAACAATCGACTGGGTTATCAAATATTGTAAGTAAGGAATACAAGATTTTCCCCCAAAAAAGATTTCTAGAATCCAAAAAATTAACAAAAAAATCCAACCAGCTGTCACATCGAAAACTTATCGCTAATAAAAAGTAAGGCTGGGATGTTTGTCCCAACCTCTTCTTATACTTATTTCACGTGACTTTCAAAGTCTTTTTGACTCTTCTCGACAGAATTTTTACGTTCTTGTTCCCATTTAGCCTTCGCTTCAGCAAATTGAGAGCTTGTAACAACATCTGTCTGTAATCTCATGTACTTGTAGTTGCTTCCAGTTCCTTTGATACCAACTAGTGAGTAAGCACGTGTAAATGGTGTCACGCGTGTCACCGAAGCTCCACCACCGTTTGACACAACTGGGATTAGAAGGGAACTATCAATCAACCAAGCTTGTGCATCTGCGTAGTTTTCATAGCGTTTCGCTACGTCTGTATTTTCTGCATCTGCTGTTTTTAATTTTTGAGTAAATTGGTCCAAACCTAGACTAGTAATCTTATTTGCATCCTTGCTTGGATCAAGTCCCAAAATCTTGAGATAGAATCCATCTTCAGCGTTGAAAGGATTGAGGTAAGTTGAAGGATCTTGATAGTCAGCTGACCATCCATCCAAATTCAAATCATAGTCGTGATCTGCAGGAGTTGGTGCTTGAACTGTTGCGTTTGTATAATCATCCGTCGATAATTGGATAACGTCAACCACTACATTTTCAGAACCAAGTGTTGATTCAATTGATTGTTTGATTGAGTTTGTTCCAGAAAGCAAGGTCTTGTTAACCTGGTCTACAGGCAAGTCCAAATGAATTGGGAAGCTCACACCTTGGGCTTCTAATTCTTTTTTAGCTTCAGCAAACTTGGCTTGTGCTTTTTCTTTATTGAAATAACCGTCTTGAGCATCTTCAAGATTCATATTCGACCATTGTGTACCATAGTTGACCAATTTTGAAGCAACTGTTTCACCAAAAGTCTTGTCTCCAACTTGTACGAAAGTTGGTGGTACAAGCGAGTTACGAAGGGTGTTCTTAGCTGCTTCTTCACCATTTGATTGAGCTGAGTAGGCTGTACGATCAATGGCGAAGTTAATTGCCTGACGGAAGTTTTTATTCAAAACTGCAGCTTGAGTTGCTTGTTTTTGTTCATCGCTTGTTTTTGCAGTATGGCTATAAGCACCACGATTAACGTTAAAGTTATAGTACCAAGATGTTGCATCTTGCAAGCTATAAACGATATTGTCCTTGTATTTTTCCTTTGTCTTAGCAAAGTTTGAGCTATTTGGATAAACACCTGCAGATGAGTAAGCACCACTTTCAAAGTTACGAATTGTCAAGTCTTGGTCTGAACCATCAAAGTAGGCCAATTTTACCTTTTCAATCGTTACTTTTTCTTGGTCATAGTAATGTGGGTTTTTCACATATTCGATAGAAGACTTAGATGTAAAATCTTTTAACAAATATGGTCCGCTATAAAGAATGCTATCTGGTTTCAGGGTTCCGAAGTCTTTACCTTTAGAAGCAAGGAATTCTTCGTTTACAGGGAATAAGATACTGTTGGTTGTTTTTGAGTTCCAGAATGGCTCTGGACGAGTCAAGGTATATTGGACAGTATAGTCATCTAAGGCTTTGACACCAACATTTGAGAAGTCAGTATTTGCACCTGTTACATAATCATCCAAGCCCTTGATAGAGTTCTGAATCAAGTCCAAAGCTTGTCCCTTGTTGTCAGCAGCATACTTGATACCAGTTACAAAGTCTTGTGCTTTAAGGGGAGCGTATTCTTCACCGTCAGCTGTAAACCACTTGGCATCTTGGCGAAGTTTGTAGGTATAAGTTAAACCATCCTTAGAAACACTCCAATCTTCTGCAAGGGCAGGAATGAGGTTTCCGTAGTTATCATTTTCAAGCAAACCATCAATCAAGTTGGTTACAATAGCAGTGTTATCACCAGCGTAGTCCAAGAGATAGTTGAAGGTTGTTGGATCTGCACCAAAGGTAGACGAGTATGTCTTGCCGTCTGATGCTGACTGGCCACATGCTGTCAATAGGACCGCAGCAGCAAGTGTCAACCCCGCTCCAATCAAACGTTTTTTAAGTTTCATGTTTTATTTCTCCTCGTATGTTAGGTTTTGTAACATGGTTATATTTTAACAAATTTTGTCCAAAAAGTAAAGTTATATACTGATTTGACCTCTCATTGAAAATCAAAAAATAAAGAAATCCCGCTTCAAAACAGGATTTCTTTATTCATTACAAAAGACTATTTAACGTGATTTGCTAGTTCTTTTTGGTATTTGGCATTTGTTTCGATTTTCTCTTTTTGCCATTTCTTGAGAGCTTCTTCGTATTCTTTAGCTGTTACAATATCGTTTTGCAATTCTAAACCTTTAAATACAAATGGATCTCCCTTGATACCAACTTGAGAGTAAGCTTTTGTGAATGGCACTGTACGGCTAACTGTCGGAGAACCACCTGAAGAAGCTACAGGGATAAGAAGTGAGCTATCTGAAACCCAAGCTTGTGCTTTGGCATATTTTTCATAGCGTTTGTTAAGATCGCTTGTTTCTGATGCTGCATCATCCAAGAGTTTCTTGTACTCATCAAGTCCAACTTGAGCCATAACTTCTGGATCTTTACCTTTTGTGATACCCAAGTGTTTAAGAGCAGAACCCTTCTTAGCATCTAAGATATTGAGGTAGGTTGCTGGGTCTTGATAGTCTGGTCCCCATCCAGTTCCGTTCAAGTCATAGTCTTTTTGAGAAGGCACTTTGGCTTGAGATGTGATACTCATTTTCTCATTGTCAGTCATTTGAAGTACATCGATGACAACATTCTCACTTCCAAGTGCTGCTTCGACAGACTGTTTGAGAGAGTTGGTTTGCTGTACAGCAATGACATCAGTCTGCTCAACTGGAATATCCAAATGGATTGGGAAGGTTACACCTTTAGCTTGCAATTCTGATTTTGCTTTTTCAAAAGCAGCTTTTGCTTTTGTCGGATTGTAAAGGGTATCTTTACCATCTGTCAAAGCTACATCCTTCCACTGGTCTCCGTATGTTACCAATTGTTCTTGAGCCAATTCACCGAAGGTCTTTTCACCAACTTGGACATAGTCATAAGGCACAAGGCTGGTACGGATAATCTTGTCTGCACCTTCTTCGCCATTCATCTGTGCAGAGTAGGCATGACGGTCTAGAGCGAAGTTGATAGCTTGACGGAAGTTTTTATTGAGAAGCGCTTCTTTAGTTGAAGTTTTTTGGGCATCATCTGTCTTAGCTGTTTTATTGTAAGACTGACGATTTACGTTGAAAGTAAAGTAATAGCTAGTTGCTTCTTGAGGACTATAAACGATCTTATCGCCGTATTCTTTCTTAGTTGAATCAAAGCTTGAACTAGTTGGGAAAAGACGAGCTGTCGTATATGAGCCTGACGCAAAGCTACGAATCAATGATTCTTGGTCAGAACCGTCGTAGAAAGTCAGCTTGACGTGGTCAATCTTCACATTGTCTTTATCCCAGTAGTTTGGATTCTTTTCGTACTCGATCACGGATTTTGAAGTGAAGTTCTTCAAAATATATGGACCATTGTAGAGAATACCTGAAGGAGCTGCCGCACCGTAATCTTTTCCTTGAGAATTTAAGAATTCTTCATTAACAGGGAGCATAGTCGCTGTTGTCACCTTAGAATTCCAGAAGCTTTCTGGTTGGTTCAAGGTGTATTGAACAGTGTAGTCGTCAATTGCTTTAACTCCAACTGTTGAGAAGTCATTGCTTTCACCACTGACGTATTCTGCCAATCCTTTGATAGAGTCTTGGATAAGAGTTAGGCCATCTGACTTACCATCTGCAGCATGCTTCAAACCTGTCACAAAGTCTTGGGCCTTGACTTCAGCATACTCTTCTCCTTCAGAAGTATACCATTTAACACCTTTACGTAGCTTGTAGGTGTAGGTCAAACCGTCCTGTGAAACAGACCAGTCTTCAGCAAGCGATGGAATCAAGTTTCCATATTTGTCATTTTCCAAGAGTCCGTCGACCAAGTTGGCAATGACGTCTGATGTTGAACTTTTACTAGTAACGCTATAGTCCAATGTTGTTGGATCAATGGCATATACATACGAAAATGTTGTTGGAGCATCTGCTTTTTTTTCAGTCTTACCACAAGCCGCCAAAAGAAGAGCTGCGCTCATCGTTATCCCTGCTACTGCGAGCCACTTTTTCGATTTCATAGATATTCTCCTTTAAAATACTATTTTTCACCATTATACCCTATTTTTATATAAAAGCAAGGGTTTTCAGGTGATTTTTTAGAAAATTCAAACTAATATTTATTAAAGAAGTTTTTACACTTATTTTAGAAAAAAACTCAAGCATCTTTGGACACTTAAGTTTCTGGTTTTAATCAGCTAGTTCGACACAGAAGGCATCCCATGGAGCCAAGGTCTGTGTAGTCAAAACTTCTTCTACTGAGGTATTTTCAATCAAGATAGACTTGACTGACTCTTCTACTGTAAACTCTTGCTGTTGGTTGGACAAATTGGCCACAACTAGGAAACGACGTTCTCCATCCTTACGGATATAAGCAAAGACTTTTTCATCCGTTTCGAGAAGTTCAAAGTCAGCACGAACCAACCAGCTATTTTCTTTACGAAGTTTTACTAATTTTTGATAGGTATAGAAGATAGAATCTGGGTTTGCTAAAGCTTCTTTTACATTTATCTTGGCATAGTTTGGATTTACAGCAAGCCAAGGTTGACTATCTGAGAAACCAGCATTTTTTGTCTCATCCCACTGCATTGGGGTACGGGCATTGTCACGTCCAATCACACGGATACTGTCCATAATTTCTTCTATCGGAACGCCTTTTTCAAGAGCTTCACGCGCATAATTGAGGGATTCAATATCCTCTACTTGATCCAGCGTTTCAAACGGAAAATTGGTCATCCCAATCTCCTCCCCTTGGTAAATATAAGGAGTCCCTCTCATGAGATGAAGCAAGATTGCATACGCTTTAGCAGATTTTTCGCGGTATTCTCGGTCATTTCCCCAGATTGAGACGATACGAGGGAGGTCATGGTTGTTCCAGAAGAGCGAATTCCAGCCGTCCTCAACTCCTAATTCTGTCTGCCATTTGTTGAAAATCTTTTTTAATTTCCCAACATTTAGCTCTTTTTGGTACTGCCACTTAGGTTGTCCTTCCTGATACTGAAGACAGATATGTTCAAACTGGAAGACCATAGACAGTTCTTGTCCTTTTGGATCTGAATAGAGTTTTGCGATTTCTGGTGTCGCTCCCCATGTCTCCCCTACTGTCAAGAGCTCTTTGTCGCCGAAAGTAGCCTGATTCATTTCCTTGAGATAAGGATGGAGCATAGGACCATTGTTGACAATCTTCTGATCAGGTATCTTCCCAATCATGTCAATAACGTCCATACGAAATCCACCGATCCCTTTATCAATCCAGAAATTCATCATTTCATAGATTTTTTGGCGTAGTTCTTCATTTTCCCAGTTAAGGTCTGGTTGTTTCTTACTGAAAAAGTGCAGATAATATTGACCAGCCTTTTCGTCATATTGCCAGGCAGAACCACTGAAAATTGACTCCAATTCGTTAGGTTCATCACGCCAGATATAGTAGTATCGCTCAGGACTATCAGGATTTTCACAAGCTTCGATAAACCAAGCATGCTCATCTGATGTATGATTGACCACCAAATCCATAATGATTCGGATATCTCGTTTTTTAGCCTCAGCAATCAGCTCATCCATATCTTCCATGGTTCCAAAGATAGCCGCGATATCTTGATAATTGGCAATATCATAACCATTGTCATCCATGGGGCTATCATAGACTGGAGAAAGCCAGATCGCTGTGATCCCTAACTTAGCTAGATAGTCTAGCTTACTGGTAATTCCAGGTAAATCACCAATCCCATCTCCATTGCTATCCTTAAAACTTTTTGGATAGACCTGATAAACAACGGCATTGTGCCACCATTTTTCTTGCATCTTTTTTCCCCTTTTAACATTCACTTTATTCCATCATAGACCTTTTCTTAATTTTATGCAAGCGTTTGCTTTAATCTTTTTCCTTATTTCGAACCTCCGTTGTTTCTTATCTTCCATTTTTTTTATATAATAGAGATCAGAGGTAAAAAAATGAAAAAACAAGCTTTTAGTTCTGAACAATACTTAAATCTACAACGCGACCATATCTTGGAGCGCATCAACCAATTTGACGGCAAACTCTACTTGGAGTTTGGTGGCAAAATGTTAGAAGATTTCCACGCTGCTCGTGTCCTTCCTGGATATGAACCTGACAATAAAATCAAGCTCTTGCAAGAGTTGAAGGAGCAAGTTGAGGTTGTTATCGCTATTAACGCTAGCAATATCGAGCACTCAAAAGCTCGTGGAGACTTGGGCATTTCTTATGACCAAGAAGTGCTTCGTTTGATTGATAAATTCAATGAACTCGGTATCTTTGTTGGTTCAGTTGTCATTACTCAATATGCAGGCCAACCGGCAGCTGATGCCTTCCGTAATCAATTAGAGAAAAATGGTATCGACTCTTATCTTCACTACCCTATCAAGGGGTATCCGACAGATATGGATCACATCATTTCTCCTGAAGGTATGGGGAAAAACGACTATATCAAAACTAGTCGTAACTTGATTGTCGTGACTGCTCCTGGGCCTGGTTCAGGTAAGTTGGCAACTTGTATGTCTAACATGTACCACGACCAAATCAATGGTATCAAGTCTGGTTATGCAAAATTTGAAACCTTCCCAGTTTGGAATCTCCCACTTCATCACCCAGTCAACTTGGCTTATGAAGCTGCTACAGCAGACCTAGATGATGTCAACATGATTGACCCATTCCATCTCCAAACTTATGGAGAAACCACAGTCAACTACAACCGCGACATTGAAATTTTCCCTGTTCTTAAGCGTATGCTGGAACGTATCTTGGGTGAGTCTCCTTATGCATCTCCAACTGACATGGGTGTTAATATGGTTGGTTTTGCAATCACTGATAACGACGCTGCCATTGAAGCATCTAAACAGGAAATTATCCGTCGCTACTATCAAACTGTTCTTGATTTCAAGGCTGAAAAAGTCGGTGAAACTGCCGTTAAGAAAATTGAGCTTCTCATGAATGACCTAGGTATCACACCCGCTGATAGAAAGGTTGCTGTTGCCGCACGTCAAAAAGCAGAAGAAACAGGCGGACCTGCTCTCGCTCTTGAATTACCTTCTGGTGAAATCGTTACTGGTAAGAACTCAGAACTCTTTGGTCCAACAGCCGCTGCTTTGATCAATGCAATCAAGAAATCAGCTAACATCGATGCTGAAACAAAATTAATCGAACCAGAAGTGGTGAAACCAATCCAAGGTTTGAAAATCAATCACTTGGGTAGCCGCAATCCCCGACTCCACTCAAATGAAATCCTTATCGCACTTGCAATCACAGCTATGCAGAATCCTGATGCTGACCGCGCCATGAAGGAGCTAGGAAATCTCAAGGGTAGCGAAGCTCATTCTACAATCATCCTGACAGATGAAGATAAAAACGTTCTTCGTAAACTAGGAATCAACGTAACCTTTGATCCTTACTACCAATACGATCGTTTGTATCGCAAATAAAGCATGACAAACTCTCTAAGAATTGGATACTTATCATCCAGCTCTTGGAGTTTTTTATATCTTGCAAGTCTTCCACAAGCATATCTTTCAAAAAGAATTCTCATTTTCATAGAAACTGGGATAACATTTAATTTTAGATTTATTTCTAATGAATCCTTAAAAGGAGTGATACTCAATGAAAATCAAAGAGCAAACTAGGAAACTAGCCGCAGGTTGCTCAAAGCACTGCTTTGAGGTTGTAGATGAAACTGACGAAGTCAGCTCAAAACACTGTTTTGAGGTTGTGGATAGAACTGACGAAGTCAGCTCAAAGCACTGTTTTGAAGTTGTGGATAGAACTGACGAAGTCAGTAACCATACCTACGGCAAGGCGACGTTGACGCGGTTTGAAGAGATTTTCGAAGAGTATGAATCAATCCTCTTCAATCTTGACTTGAACTACCTTGGCTGAGGTCTTGATCCGTTTTCTCTACAATATCAAATTGGTGTAATCAGACTGACTTCGTCACTCTTATCTAGAACCTCAAAGCGATGCTTGGAGACATCTACACAAGAGAACTAGTTTGGTCATTGATTTTCATTAAGTATACAAAAAAGTGAACAAGATAGCATTCTGATTTCCAGAAAACTATTTTGTTCACTTTTGCTTATGATTTAAACTTTGGGTTTATTCTACCGTTACTGACTTAGCAAGGTTACGTGGTTTGTCCACATCAAGTCCACGGTGTAGAGTTGCAAAGTAAGCGACCAATTGTGTTGGTACGACCATTGAGATTGGTGAGAGGTAAGGGTGTACGGTCGTAAGAACGATGTCGTCTGTATCTTTGGCAACATTTTCTTCTGCGATAGTGAGGACCTTAGCGCCACGCGCTGCCACTTCTTGGATATTTCCGCGAGTGTGATTAGCAAGAACCGGATCTGACAAGAGGGCCAATACAGGCGTTCCTTCTTCAATCAAAGCAATCGTTCCGTGCTTGAGCTCTCCAGCCGCAAAACCTTCACATTGGATATAAGAAATCTCTTTGAGTTTGAGACTGGCTTCCATGGCTACATAGTAATCTTGACCACGTCCGATATAAAAGGCGTTACGTGTTGTTTCAAGAAGATCACGAACCTTGCTATCAATCAATTCTTTTTCTGAGAGAGTTGATTCGATAGACTGAGCCACGATAGACAATTCATGAACCAAGTCAAAGGCTTTGGCTTTTTCATTGCCATTTGCTTCACCAACCGCTTTTGCAAGGAAGGCAAGGGCTGCTATTTGGGCTGTATAAGCCTTAGTTGACGCTACGGCAATTTCAGGACCTGCATGAAGCAACATAGTATGGTTGGCTTCACGTGACAGAGTTGAACCTGGAACGTTTGTCACTGTTAAGCTTGGAATTCCCATTTCATTGGCCTTAACCAAAACCTGACGGCTATCAGCTGTTTCACCAGATTGGCTGATAAAGATGAAGAGTGGTTTCTTGCTGAGAAGCGGCATACCATACCCCCACTCAGAGGAGATACCAAGTTCAACCGGCGTATCTGTCAATTCTTCCAACATCTTCTTAGAAGCAAATCCTGCATGGTAAGAAGTCCCAGCTGCGAGAATGTAGATGCGGTCTGCGTCTTGAACAGCCTTGATGATAGCTGGATCTACGACAACTTGACCAGCTTCATCTGTGTAAGCTTGGATCAACTTACGCATCACTGTTGGTTGCTCATCAATTTCTTTGAGCATGTAGTAAGGATAGGTTCCCTTACCGATATCAGATAAGTCAAGCTCGGCAGTATAACTAGCACGCTCACGGCTGTTACCATCATAGTCCTGCACTTCAACGCTATCAGCTTTCACAATTACCAACTCTTGGTCATGGATTTCCATATATTGATTAGTTTCACGAATCATAGCCATAGCATCTGAGCAGACCATGTTGTAACCTTCACCAAGACCAATCAAGAGTGGTGATTTGTTCTTGGCCACGTAGATAACATCTGGATTTTCAGAGTCGATCAAGGCAAAGGCATAAGAACCACGGATGATGTGAAGAGCTTTTTTGAAGGCTTCCAGCACTGACAATCCGTCTTCTTCCGCAAATTTACCAATCAAGTGAACGGCGATTTCAGTATCTGTTTGTCCCTTGAAGTGGTGACCTGCAAGGTAGTCTTCCTTGATTTCAAGGTAGTTTTCAATCACCCCGTTGTGCACCAAGACAAAACGTCCTGTCTCAGAGCGGTGGGGGTGAGCATTGTCTTCTGTTGGTTTCCCGTGAGTCGCCCAACGAGTATGTCCGATACCAGTTGTTCCCTCAACACCAGCAGTTTTAGCAGATAATTCTGCGATACGACCAACCGCCTTCACTAAATGGTTTTCAGCACTACCTAGGACAAAAATCCCCGCAGAATCATAACCACGGTATTCGAGCTTTTCAAGCCCTTGAATCAAAATATCAGTTGCATTTGTGTTTCCAACAACACCAACAATTCCACACATAGTATATACGACACAGGCTAGCTGTGCTTTCCCCTTAAAATTGGTATAGTCTAATTCTCGCTTTTCAGAATCAGCAGAAACAGTATATACTTGTTTCTTTCACTTGTCAAGAACAAAAATTGGTATAGCCTAATTCTACTGATCCCACATGCTAAAAATCTATCATATTTCGCCTAAAGCAAGTATTTAAAAAGGGCTCTATCGCCCTTAATAACTACTATTTTGTAGCAAGCTTGTCTGCTTCTACTACTTCTTGAAAAGTTTTTTGATAATTCACTTTAATCGTCATTGTCATGTGAGAGTCCTCGTTTCTTTTTGATGAACCTAGTATAAAACTCCTTCCTAAAACATAGCTTATATTTTCCTTAGAAAAAACTAAAAGTAACTTGTGACTCAATGAAAACGAAAGAGCAAACTAGAAAGCTAGTCACAGCTTTCTCAAAGCACTGCTTTCAGTTTACCAGATAGACTAAGACCTCGTTTGGAACGATGTTTAAGGTTATACATTCAATGAATAATTTATCAGAATCCCTTACCTGAGAATACACACACAAAAAGAGCTGTACCGCTCTTTTACTTAGTATTTAGGAGAAGGTGCTTGCTCCTGTTGAAACGTTTTTTGGTAATTTACTTTAATTGTCATTGTCATGTGAGAGTCCTCGTTTCTTTTTGATGACTCTAGTATAGGCAATAACCCTAAAAGCAAGCTTAAGATTTTCTTAGAGAAAGCTTATACTCAATGAAAATCAAAGAGCAAACTAGGAAGCTAGCCGCAGGTTGCTCAAAACACCGTTTTGAGGTTGTGGATAGAACTGACGAAGTTAGCTCAAAACACTGTTTTGAGGTTGTAGATGGAACTGACGTAGTCAGTATCCTACATATACGGCAAGGCGACGTTGACGTGGTTTGAAGAGATTTTTGAAGAGTATTAATCTAAATGTTCTTTCTTCTCTAGATTCAGGGCAATCACATGCCACTCTGGATCCTCCTGCCAGTTAGGCAGTGAGCTGATATAGCTAGCCACCTTACGTGCTTCCTCAAGTATTGGGAAGTCCTCGATAATATCAGCCACTTGAAACTCTGGTAGACCTGACTGTCTGGTTCCAAAAATCTCACCCGAACCACGCATTTTTAAATCTTCTTCTGCAAGGACAAATCCATTGGTCGTTTCTGTCATGATACGCATGCGGTCTTTACCAGAGTCAGTCTTGGGATTGGCCACAAGAACTGCATAGGACTGCTTCTCCCCACGACCGACACGACCTCTGAGCTGATGAAGCTGACTAAGTCCGAAACGGTCAGCATCCATGATAATCATGACTGTCGCATTTGGCACATTGACCCCAACTTCTATAACCGTTGTCGAAACCAGAATATCAGTCTTTCTATCTTTGAACTCCTGCATAATCTGGTCTTTTTCATCACTCTTCATCTTCCCGTGTAAGAGAGCAACTTTTGCTTTTCCTGCAAAATGAGCCGTCAATTCTTCCGATAAAGCAATAGCATTTTTAAGATCTAGAGCTTCAGATTCTTCAATCAAGGGCGAAATAACATAGGCTTGAGAACCTTTTTGAATTTCTCCTTCCAACCAAGTCAGGACCTGTGGTAATTGCTCATGCTTGATCCAGCGAGTTACGATTGGTTTGCGCCCAGCAGGCATCTGGTCAATAATGGAAACATCCATATCTCCAAAGGCGGTGATGGCTAAGGTTCGTGGAATCGGTGTTGCCGTCATCATAAGGACATCTGGATTTTCTCCTTTTTCACGTAAAATACGCCTTTGTCCCACACCAAAACGGTGTTGCTCGTCGATGATAATCAAACCGAGTTTAGCATAGTCTACCCCATCTTGAATCAGAGCATGAGTTCCGATAATCACATCGACCTCGCCCTTGGCAATAGTTTCCAAAACCGTGCGTTTTTCTGCAGCTTTTAATGAACCTGTTAAGAGAGCCAGTTTCAAATCAGGAAAGAGACTTTCTAGACTTTCAAAATGTTGCTCTGCAAGAATCTCTGTTGGAACCATGAGGGCAGCCTGATAACCAGCCGTAACGGCTGCGTACATCGCTAGACCTGCCACCACTGTTTTCCCACTACCAACATCCCCTTGCAAGAGTCGATTCATGTGATGGTCCGACTTCATATCGGTCAGGATTTCTTGCAGGCTCTTTTCTTGTGCTTGGGTCAAAGCAAAAGGCAAATTTTCTTTAACCGCAGTTAGTTTTTCCTGGGACCAATTCAGGACCAGACCACTTCCGTGAATCTTATTCTCAGACTTGAGGGTCTGTAATTGCATTTGGAAATAAAAGAGTTCCTCAAACTTGATACGGCGAAGGGCCTGCTTGTATTCTGCCAAATCCTTAGGAAAATGCATAGCACGGACTGCCTGACAACGAGACATGAGTTTGTATTTGTCCAGCAAAGACTGGGGAAGATTTTCCTCAATCAAGAGGTCCAACCCCTGATCAAAGGCCGTCTTGATAACCTTGACTAGACTGGCCTGACTGATTCCCTGAGCCAGACGATAGACAGGTTGGAGGTCATCTTCCACCTGAGCTAGGACCTTCATCCCTGTCAGGCTAGCCTTGGCACGGTCCCATTTTCCAAAGACGGCAAGAGTTGCTCCCAACTCTATCTTATCAGCTAGATAGGGCTGATTAAAGAAATTCACCGCAAAAACGACTTCTCCCTGCTTGAGGCTAAAACGCAAGCGATTGCGTTTAAAACCATAGTACTGGACACTAGCAGGAGTCACTACTTGACCAGACAGTACCGCCTTTTCCCCATCTTCCAGCTCCAGCACCTGCTTGGTCTTGAAATCTTCATAACGGAAAGGAAAGTAGAGCAAGAGATCTTGCAGGTTTTCGATTCCTAGTTTGGCATATTTCTCTGCTGACTTTGGTCCCACGCCAGGCAAGACATGCAAGGGTTGATGTAAATTCATGCTCTTCTCCTTTCCTTCTGTTTCTTAATGATATTCTCTCGGAATTCGATCACTGAGGAGGCAAACTACCTCATAATTGATCGTTCCACGGTAAACCGCAACATCTGTTGCAGTAATCTCCTTGTCACCGTTTGAGCCAATCAAGGTTACCTTGGTACCTAATGGATACAGCTTAGGTAAACGAACCGTGATTTGGTCCATGGATACCCGCCCTACGATAGGGCACAATTGTCCATCCACCAGAACTGAGAAATTCTGCATATCTCGTGTCCAACCATCAGCATAACCTATCGGTACCGTTGCAATGACTTGTTCACTGTCTGCCTGATAGGTCGCTCCGTAGCCCATACAAGCCCCAGCATCTACTGTTTTGACATGAACGATGGCTGTTTCTAAGGTCAAGGCTGGTTTTAGTTCATAAGGCAATTCTAAAACTTGTCCGCTTGGATTGAGCCCATACATAGAATCTCCCATGCGAACCGCATTGAAAATCGTTTCTGCATGCCATAGAGTCGTTGCGGAGTTACTAGCATGGACTAGTTCTGGGACATCTTGCAAGCCTGCAAGTATTCCCTTGAAACACTCTAACTGTTGTTTAAAGTAACTATCCGACTCTTCATCAGCAGTTGCAAAGTGCGTAAAGATTCCCTCAACATTTGCTCCATGTTCCTTGAGTAAAGCTTGGGCTTGTGCCGCCTCGCTTGCACTTCTAAAACCAATTCGTCCCATACCTGAATCAATTTTAAGGTGAACGGTTAAACCTGATAAATCTGACTCAGTTGCAAGGAGATTCTCAATCCATTCCAATCCTGCCACTGTCAAGGTAATATCAAAGTCCTTAGCCAATGAAAGAGATTCAACCTCAGATACTCCCAAAATGAGAATTTTCTTAGAAATTCCTGCCTGACGAAGCTCGAGGGCTTCATCGATATTCGAAACGCAAAAGCCGTCAACATCATCCTGAATAGCTGTTGCAACAGCTACCGCTCCGTGTCCGTAAGCATTGGCTTTCACAACCGCCCATTTAAGAGTATCTTTGGGAATATGCGCACCCATTTGTTGGATATTGTAGCGGATAGCACCCAGATCGATGAGGGCCTTGGTTGGTCTATGTGGACTAGTTTTCATAATCTTCCTCCAAAATAACACTAGCTGTCACAAACTGATCTGTATGGCTGATCGATAGCCACACTTTCCCTGAAAACGGGGATTTACTGAAGTAGGGGGCTCCTCTTTCATTGTTCAAAACTTCCAAATCCTGAAAACCTAATTTCCCAATTCCCGTTTCCATAGCCTTTGAAAAGGCTTCTTTAGCTGACCAACGCCCAGCCAAATACTCGATTTGTCTACGACCTTTGAGACTGGCAAAACGCTCCATTTCCTTGTCGGTCAAGACACGCCGTGCAAATCCTTCTCTTTTTTCAACTGCATTTTGTATAGAAGCTAATGCTTCAATATCAATTCCGTGTCCAACTATCATTTTCGTCAAAAGGAGTTGAGACACCCCCAACTCCATCCTTTTCACTTATTTTGTTAAGGTAGAATAGATTTCTTCTACCAGGGCTACTGTATTTTCCCATCCTAGACATGGGTCTGTAATAGAGCAACCAAAGATTTCTGGTTGATTTTGGCGACCATCTGCCAAGTAGGATTCAATCATGAAACCTCGAACTGTTTTCTTAATCTTTTCATTCCAGTCACGATTGAGCAGAGCTTGACGAACAATTCGAATTTGCTCCATATATTGCTTCCCTGAATTATCATGGTTGGTATCAATCATGATAAAGGGATTTTCAAGACCCATAGACTCGTAACGTTCGATAGCATCCAAGAGAGTTTCATAGTAGAAGTTTGGTTCATTTTTCCCATATTCATTCATAGCTCCACGAAGGATAACGTGAGCTAGGGGATTCCCTGAAGTTTCAACTTCTTGTCCATGGTAAAGAAATGTTTGCTTGTTTTGTGCAGCATAGATGGCATTAAACATAACAGACAGATTTCCAGAGGTTGGATTTTTCATACCCACTGGTGCATCAATCCCTGAAGCTACAAAACGGTGTTCCTGGTCTTCTACTGAGCGTGCACCCACGGCATGGTAGCTCACCAAGTCGTCAACCAAGACTAGATTGGATGGATAAAGCATTTCATCTGCTGTAGTCAATCCAGTTTCTGTAATAACACGATAATGAAGCTGACGAACAGCCTGCAAACCATTAATCAAACTTGGTGCTTTAGAAGTATCTGGCTGATGAACCAACCCCTTGTAGCCATCTCCATTGGTACGTGGCTTGGCTGTGTAAACACGCATGACCATGAAAATCTTATCCGCAACTTTCTTCTGCAAGTCTGCTAAACGGCGAGCATATTCAAGCACTGCTTCTTCATTATCAGATGAACAAGGACCAATGACTAAAAGGATACGATCATCCTTACCAGATAGAATATCAGCTAGTTCTTGGTCTCGGCTTTCCTTATGTTGCAAGGCTTCTGCAGACAGCTGTGTTTCCGCCTTAATCGCTTCAATATCGATTTCTTGACCTTTTTCAATAAACGCCATACTATTCTCCTAGTCTTTGGTAGATTTCGCGAACAAGAGCTTCAGTATTTTCCCATCCTAGACATGGATCGGTGATAGATTTTCCAAACACCTCTGGTTCATTTTGACGACCGTCTTCTAGATAAGACTCAATCATGAAGCCACGGACATATTTTTTAATCTTTTCATTCCAGTCGCGGTTAATCAAGGTCTGACGTACGATACGAATCTGATCCATATACTGCTTACCTGAGTTGTCATGGTTGGTATCAATGATGATAAATGGATTTTCAAGCCCCATCTTTTCATACTGGGCAATAGTATCCATCAAATTATCATAGTAGTAGTTAGGAATATTTTTCCCGTATTCATTGAGGGCACCACGGAGAATAGCATGCGATAGAGGATTTCCAGTCGTTTCAACTTCTTTCCCTAGGAAAAGGAAACTTTGTTTGTTTTGAGCCGCATAAATACCGTTGAACATGACATTGAGATTTCCAGACGTTGGATTTTTAAAACCTGTCGCAAAATCTGCTCCACTAGCTACAAAACGGTGTTGTTGGTCTTCAACCGAACGAGCTCCAACTGCCATGTAAGAAATCAAGTCATCTACCAAAGGAAGGTTTTCTGGGTACAACATCTCATCCGCTGTCGTCATTCCTGTTTCAGAAATAACACGGTAATGCAGGTGACGAACCGCCTTGATCCCATTGATGAGACTAGGTGCTTCTTTGGCATTTGGTTGGTGAATCAAGCCCTTATAACCATCACCATTAGTACGTGGTTTAGCAGTGTAGACACGCATCACCATAAAGACGCGGTCTTTTACTTCTTCTTGCAGTTTTGCCAAACGCTTGGCATACTCAAGAACTGCTTCTTCATTGTCAGACGAACACGGACCAATCACTAACAAAATGCGTTGATCTTCACCACGAATAATCGCTTCAAGTTCTTGATCGCGTTGTTGTTTATTGGCAAGTGCCTGTCCTTCTAATTTAGACAAACTACGAACTTCTTCAATATTAATTTTAGGGCTTTTGGCTGTAAATACCATGATTCATCCTCCTTATAAAGCAAACGGACGCCAAGCGAAAATTCACTTTTCACTAGGCATCCGCCTGAAAATTAGTCATTCTTAATGTCGTTTACCGTGACAGTTTTTAAATTTCTTACCAGAACCACATGGGCATAAGTCGTTACGCTTAACTTGGCTAAGATCCAAATCTGCAGGAAGCTCAGTCTGTTGCGCAGCAATATTACGAGTTGCTGTCGTACTGATATGACGCTCTGCTTGTGGACGCTCTTGTTCATGAATTTGTGCTTTCATCATCAAACGAGTCACATCAAACTCAATGGAACCAATCATATCATTAAACATACGGAAACCTTCTGCTTGATACTCAACGACTGGGTTATTCTGAGCATAACCACGGAGACCAACAGCATTACGCAACTGATCAAGAGCATCGATATGGTCTGTCCACTTGTTGTCTACAACACGTAGAATCAAGACTTTTTGGAATTCTTTAACAGCTTCCTCATCACGAAGCTTAGCAACTTGGCTATCGTAGACTTTCAAGGCACGTTGGTAAAGTTCATCTTTGATCGCTTGGTCTGACAAACCTTCTAGGTCTGAAAGTGAAATTGAATCTTCTGGAAGCAAGTTGTATCTTGCAAAATTCAAGATAGCTTCTAGTTTTTCATCCTGTTTAGCACGCGCATGATTATCAACAACACGATTAATGGTGCGTTTAATCATTGCATGAATCTCAGGAGCCAAGTCGCGATCAGCAGTGATGACATCGTAACGTTGTGAGTAAATAATCTCACGTTGCTCACGCATGACATCATCGTATTGAAGGACTTGTTTACGGGTGTCGTAGTTGTTTCCTTCAACACGTTTTTGTGCTGCCTCAACCTGACGTGTCAACATACGAGATTTGATCGCTTCGTCTGACATATTGAGACGTTCAAAGACACCCTTCAAGCGCTCTGAACCGAAACGTTTCATCAAATCATCTTCAAGAGAAAGGTAGAATTGTGACTCCCCTGGATCTCCTTGACGTCCTGAACGTCCACGAAGCTGGTTATCAATACGACGACTTTCATGGCGTTCTGTACCAATGACACAAAGTCCGCCAAGTTCACGAACACCTTCACCAAGCTTAATATCAGTACCACGACCGGCCATGTTGGTCGCGATTGTAACTGCACCACGTTGGCCAGCATTCATGATGATTTGAGCTTCTTTGTAGTGGTTCTTGGCATTCAATACTTCGTGAGGAACACCTGCAGCTACCAATTTTTTAGAAATATAATCACTGGTTTCAACAGCAACAGTACCTACCAACACAGGTTGACCCTTTTGGTAACGAGCCTTAACGTCTTCGACAACCGCCTTAAACTTAGCCTCAATACTTGCATAAAGAAGGTCTGAGTGGTCAATACGTTGAACAGGACGGTTTGTTGGAATTGGAATAACACGAATGTTGTAAATTTCACGGAATTCTTCTTCCTCTGTCTTACCAGTACCTGTCATCCCTGACAACTTCTTATACATACGGAAAAGGTTTTGGTAGGTAATAGAAGCTGAAGTCTTGGTTTCATCTTGGATTGGCACACCTTCTTTGGCTTCAATCGCTTGGTGCAAACCATCAGAATAACGACGACCTTCCATGGTACGACCGGTAAATTGGTCGACAATCAAGATTTCCTGCTCTTCGCTGACCACATAGTCAATATCAAGAATCATGATGTAGTTAGCACGAAGGGCATTGTCGATAAAGTGAGTCAAGGCTACGTTTTCGATATCGTAGAGATTTTCTAGTTTGAAGTAGCTTTCAGCCTTGTCAATACCAGAATCAGATAGACCAATTGTCTTAGACTGAATATCAATAATATAGTCATCCTTATCCAAAGACTTCACAAAATGGTCAGCCATATGGTAGAGTTGGCTGGTTTCAACTGCATTGGCTCCTGAAACGATCAAAGGAGTACGAGCTTCGTCGATCAAGATTGAGTCAACCTCATCGACCAAGGCGTAGTTGAGTGGACGTTGAACCATATTTTCAGCACGAACGACCATATTATCACGAAGATAATCGAAACCAATCTCTGAGTTTGTTGAATAAGTGATATCACACTCATAAGCTTCTTTTTTCTCCATTGGAGATTTGGCTGCCAAGTTGATCCCAACTGACAAGCCGAGCCATGAGTACAACTCACCCATCTCAGTCGCGTCACGTTCTGATAGGTATTCATTGACCGTAACTACGTGAACCCCTTTACCTGAAAGAGCATTGAGGTATACAGGCATAGTCGCTGTCAAGGTTTTACCCTCACCTGTACGCATCTCAGGAACGTCACCATGGTGAAGAACGATCCCCCCCATAACCTGAACCTTATACGGGAAAAGACCAAGAACACGCTTAGCTCCCTCGCGTACAACAGCAAACGCCTCATACAAAAGTTGGTCAAGAGTCTCACCATTTTGATAGCGTTGTTTGAATTCTTCTGTTTTTGCTTGCAATTGCTCGTCTGTTAACGCAGCCATTTCATCTTCATATCTTAAGACTTTGTCCGCCATCTTTTCCAAGCGACGGAGTTCGCCTTTATCATTTTCGATGATTGTTTTTAGTAAATTTGCCATTTTTTTCCTTACTTTAAATTCTGAATATTTTAGAATGTTCTTTTTATTGTAGCATATTTGCCCAATTTTTTCAAGAAATATTCCGTTTTCCCTTAGGGCAAAAAAAGGCTAATCATCAAGATTAGTTCCCTTAAAAATTCCTACTCTTAGCTTCATTTTCACCTAATTTGAACTTCTACTTAACTTAGCATTAAGAAATGAATCATCTTCAGTTATTAGACAAGAATTTCCTCAGTTCTCTCAAGGAAGATTAGCCTCCTTCTTTTCCAACTTCAGTTTTTTCATAAATTTTAGACCAATATAAACTATCCAGTCATTGAGTAAGGACAAAAGGACTAAAACTATCCATATCAACCACCTAGCAAGATCCTTGGGTTCTAGTAAAATAAAATTAAATAAGATTAGCGAAAAAAGAGTAAAAGCTAGACTAAACAAGGCCAGGAGAGGTAAATAAATCCAGTAAAAATAGTAAAGGAATGAAAAGTGCTTACTTCCTGGTTGTACCTTCCTTTGCCAATTAAAAAAGTAAAAATAGGGCACTAAAACTAGCAATTGTAGCAACTTCTCCATCTCCTCACCTCCAGAACTGTTTCCTATTTTTATTATAGCAAAAAGACCTGGAAAGTAGTTTCCAGATCTTGTAATTCTTAAAAATAAACGGCCAGTCTACTGTTTTGATGTAGAAGTACTAAAATCAACCTTTGGAGCCGTCTTGGCTTCTTCGCTTTCTTTGAAGGTTTCTGCTTCTTTAAAGTTCATCATATTAGCAAAGAGAACAGTTGGGAAGCTTCTTAATTTTTGATTGTAGTCAGTTGCTGCCTGGTTGTAATCCTTGCGGGCTACAAAAATACGATTTTCGCTTCCAGCTAACTCCGTCATGAGTTGTTCCACATTTTGATTGCTCTTAAGCTCAGGATAGTTCTCCGTCAACACAAGCAGGCGTGAAATAGCTGAACTCAACTCACCTTGAGCCTCTTGGTTTTCCTTTGAAGTAACAGAGCCATTCCCAATTTTTGCACGTGCTTCTGCAATCTGGGTAAAGACTTCTGTCTCATGGTTCATTTGTCCCTTTACAGACTCTACCAGATTTCCAATCAAGTCTGAACGACGTTGAAGGGCTGTCGCTACATTTGCTTGAGCTTGTTCTACCTTGGTCTGTTCGGAGACAAGACCGTTATAAGTACCTACGACCGAGCAACCTCCCAGCAAGATAATTGCTAGCAAAATGCTCAATACATAAATGATTCCTTTATTTTTCATATCTAAACCTACTCATTTCTTTAAATTTTATACTGACATTACCAATCATCAGATGAACCTCCACCATCAAAGCCCCCGCCGTCCCAGCCACCAGAAGAATCTGAACCTGAGTCTGACCAAGACGAGTCCGAATCGGATGAGTCACTGATCCACCAGCCACCACTAGACGAGTCATCGTTACGAGAACTTCCACCTCCTCTGATAATGGCAATAAAGATGACGATGAAATAAATAATGATCCCGACCCCAAACATATTGTCCATAGGTTCACTGTTTTGACGGTCATTTGAGGAACTACTTCTATTTCGACTGGATTTTTTACCACTGATGCTATCGGAGTAACGTCTGATTTTTGCAGAAGCATCTGCAAATGACGTATCATCAGATGAAAAGGTTCCAGTTCCCTTATAAAACTGATTATCCAAACCTTTGGCAATTGCCAGAATCCCCTTACTATAGTCTCCATTTTTAAAGTCCGTACGACTGGCTGCCAACAATTGCTTGGTTTGGTAGTCCGTTATTCTAATTGCGGTATTATTACTGGTTTCAATTCTTGATTTACGATCTTGAACAGCTACCACAATCAAACTTCCAAAATTATCTCCTGAATAACCTACCTTCCAGGCTCTAGCCGTCTCATTAGCGACCGTTTCAATGCTTTCTCCTTCAAGACTATCTACGATATAGACACCCACTTGAAGCTTTTCTGCCTTTTTACTATTGGCTTCATTCAAATCACGAATTTGTGTGATAGTGTCCTCTGTCAAATAATGATTTGGATCGTAGATACCATAGTCTGGTTTTTCAGGTGCGGTGAATGCTGATAGGAAGAGAAATACCATCAGCAATCCAAGCAGACGCGCCAAGAAAGGATTCTTAAACAATCTATATTTTTTCATAATAACCTCCCTGTTCAAGGAAAATTGTTTAGAGAATTATAGCATTTTGATTTTTACAAAGAAAGTACATTTTCATTACAAATCCATGACATGAACTAAGAAAAAAATGTTATTTTGATGACAAATCGGACTCTCTAGAATGCATTAAATGGTCTAAATTTCCACCATATTGACTGCAACCTCTATAAGGAACAAGCACAAGCACTCGGAACCAAGCTTAGATAAATTTCACATAGGTTGGATCTGTTGGTAGGCCTTGTTTCTTGGCATTATAGTTCAGAAGATTTGCATTTCTTGATATCGAAGGATGATCACACAACTCATGACAAAAGAGATGATTTGAGAAGGAGGAATTCCTGAAGGTCGATTTTTTGCGCTTTTTTTACTGTTTTTTTCAAATAAAATGCCCAGCTACTAGAGCTGGGTTTTTGCGTTAACTCAAGATCAAATTGGCTACGATCGGACTGACAAATACGTAGAGAATACCTGTAACACCGATGGCTAGTCCTCCCATAGCACCTGCAACTGGTCCATAGCGAAAGGCCGTTCCAGTTCCAACGGCGTGCCCTGTTCCTCCCAGGGCTAATCCAGCAGCTACTGGATCGTCTATTTTTAGCCATTTTAGAAGTGTTGGTCCGATAACACTGGTCAAAATACCAGTCGCTACAACAACTACTAGGGTCACAGTTGTCAAGCCCTGCAACTTTTCTGTAATCCCTACTGCCATAGCAGTCGTTACTGACTTAGGAAAGAGAGAAATAGCTAGGAAAAAGTCCATGTCAAAGATTTTTGCGACTAGGGCTGTAAAAGTGGTATTGACGATGACAGCTAGGAAGCTACCCAGCAAAATACTCCTAACATGATGCTTCATCAAGTGGAAACTCTTATAGAGGGGAATTCCTAGAGCCACTGTTGAAGGAACAATCAAGTTATTAAGATAAACCCCACCTTGGTAGTAATCTTGGTAGGAAATGCCAGTTACCTTTAGAAAGATGATAATAAAAATAGCTGACAGCAACAAGGGAGTCGTTAAGGGATGAGGATAGCGTCTAAAAATCATCATTCCCCCAAGATAGGCTAAGATTGATAAAGCAATCCCAAATAGGGGATTGGATACAAATTCGCTCATTTGGCACCTCTTTCTTCATAGTCACCTTCATAGCGCTTTTTGATAAATTGAACCACAAGCGCAATCAGGATAATATTAATCACCGCCGCAAAAAAGACAATCAAGACAATCGGCAGAAGATAGGGAGCAATCACATCAAACTTTTCCATAATTCCAACCGCAGGAGGGAGAAAAAGAATGGTCATGTTGGCTAGCAAAAAGTTCCCCACCATATTGACATGGCGGATACGCAGCCACTTGAACTGCAAGGCTAGAAACAGAATAATCAAGCCGATGATACTTCCAGGGATCGGCAAATGAAAAAAACTGGAGATTCCTTCACCGATTAAAGAAATCACAAAGAGAATCATTAACTGAACATATAACTTCATCGTAAACTCCACAAATAGACTTTCTGCATACCAGTTTACTCTTTTTTCAGAAAATTTCAAGGAAATATATAAGAAACATCCTTCTTGCTATCCAAACCAAAAAGGTGTATACTAATTGCGTGCGCAAGCATCATAGATGCACTAGTATGATTACACTATTATAGAGGGAAAGGAGATGGACATGACTTACTTAGAAAAATGGTTTGACTTCAACCGTAGGCAAGTAGAGCTAGAAGCTATTTTAGAAGAGACCATCGCTGAGCAGAGTGAACAAACCTTGACACTCAAGGAATTTTACCTCTTGCACTTTCTAAATCAGGCTGAAGGCAAATCCCTACGACAAATCGACTTGCCAGACAAACTCCACCTGAGTCCTAGTGCTGTTTCACGGATGGTGGCTCGCTTAGAAGCAAAAAACTGCGGTTTACTTAGTCGGAGATGCTGCGACCAGGACAAGCGAGCTAGTTTTATCTGCCTGACAAGCGAAGGACAGACTACCTTGGCTTATTTACAAACAGCTGTTGAAGAAAGCTTAGCAACAAAATCAAACTGGTTGGCCTAACATATTTTTTTAAAAAAACTTGCGTGCGCAATCATTTTTCTTGACATTCCTTTTTTCAAGGAGTAAAATGAAAACATGATTTAGCAAAGGAGAATCCTATGATTGAAATCACCTATCTTGATGCCAGCAAGCAAGAGAGAACCATGACCTTCGAGTCATACGAAGAATTTGAACGTTCTCAACAGGCCTGCTTGATCGGTGTCGCAGACTATTACCCCGTCCAAAAAGTAACCTACAAGGGGCATGATTTGGACTACCATGGGACTTACGGAGATGTCTTCTTCTATCTCATGAAACAAGATTTAAGCCAATATAACTAAAAAGGAGAAATACTATGGCAAAAGCAATTACAGATGCAACATTCGAACAAGAAACTAAAGACGGATTGGTCTTGGTAGACTTCTGGGCAACTTGGTGTGGTCCATGTCGTATGCAAGGTCCAATCTTGGACAAATTGTCTGAAGAACTTTCAGAAGATGTCTTGAAGATCGTTAAAATGGACGTTGACGAAAATCCGAATACAGCTCGTGCATTTGGTATCATGTCTATCCCTACTCTTCTCTTCAAGAAAGATGGACAAGTTGTTAAACAAGTTGCAGGTGTCCACACTGCAGAACAAATCAAAGCTATCGTTGCTGAATTAAGCTAATCAAAGGAGAGACCAAGTGCATTCAGTTGGTCTCTTTTTTCTTACCCTTTGTCATTTTTCAAAAAATATGCTAGACTGTAACTAGAATATTACGATGTTTGGGACATGCCATCGCTAAAAAAAACCTCTACTTGGTATTTTTTAGCTCCCTCTAGGGAGCTTTTTGCGTGCTCTGAACATTTCCCATTTTGGAAGGAGTACTATGAAACGTCAATCAGCCTTGGTCGTCTTTAGTGGTGGTCAAGATTCAACAACCTGCCTTTTCTGGGCCAAGCAACACTATGAAAAGGTCGAAGCCGTTACCTTTGCCTATGGCCAACGCCACCATCTCGAAATTCAAGTGGCTAAAGAAATCGCTGAGGAACAAGGAATTCGTCATCATATCCTAGATATGTCTCTACTAGGACAAATTACTGAAAATGCCTTGACTTCCGATTTAGAAATTGAGCAAAAAGAAGGAGAGGTGCCTAATACCTTCGTCGATGGTCGCAATCATCTCTTTTTGTCCTTTGCTGCAGTTCTTGCCAAGCAACGAGGCATTAAAGATATCGTGACAGGAGTGTGCGAAACAGACTTCTCAGGCTATCCTGACTGTCGGGATGTCTTTGTCAAATCGCTTAATGTGACCCTCAACCTTGCTATGGATTACGACTTTGTAATCCAAACGCCTCTCATGTGGCTAGACAAGGCAGAAACTTGGGAATTAGCCGACCAACTCGGTGCCTTTGACTATGTTCGTGAGAAGACCTTGACCTGCTATAATGGCATTATTGGTACTGGTTGTGGAGACTGTCCTGCCTGCCATCTACGCCAACACGGTTTAGAGGTTTATCTCTCTCAGAAAGGAGAGGCCTGATGTTTTTTGCTCCCAAAGAAATCAAACAAGAAACTGGGGAGTCCCTTGTCTACAATCCTCACAGAACCTTAGTTTCAAAAGAATTTACCTTTGATGCTGCCCACCACCTCTTTCACTATGAGGGAAAATGCAAATCCCTGCATGGCCATACCTATCATCTGCAAATCGCTGTCAGTGGATTCTTAGATGAACGTGGCATGACCTACGATTTTGGGGATATCAAACAAATCTACAAGGACTACTTAGAACCCCACTTGGATCATCGCTATCTCAATGAAACCCTGCCCTACATGAATACGACTGCTGAAAATATGGTTTACTGGATTTTCCAAACTATGAGCCAAGAGTTGCCAGATGAACGCGGTCTTCGTTTGGAATACGTTCGCCTCTATGAAACTCCGACTGCCTTTGCGGAGTTTAGACGGGAGTGGTTAGATGACTAGGGAACGTGTACTTAAATTACCAGTTCTAGAAATTTTTGGCCCAACATTTCAAGGTGAAGGTCGTGCTATCGGCCAGAAAACCATGTTTGTCCGCACTGCAGGTTGCGACTACCACTGCGACTGGTGCGATTCTGCCTTTACTTGGGATGGTTCTGAGAAGCCTACTCGCATGACAGCTGATGAAGTCATTGCTGAATTAGACAAACTAGGAAGCTACGACTATGTAACCCTGTCTGGGGGAAATCCTGCTATCCTAGCAGCCAACATGGCCGAGCTGGTCACCAAGCTCAAGCAACGTGGTGTCACACTTGCCGTTGAAACCCAAGGCTCCCGCTGGCAACATTGGTTAAAAGATATCGACCAAGTCACCCTGAGTCCCAAACCTCCTTCATCTAAGATGGAAGTCAACTTCGAGACCTTGGACTTTATCGTTTCTCAATTGGATCCAGACAAGGTCACCTTTAAAATCCCTGTCTTTGATGATGCAGATCTAGCCTTTGCAAAAGGCATTCAAGAACGCTACCAACCAGATGTCCTCTTCTTATCGGCTGGAAATCCTGAGCCCAAGGCTACAGGCAATATTGTCCAAGACCAACTAGACCGCCTCAAAGAACTCTGGGAACGCGTCGCTGCTGATGATAGCTGGGGCAATGTCCGCGTCCTCCCTCAACTGCATACCCTCCTCTACGATAACCAACGCGGTGTTTAAGATTAGAAAGAAAAAAACATGTCACAACAAGAAGAAATGAAAAACCTAAGCCTACTGGGCAATAAAGAAACCAACTACATTTTTGACTATCAACCCGAAGTCCTCGAATCCTTTGACAATCGTCATGTAGAAAATGATTATTTTATCAAATTCAACTGTCCTGAATTTACCTCACTGTGCCCAATCACTGCACAGCCAGACTTTGCGACTATTTATATTTCCTACATTCCTGACAAGCTCTGTGTTGAGTCAAAATCCCTTAAACTCTACCTCTTTAGTTACCGAAATCATGGGGATTTTCACGAAAACTGTATCAACACCATCGGAAAAGACTTGGTCAACTTGCTAGACCCTCGCTATTTAGAAGTCTGGGGAAAATTCACTCCGCGCGGTGGCATTTCAATTGACCCTTACTACAACTACGGTAGACCTGGAACCAAGTATGAAGGCTTGGCAGAACAGCGGCTCTTCCAACACGACCTTTATCCAGAGAAAATTGACAACCGCTAATACTCTTCGAAAATCTCTTCAAACCGCGTCAACGTCGCCTTGCTGTAGGTATGGTTACTGACTTCGTCAGTTCTATCCACAACCTCAAAACAGTGTTTTGAGCTGACTTCGTCAGTTTCATCTACAACCTCAAAGCAGTGCTTTAAGCAACCTGCGGCTAGTTTGCTCTTTGATTTTCATTGAGTATAAACAGATACGAAAAAGCCCTGTTCCTCATCATGAGGAGCAAGGCTTTTTGAGTTTCAATTATTCTTCAGTTCCAAGGAAGTTTTTAGCTACAAGAGCTGCAAGAACTCCACCAACGATTGGTGCAAGGATGAAAATCCAAACTTGTTGAAGGGCTGCGCCACCTACCAAGACAGCAGGAGCCAAGCTACGAGCTGGGTTTACTGAAAGTCCAGTGATGTTCAAGCCAGCTAGAATCAAAGCTGTCAATGACAAACCAATGACCAAACCAGCGATTGCGCCATTACCTTTACTTGCTGAAGTTACAGTCATGATGACCAAAACAAACAAGAAAGTTGCAATTGTTTCAAACAAGAAACCACCAAAGACAGTTACACCATTTGCCAAGGCATTTTCACCAAGACTTGCAGTTGACATACCTGAATTTGCCAAGAGGAAGAATACAGATCCTGACGCAAGGAAAGCACCAACCACTTGACCAAGGATGTAGTTTACAAGCTCTGAAGATGACAAACGTTTGTTTACAAACATAGCGATAGAAACAGCTGGGTTCAAGTGAGCACCTGAAACAGTTCCGATTGAGAAGGCTGCGACTACGATTGCCAAACCAAAAGCAAGAGCAATTCCAAGGTGTCCAAGTCCTTCAACACCATTTCCAAAAACAACAGCTCCTGTTCCGATGAACACAAGCATAAAAGTACCGATTAATTCAGCAACAAATTTTTTCATTTTTAGTCTCCTTTTTTCAAACTATGTATTAGTCTATCAGAAGAAGGAAAGGGTTTCAAGAAATGTGCTTGGAACTTTTGTGCAAGTTTTCACATTTGATAATCAAAATCTAATATTGGAAAGATTGAATAGCTTCTTTCAAGTCATCTTGTAAACTATTTCTCTGGTCAAGTTGAACATAGACTTCTAAGAGACAGGATCTGAAATTGGAAAATTTATAAAAATCTTCCCTCTCTTCTATCGGGAAATCAAGTGATTTTATCCAAGAAGCCAGTGTCGCTTGCTCCACCTTTCCTTGCAAAATAGGTTCGTAAAGGACTCTGGCCAAGCGCCAGTCCTCATCATCTATAAACCGAATCGTAATTCTTTTAAATAGTTGGCCAAGTATGTCAAATACTTCATGAACTCTATTTTTAGAAAAGTCTGGATGACAAACAACTTCAGTCAAAAGATCAGCCCCATGAGCAAAAGCATGCACCCAACCATATTGACTTGAAAAACCTGTCGTATCCTCTTCTTTTTCAAGGTAATGCAACCCTTGATCGAGCAACGTATTTCTGATATCAGTTTTTAGCTCTCGATAAAAAAGAGAGTGTTGATTGCCATCAGCAGATAAGAGATAGGCATAAATAAGTGCCCTAAAAGAACGTTCAAGCGTGAGAACTCCGATCTTATCAAGCTCTTTATCTAGTCCACCATCAGAAACAATCACATCAGCGATCAACTGAAATTGCTCCTTGGTAAATAACTCTTCTTGAATCCCTCTAGCCAGACTAGTAAAAACCAATTCATCGCGAATCTCTGGACTAGTATCCCCTAAGTGCTCAAGCAACCACAGGATTTCTTCTTGACGATAACTCGGTTCTTCTTCTACTACTTTTCTTTTCAATTCTGGATACATCTGCCTACCTCCAATCATACACATCTATTATACAACATTCTTTTCTAGCTATCTTCATTATAAGAGATAAATATGTTAGTCTCAGATTTTTTTTCACTCTTAGAGGGTTAATTTTTTCCAAAAACCAAGTATTTGTTTGACACAAATTTCACAAAGGTGTATACTAAAACGTGATAGGACTTCTTTTAGAAACCTATCACGACTCACTTATAAACCTTTTGCTGTTCTTTTATGAACGTTTGAATGGTATCACAGATACCGAGGAGGAATCATATGTCTAAAGTAGCTATCGTTACAGGTGCAGGTCAAGGGATCGGTTTTGCAATCGCAAAACGCTTAGTTCAAGATGGTTTTAAGGTTGGAGTTTTAGACTACAACGCTGAAACAGCTGAGAAAGCAGTTGCTGAATTGTCAGCAGATAAAGCTTTTGCTGTTGTAGCTGATGTGTCTAAACAAGCAGAAGTTGCTGCAGCTTTCCAAAAAGTTGTCGATCATTTCGGAGACTTGAACGTTGTTGTAAACAATGCTGGTGTCGCTCCTACTACACCTCTGGATACAATTACAGAGGAACAATTCGCTCGCACATTTGCTATTAACGTCGGTGGTGTGATTTGGGGAGCACAAGCTGCTCAAGCTCAGTTCAAAGCACTTGGTCACGGTGGTAAAATCATCAATGCTACTTCTCAAGCAGGTGTTGTCGGAAATCCAAACTTGACTGTTTACGGCGGTACAAAATTCGCTGTTCGTGGTATTACTCAAACATTGGCGCGTGATTTAGCAGAGTCAGGTATCACTGTCAACGCCTATGCTCCAGGTATCGTTAAAACACCAATGATGTATGATATCGCTCATGAAGTTGGAAAAAATGCAGGAAAAGACGACGAGTGGGGTATGCAAACATTCGCAAAAGATATTACATTGAAACGCCTATCTGAACCAGAAGATGTAGCTGCAGCAGTTAGCTTCCTTGCTGGACCAGATTCAAACTACATTACAGGTCAAACCATTATCGTTGATGGTGGTATGCAATTCCATTAAGATTAAGAAAGTGAGGTTGGAAAAAAATCCAACCTCTTTTTTCATCTCTACGATTCCAATTTTCGGAGTCATTTTTTATCATTTATAAGAATTCTTCAGAACTATTCATTCTTTAAAAATGACAGTATTTCTTCAAGACTAGCAGTACTCCCCTGCTCTAAATAGCGTGATTTACTACCATTTTGATAGACTGAAAGATTCGGAACCGTTTGGATATCCATTTCTTTTGCAAAGGCTGTAATCTCATCCTTTTCATCAGAAGCACTATCCAAATAATAGACCGTCTGGTGACTTTTTTGAATCGCTAGAGCCAAATTGGGCACAAACTTTTGACAGTAAGGACAGGATTCTCTTCCAATGTAGACGACAAACTCGTCGCCATTTGCAAGTTTGGAGCGCATTTCTTTCATATTGATTGCTTTAGTATACTGAACAGCCTCCTGATAAGTTTTTGGAAGAACAGGTTGACTGAATTTCCAAATCATAAACAAAATCGGCATAGCAATTCCAATGATAAGCAAGCTAAGTTTTTTATTCACACGCACTAGCATCCCCGTCCTTTTCTAAGTATTTTCCCTAGTCTAATCGCCCACGACAAGATATAAAATCCAACCGATAGATCTATAATAACGCACATTCTGAAGACAAAGTCTTCAGTAAACTTTATGAAATAAATGTCATTCTAAAATCTCAACAATATAACTCTATTGTTGCACTTTTATGATTTTATTCTCCCAACTGGGCACTGTAGTTGATAATTTGGTCAATCGTGTCTGACAAGAATTGAATGGTATCACGGAGTGGTTTATCTGTTGAAATATCGGCTCCGATAATCATGGCTGACTCAAGTGGTGTCTTGCTACCACCTGATTTGAGGAGATTGAGCCAGTCTCTAGCTCCATTCTCAGAGTTTTTAAGATGAAGGTAACCAGCAGTCGAGATGACAAGTCCTGCTGAATAGGTATAACTATACAAGCCCATGTAATAGTGAGCTTGGCGCATCCAAGTCAGTGCTGCATCATCATCAATTTCAATAGCATCTCCCCAGAAGTCAGTCAAGACTTCCTTCATAATACTGTTGAGTTTGCTTGCCCCAAAGGTTTCTCCTTCTTCAATCAGTGTATACACCTTACGCTGGAAGGCTGCTTCCAAGAGGTGGGTGATGAAGTTATGGAAATAGGTATCTGTCAAGCGGTGGGCAAGAGCGAAGCGTTTCTGACGTGGATCATCAGACTGGTGTTCCAAGTAATCGCTGAGAAGCAATTCATTGAAGGTTGACGGTGCTTCGACATAGTAGGTCGACATGTGGGCATTAAAATAGCTTTGGTGATTGTCAGAAAAGATGAATTGACCAGAATGCCCGATTTCATGAATCAAGGTATAAACATCGCTCAAACGACCTGTCCAGCTCATGAGAACATAAGGATGCACACGGTATGGATCAGCTGCATAGCCACCAGAATCCTTGCCACTATTGGCAGCAAAGTCCACCCAGCGTTCTTCTTGATAGCGAGCAACTTCTTGACTGTATTCTTGACCCAAAGGTTCTACCGACTTCATGACCAAATCATAGGCATCATCAATGCTAACCTCTGGATTCAACGCACTATCCAAATCCAATTTCCAATCAGCAAAGGTCATCTTCTCAAGACCATTGACCTTAGCCACATGCTTGAGATATCGCTGAGCAACTGGCGCAAAGTCCTTCATGATGAGGTCAATCTGGCGGTCAAACATAGCACGGTCTACTTCTTGTTCAGCCAGAAGATAGTCAAATACTGAGTCATATCCCTTCATATCAGCCAAGAGTTTTTCAGACTTGACTTGGGCTAGATAAGCTGCCGCAGCTGTATTTTGGTGCTTACGTAGTCCTTCTGAGAAGGAACGGAAGGATTTCTCACGGACTTCAGCATCTTCATGGTTTTGGTAAAAGTTCTCATAGGTCACAAAACTGTTTTTATAAGTCTTCCCATGGGCTTCAAAGTCAGCCATTTCAAAGTCGCCCGCTCGCATTTTAGTATAGATATCCTGTGGACTGTAGAAAACTTCACCCAGATTGGTCAAGGTCTTTTCCACATCCGCCCCAAGATAGTGGGCTTTTTTGATCTTAGCTTGACGAATCGCTGCCGTCAAATGTGGTAAGTTACCCAAACGGTCCAAGACTTCCTCATCTGCAGCCACTAAGGCATCATCAAAGAAGGTTAAGGCGACACTGGCATCTGTCTCAAAGTCCATTCCAGCTTGGGCGATATTAGCAAAATCTTCATTACCATAGTCTGTCGTCTGAGGCATAAAGGCGTAATTACCGATATGACTCATCTGAATGTAGATTTGCTCCAATTCTGCAAAGGCCTTCTCGAAATCTTCAAAAGTGTGAAGATTCCCCCTGTAGTCACGGCTGAATTGATTGATGTCTTCACGCGCCTTTTCTATCGCACGCAAGAAGTCCTCACGGTCTTGATATAGGGCTGTCAAATCCCAAAGTTCCTTTTCAGGAAATTCTGAACGGTGTTTTTGTTCCATCTTTTTCCTCTTATTTCTCTAATTCTAATAAAACACTAAGGGCTGACAGGGCATAAAGCGGTGCTGTTTCTGCTCGCAAAATACGAGGACCAAGACCTGCCAAGACTGCTCCTTTAGCTTCAAAAGACTCAATTTCTGCAGGTGAGAGACCACCTTCTGGACCAAAGATAAAGAGCAATTTAGCTCCTTTTTCCAGTCCAGCAACTGCTTGTATAAGTGCGGCTGATTCTCCTTCTTTAGCCGACTCTTCATAAGCCACCACGATGCGGTCAAACTGGCTCAGTTGTGCTAGAAAGTCTGCCTTTTTCTCAAAAAGCGTAATACTTGGGACAAAGTTGCGCTTGCTTTGCTCGGCTGCTCCAAGGGCGATTTTTTCTAGTTTTTCGACTTTTTTACCCAACTTCTTGCCATCCCATTTGGCAACGGACCAGTCGGCAGGGAAGGCCCAAATCTGACTGGCACCTAGTTCCGTCACCTTTTGAGTGATAAACTCCAGCTTGTCCCCCTTGGGAAAACCTGATGCGATGGTCACTTGGACTGGCAGTTCCACATTGTCTGCTAATTCCTCGACCAACTCCAACCGACGGGCTTCTACATTTACCACGCGCGCCAAGCGCTTGATGCCATCATCGAAGACCAAGGTAACCTCTTCCTCTTCTTTTAAGCGCATGACCTGAAACATGTGCTTGCTGGTCTCTTTGTCCTCGATAGTGACTGGTGAGCTAGCCAATCCTTTTACAAAATACTGCTGCATGCTAGCCTCCAATCACACCAGAGATATCCTTGGTCTTCTTGAAGACACAGGCATTCCATTCCCCTTGGATCATGTGGGTTTCAAGGAAAAATCCAGCTGACTCAGCCGACTCACGCACCATGTCCCACTTGTCCTTAATTATACCACTCATGATGAGGTAGCCTTCATCCTTAACCAAACGATAAGCATCATCTGTCAGATGAATGAGGATATCCGCCAAAATATTGGCCACGATGACGTCAGCTTCAATCTCCACACCCTTGAGCAAATCGCCCGGGACTACATGGATGTTTTCCATACCAGGGTTGAGCTCAATATTTTCCTGAGCGACGCGAACCGCCACGTCATCTAGGTCATAGGCAAAGATTTCCTTAGCGCCAAGAAGTGAGCTAGCAATGGAAAGGACCCCTGAACCAGTCCCTACATCTAGCACCGTTTCCCCACCACGAAGAACCTGCTCCAAAGCAAAAAGACTCATCTTGGTGGTCGGGTGGGTTCCTGTCCCAAAGGCCATCCCTGGATCCAGCTTGATAATCTTCTCGCCAGCAGTTGCCTCATAGTCTGTCCATGACGGTACGATGGTTAGGTCATGGGTGATACGAGCTGGTTCATAGTATTTCTTCCAGTTGTCAGCCCAGTCTTCCTCAGCCAAGGCAGTGGTGCCAATCTTGACTTCGCCCAGATCCATAAAGTCTGTCAATTCTGCCAGACGCGCCTGCAAATCCGCTTCAACCGCTGCTACATCAACCGTGTCTGGGTAGTAGGCCGTCACTATGATTTCTTCCTGTTGCTCAACCTCTGGGAAAATTTCACCGAAGCGGTCCACATTTCCCACATAGTCCATGCTGTCTTCGATTGCGACTCCCTGGGCGCCTAGTTCAATCAAGAGATTAGAGACTAGCTCCTCACCTTCACGCTTCACTGTAACTTTTAACTCTTGCCATGTTTCCATCATTAAGATACCAAGCCCTTAAAACACAAAGCCAAAATAGGAAACTCTCTGAAGACGCTTGTGTCTAAGAGAAGTTTATCTTTTTGGCACCGTATTTAGGGCGGGTTCAGTTTAGAAATTTAACCGAACCATCCTTTCTATTTCTCTATCAATTTTTTCATGTAGACCATATCCATGCCTTCTTTTTCAGGTTCGATATGGGTTTGTTGGTAGCCATTCTTCTCGTAGAAGGCGACCATGCCTGCATCCTGTAATACCGTACACAAATCCCACTGTGTGATGGTTGGAAATTCCTCTTCTAGCAAGCGCAATCCCTCAGAGCCATAACCTTTTCCCTGATACAGAGGCAAAATCGCTGCTGTTCCCAACCAAGCTTTCGTTAACTCTTCATTAGTCTGAATTCGTAAAAAACCAATCTTTTCTTCATCTTCTTTTACAAAGTAGTAATAGCTATTGGGACGCTCGACTAGTTTCCACTTAATTCGTTCACGGTCCTCCAGATAAGGATCGTATTCATCTTGATATTTGTCATAAACTGCTTTAAAACTAGCTCTTTGAATGGCAATAATCGTTTCTAAATCCTCTGCTCCTGCTCTCTCAAGTCTTATCATAAACTTTCCTCCAAATAATCCCTCAATCTCCCCTGGAGCTGAGGCACTGTCTGTTTAGAATGTAAAAATTCCTCAACAGGCATCAGCTTATAAGCCTGTCCTTCATCTCCAAAGTTAATCTTGTCAAATTGTTCTTGACTGATCTGACCGACCATAAAGACAGACTGCCGACCTTCAAAGAGCATACTGGGATAAACCTTGCTCCAGAGCAGGCAACCCTCATTTAAATGAATTCCCACTTCTTCATAAACTTCACGCGCTGCGCACTCAAAAGGGCTTTCGTCCCCTTCACGACCTCCACCTGGCAACTCCCACATATTGGGCCAAGGTATATTTTCCTTGTCATCACGCAAGATGGTCAGTAGCTTATCTCCACAAAATAGAGCAATTTTGCAGCCTGTGAAATCGAACTTTTTATTCAAGAATTCCATGATGTTTACTCTTTCCTATGATAACAACTAGAGTCTGTAAAAGACCGAACTAGCCTTCTGCTATTTCCTTTTGGCACTCTGCATCCCAGTACGCCTGCCATCTGCCATGTTTTTTAGCAAAATAAACCGTAAACTCATCATTGACATAATCTGCAACATAGCGAAGATTAGGAGGATTTTCATCAAAACTTAATATCCAAGGATGGAAGTAAAAGGTTTTCTCCCACCTCTTCTGAGTATAGCCGAGATTCTTGGCAAACTGAGGGATAGGTTGTTGCAACTCGCTTTCCAAATGGGACTGAATGGCATTGTCAAAACTATTCAAACGAGCTAATAGTTGCTTAAACTGATCTTCCTCCTCAATTTTGAAATCACCTATGAACTCAAATTCTGCAAAGTCTATAGAAAATTCAAATAATGTGATTTTACCATCCTCAACATAGTGCCCATCTTCATCAACACAACAACGAGTTCCTGACTTCAATACTCGCTCGAAATCTAGATCCGCAAAGCGATTTCGGGGAAGAAACGACTCACGTTCTTGAGATTCTTGGGATTTCTTACTAAATAACCGCTTAAATTTCTGAAGCATCGGACAGCTCCCTTTTCTATTTCTCAGCTAACCTGAGTCTCTTCTTCCTGTATGGCTTGTTCCAACTCATCTAACCACTGCTGGTAGTAGGCTTTCTCATCCCGCAGCATTCGGCTGCTATTCATTTTCTGTCTAGCAATCTTCATAGCCTTGTGAGTTTGAACTACATCTTTCTTTACCTTAAATTGATACCAAGCTTGAATGACCTGCATATCTGCTGTTTTTAGAGATAAAAAGGATTTGACTCCTCGAATGCTTGCATATTCTTCCGCTTTCTTATTATCTCCTTCTAGCAAGGTTACTTGAAGAAGGTATAACTGAGAAATTGTTCTAATCATTGAGTTATCTGTATTTTCAAGTAAAGTTTGCAAGTGCTTTTTAGCTGACTCAAGCTTACCCTCCATGATAAAAACTAATCCCTGTAGTGCTGATACACTACCAACAAAGCTCCCTTTTGCATCCTCAGGAACTGGTTGAACAAAATCTTTCAAATCATATTCTTGAGGAGCTAGCAAGGTCTGGGCAGAATGCCTCAACATCACATAAGCATAAGTCACATTCTCAGGATGCCGCATCAATTCTACTATTTTTGCTCCATCGGTGATATCGACTGGCAAAACATTGTTTAGAAAGAAAGACAAATTAAGAAAAATCCAAGTACCAGCAAAATACCAGCTTTTTGTAAAAAATCCAAACAATACCGCCAATAACATCAAGCTAAGATGGACAAGTAAGCCTCCTGAAAGCATCAGGATGATTCTTTGATCGTTTTCATCCTCTTTTAAACCAATGTATTGAGCGCCAACATTTTTGAGAACGGCTGTTCTGCTAAGATAAAACCTGCCTGACTTTTTAGTCAAAAGAAAGTTTCCTAATCCAAAAGCCACCAGCCGATAGCCTGTCAAGTAGCCACAAAAAGCATGTCCCAGCTCATGAAGAATAAAGATTAAATACATGCTTAGAAAGGCGAAAGCATAACCAAAAGTAAAGACTAAAACTGCGGAATACCCCAACTCTGCAAATGCGATTGTTCCACAGGCAAAAGCTAGCATAATAAAGACAACAGCTAGCACATAAACCAAATAAATCCCAATTTTCTTCATAAAATCTCCAACCAACTCCTAATATCTCGGATAAGGGTAAAATTCTCCCTCTTCCAAGTCTGCTTTCCCTTCTTCAAAGACTTCTTGGTTCCATTCCATGACGAATTCTTCTGCTTCTGGGTCTTCCAAAAAGTCCATGAGGGCATCTAGCCCAATCTCGGCAGTATCCTTAAGAAATAGGACAAAATAGGCTAAGAATTCACGAGAAAAACCTTTTTTAGGTAGGTAAGGGATAACTGCCAAATAGTCTTCTGCATTGACTGTTGACTTAGCAGGATTGTAAAAGAGCACCGCTTCTTCAAAAAGGATATCGTCTGACGACACCTCTCCGTCCTCATCCAGCATCTCCACTCCTGCGGCATTTTGCGCCTCTAGCAGAAAACTCACTTCTACCGCATGATTGCGCTTGTCCCAGCTAATCTCATAATCAAAAGGAAAGTTCTTGTCCAACTCTTCTTGTAAAACATCTAAAAATCCGTATGTTGCCATCTTGTCCTCTTTCTATACAACTCTTTAATCGCCCCGAATACTCGGAAATATGCTAAAATAGATACTACCATATTACCACATTAGTATCAGAAAATCCATGTTAGAAAGGACTGCTATGCCAGACAATCTCGCGCTTCGTATGCGCCCCAAAACCATCGACCAAGTCATAGGTCAGGAGCATCTGGTCGGCCCAGGTAAAATCATCCGTCGCATGGTGGAGGCTAACCGCCTGTCATCCATGATTCTCTATGGACCTCCGGGCATCGGAAAAACCAGTATCGCTTCGGCCATCGCTGGAACGACCAAGTATGCCTTTCGAACCTTTAATGCCACAGTTGATAGCAAAAAACGTCTCCAAGAAATTGCTGAAGAAGCTAAATTCTCAGGTGGACTTGTACTACTACTAGACGAGATTCATCGTCTCGACAAGACTAAACAAGACTTCCTCTTGCCTCTCTTAGAAAGTGGATTGGTTATCATGATTGGGGCGACAACTGAAAATCCTTTCTTTTCTGTCACTCCAGCCATCCGTAGTCGTGTTCAGATTTTTGAATTGGAACCCTTGTCTAACCAAGATGTCAAAGAGGCCATTCAAATCGCCCTCACTGATCCTGAACGTGGCTTTGATTTCCCTGTTGAGTTAGATAATGATGCCCTTGATTTTATCGCAACATCTACAAATGGAGATCTTCGTTCTGCCTTCAACTCGCTGGATTTGGCAGTTCTTTCTACTCCGGCAAATGACGAAGGCATCCGCCATATCACGCTCGATATTATGGAAAATAGTCTGCAGCGGAGCTATATTACCATGGACAAGGATGGGGATGGACACTATGATGTTCTCTCTGCTCTCCAGAAATCCATCCGTGGTTCAGATGTGGATGCTAGTCTCCACTATGCTGCTCGCTTGATCGAAGCTGGGGATCTACCAAGCCTAGCTCGTCGCTTGACTGTGATTGCCTATGAAGATATTGGCTTAGCCAATCCCGATGCTCAAATCCATACCGTGACTGCCTTGGATGCTGCACAGAGAATTGGATTTCCAGAAGCTCGCATTCTCATAGCCAATGTCGTCATTGATTTGGCACTCTCGCCCAAGTCAAACACAGCCTATGTGGCTATGGATAAGGCTCTGGCTGACCTTAAAACATCAGGTCATCTACCGATTCCAAGACACCTTCGTGATGGTCACTATAGCGGAAGCAAGGAACTGGGCAATGCCCAAAACTACCTCTATCCACATAGTTATCCTGGCCACTGGGTCAAGCAAGATTATTTGCCAGAAAAAATCCGCAACCATAGCTATTTCTCACCAGAAGATACTGGGAAATACGAACGGGCCCTCGCTCAACGCAAGGAAACCATTGATAAATTACGAAATTTGTGAAATCCTTTCCAAATAATTACATTTACCCCTTGATTTTTTTTGAAAAAGTGGTATTATATAAACATAGAAACGCTGTGGTGTACGACCTCACACTTAAGTGTTGACCGACTATTTTTTGTATTATTAGGGAAACAAAAGTCTTCTAACAGCATGTAGGCCGTCTCACACGGAAACAGCTTCAGTTAGAGCGAGTTGCCCACCTGCTTAATTGCGCGGGTTCAATACAAACCGTGAAGTTTCGGCACCAATACAGCTTTTTTGTTTGCCTCCTTAGCTCAGCTGGCAGAGCAGCGGACTCTTAATCCGTGGGTCACAGGTTCGATCCCTGTAGGGGGCATCTAATACAACAGGAAAAAGCCTTGGGTTCAAGGTTTTTTTTTCGTATCTGTTCTACTTTTGGTCAACCGGCTACTTAAAGGTTTTGGCTCTCTGTCAACTGAAGTCGGTTGAATAAAAGCTAACATCTGGAGAGGACAACGATTGTCCTCTCCATTTTTATATTCAGAGCGATGAAAATTCGTTTCTTAAAGTTATCAAAGTTCCTAAAACCAAAAGCATTTCGTTTGATGAGTTTAATGAGATTATTGGTTGCTTCCAATTTGGCGTTGGAATAAGGTAATTGAAGGGCGTTGACAATCTTTTCTTTAACCTTGAGGAAGGTTTTCAAGACAGTCTGAAAAAGAGGATGAACCTGCTTTAGATTTTCCTCAATAAGTCCGAAAAATTTGTCAGCTTCTTTATTCTGGAAGTGAAAAAGCAAGAGTTGATAGAGATTATAGTGGTGTTTCAAGTCTTCTGAATAGCTCAAAAGCTTGTCTAGAATCTCTTTAT